>NZ_JAVKSH010000021.1:0-5737 GCF_039583805.1 Mycobacterium sp. | reverse complement strand
CGATCTCCACCTCGTCGGCCTGCGGTGCCGCACGGTCACACGCCACGAAGTGCACGCCGCCGGGCGGGTCCTGCTGCGCCAGCCGGTAGGCCGGACACGCTGCCGCCGGCACCGGCTGCGGCGCCGGCTCGTCGAGCAGCTCCGCTGCCGCGCGGTCGATTCTGGCGCACCACAGCGTGCCGCCGCGCAGCGCGATCTCCTGCTCGGCGCCCACCGTCGCCAGCGTGTCCAGCAGCGCCTCCGGACAGCCCGGGTCGTCGACGTCGACGAGGGTCATCGTCAGGTCCGGTCGCTCGGACATCACGGTGCGGGCCACCCCGAGCAGCACCGCACGGTCGATCGCGGGCGGGTGGGTGTCGCCGTCGAGTGCCTCGGCCCGCCGGGTGACCAGGACGTAGCGCTCCGGTGTGCCGGCCGGCAGGGCGCGCACGGTGGCGAGCAGCGCCTCGGCGGCGGTCGCGCCGTCGGCCACCGGTGTCGGGGTGTCGGTGGGTTCGCCGGCCCACCGCAGGTCGACCAGCCAGGTGGGATCGGGGCGGGCGGCCAGCTCGGCCAGCGCCGGCGCGGTGTCGTCGCCGTCGAGCACCAGCCACGAGGCCGGGTCTTCCGGCCGGGCGGCCCCGGCGTCCAGGGGTGCCCAGCTGCGGGTGAACAGGTTCCGCTGCAGCCGCTCGCGGCGGTTCGCCCGCGGCAGCAGCCGGCAGCTGAATCCGGTGACCTCGGCGATCACCGCGCCGTCTTCGGTGAGCAGGCTGACGTCGCCGCGGATCTCGCCGGCCGCGGCGGACACCGCCCGGCCGTGGGCGTAGGCGAGCGGCGCCGGCCCGCCGAAGAACTGGATCCGGTCGACGGCGACCGGGATCAGCTGCTGGCGTGTGGTGCCGTCGGCGGTGGCGATCAGGCTGTGCAGCGCGGCGTCGAGCAGCACCGGGTGCAGGTGGTAGCCGTCGGCGTCCACCCCGTCGGGCAGCGCGATCCGCGCCAGGACTTCGCCGGGGCCGCGTCGCAGCACGCGCACGCCCCGGAACTTCGGGCCGTAGCGCAGCCCGCGGCGGGCGAGTGCGGCGTACAGCGACTCGGCCGGGACCTCGTCGCGCAGCCGCGCCCGCAGCCCCGGGACGTCGACCGGTGCCGGGCGGCGGCCGCACGAGTGCAGCGCGGCCCGAGCGCACAGCACCGGCGGCTGGTCCTCGCGGTCGTGGTGCACGGTCAGCGAGTCGGATGCGATCGTCGCGGTCAGACGCGCGGGCGTGGCGGCGTCCAGCGGCACCGCCGCGACCAGCTCGAGATCCTCGACGGAGCAGTCCGGGCTTCCGGTCAGCGCCTGCCGGGCCGCCAGCGCGAGTTCGACGTGACCGGCGGCGGGAAACAGGGTGGCACCGGCGACCCCGTGGTCTTCCAGGAACGGCAGCGCCGCGAACGACACGTCGGCGACGAAGCGGGCCGGCCCGCCCGAGCCGGTCTCGCTGATCATCGGGTGGTGGTCGGAGCGCACCCGCCGGCGGGCGGAGCGGTCGCTCTCCGACCACAGGATCGCCTGCTGCCAGGGGTATTTCGGGATGGGCGTGTAGGGCCCGGCGCCGAAGTACGCGATCCGGTCGAGGCCGGCGCCGGCGGCGTAGAGCGCGCGCACGGTGGTGCGCAACGACGCCCGCTCCGGTTTGCCGCGGATCAGCGACGGCACGGTCACCCCCTTGACGCCGGCCTGGCCAAGCAGTTCGCGGATCGACGTGGCCAGCACCGGGTGCGGCCCGACCTCGACGAAGACGCGGTGCCCGTCGCCGATGGCCGCGCTCAGCGCGTCACCGAAACGGACGGTGTCGCGGGCGTTGTGCCACCAGTACGTCGGGTCGTGCCGGGTGTCGGCGACGAGCCCGCCGGTGACCGTGGAGTACAGCTCCAGCGCGGGCGGGGCCGGCTGCAATCCGGCCAGCGAGGCCAGCAGGTCGTCGTGGATCTCGTCCATCGCGGGGCTGTGGTAGGGCACCTCGACCCGCAGGAAACGGGTGAACATGCCGGCGGCGGTCAGCTCGTCGGCGACTCGCTGCAGCTCGCCGCGGTCGCCGGCCAGCGTGACCGAGCCGGGGCTGTTGACGGCGGCGACGGAAACCCTTCCGCCGCATCGCTCGACGTGGTCTGCGGCGTCCTCGGGGGGCAGTCCGGCCGCGAGCATCGCACCGCGGCCGGCCAGCCGCGCCTGCAACCGGCTGCGGTGATAGGCCACCCGCATGGTGTCGCGCAGGCTCAGCGCACCGGCGGTGTGCACCGCGGCCAGCTCGCCGACGCTGTGGCCCACCACGGCGTCGGGGTACACGCCCCACGACCGCCACAGCCGGGTCAGCGCGATCTGCAGCACCACGTTGGCCGGTTGCGCGACCTCGGTGGCCGACATCTTCGACACCGGCTCGTCGGCGAGCATCTCGGCAAGCACCGACCAGCCGGCCACGTCGCGGAACAGCGCGTCGCATTCCTCGGCTGCGTCGCGAAACACGCCCGGCCCCGACAACAGTTCACGTCCCATCGCCCACCACTGCGGCCCCATGCCGGTGTAGACGAACATCAGCCGGGGCAGGTCCAGGGTGGGCTCTGCCGCGTCGGCGCCCTCCCCGGCGAACGCCCGCAGCGAGTCGACCAGCGACGACCTGTCGGTTGCCTCGAACGACGCCCGCAGCCGGTGATGGCTGCGATGCACGGCCGCGCTGCGGCAGTGCGCCGCCAGGTCCACGCCGGACACCGACAACGCCTGCGCGTGCCGTTCGGCTAACTGCTGCAACGCTTTCGGGCTGCGTGCGCTGAGCAGCAGCAGCGGCTCGCCCGCGCCGGGCACCGCCGGGACCTCGTCGGCCGGCGGTGGCTCGGCCAGCACGACGTGGGCGTTGGCGCCCCCGTAGCCGAACGAGTTCACCCCCGCCACCCGACGGTCACCCCACCGCGGCAGCGGCTGCGTCCGGGTGGGAATCGTCAGGTTGAGGCCGTCGAGGTCGATGGCGGGGTTCACCGCCGCCAGGTGCAGGTGCGGCGGGACCACCCCGTGTGCGACGGACAGCGCGGCCTTGAGCACACCGGCCACACCCGCCGCGGCCTCCAAATGCCCCAGGTTGGTCTTGATCGACCCGATCCGGCAGGGCCGGCCGGTTCGCGACGCGCCAACCACCGCACCGATGGCCTTCGCCTCGACCGGATCGCCCACCGGCGTGCCCGTTCCGTGCGCCTCGACGTAGCAGACCTGCGACGGCTCCACACCGGCCTGGGCGTAGGCGGCGCGCATCACGGCGATCTGCGCGTCGGCGCGGGGAACGGTGATCCCGTTGGAGCGCCCCCCGTGATTGGCCGCGGTGCCCAGGATGACCGCGTACACCGGGTTGCCGTCACGCCGGGCCGCCGAGAGCGGCTTGAGCAGCAGCACCACCGCGCCCTCGCCGCGCACGTATCCGTCGGCCTGGTCGCTAAACGCTTGGCAGCGGCCGGTTTTCGAGAGGAACTGCCCCTTGGCCATGGTGACGTGGGTTTCCGGGGAGAGCATCACGTTGACCCCGCCGGCCAGCGCCGCGTCGCTTTCGCCGGCCCACATGCTTTGGCACGCTTGGTGAATCGCGATCAGCGACGATGCGCACGCCGCGTCCAGCGACACGCTGGGCCCGCGCAGGTCGAACACGTAGGACAGCCGATTCGACAACATGGTCAGCGTGTTGGCGGTGGCCGAATGCGTCGAGATGCGCTCGCGGTTGATCGGGTCGCCCTGGATCATCTGGCTGTCCATCATGAACCCGCCCATGAACACCCCGGTGTGGCCGCCGGCATGGCTGTCGGGGGGATCGCCGGCGTCTTCGAAAGCCTCCCAGCTGCACTGCAGCAACAGCCGCTGCTGCGGATCGAGGATCGCCGCCTCCCGGGGCAACACCGAGAAGAACGCGGCGTCGAAGGCCCTGGGATCCTCGCGCAGCATCCCACCCTTGTTGACGTAGCTGCGGCCCGGCGCGCGGCCGGTCGGGTCGAGGAACTTCGCCGGATCCCATCGGCTGCCGGGGATGTCGACCACGCAGTCGCGCCCGTCGAGCAGCGCCTGCCACAGCCCGTCCGCGTCGGCGATCCCGCCGGGCAACCGGCAGCCGACGCCCGCGATGGCGATCGGTTCGCGGGCGGCGGGCGGCGCGACGGACGCGGCCATCATGGTTGGGCCTCCGTCATGGCTGGGCCTGGCATATCTGGCGGTGGGCGGGCGTCTGCGCGTGCCGGCCGGCGCCCAGCGCATCCGCCGACATCTCGCTCAGCCCGAACCGATCATGCAGTCGCGCCAGCGGTTTGGGTGCCCACCAGTTCAGCCGTCCCAGCACGTGCATGAATGCCGGCAGCAGCAGCATGCGGACCAGCGTGGCGTCCACCAGCACCGCCAGCGTCAGGCCCAGCCCGAACATCCGCATGAACGACACCTGCGCGCCCGTCAGCGCCGCGAAGGACACCGCCATGATCAGCGCCGCCGCGGTCACGACGCGGCCGCTGTGCGCGATGCCCAGCGCGACGCTGCGGTCGTTGGCCTGCGCGGTGCGCCCGGAGGCGAGCCAGTACTCACGGATCCGGGAGATCAGGAAGACCTCGTAGTCCATCGACAGGCCGAACGCGATGCAGAACAACAGCACCGGCATGTTCACCTCCAGCGTGCCGGTCACCGACGTGCCCAGCCCGCCCAGGTGCCCGTCCTGGAACACCCAGACCAGCGCGCCGAACGCCGCCGCCAGCGAAAGGGCATTGAGCACAACGGCTTTCACGGGTATCACCACGCTGCCGGTCAACAGGAACAGCACGATCATCGTGACCGCGGCGATGATTCCCAGCACCAGGGGCAGGCGCGTCGTCACGGCGTGCACGCTGTCGCGGTCGCTTTGCGCGATGCCACCCATCAGCACGGTCCGCCCGCCCGGGGTCGCCACCGCGTGTAACCGGTCGAGCTGGTTGCGCGACGCGTCGGAGAACAACGGCACGGCGGTGGTGACGGTCATCACCACGCTGCCGTCGTTGCTCCCGGTCGGCGCCGACGGCGGGCCCGCCGGCGCCCCGCCGACGAACGTGCCGGCCGGCGCCGACACCGACGCCACGTCGGGCACCCGCGACAGCGCGGCAGCGTACCGGTCCAGGTCGGCGGCGCTGACGCCGGTCGCGTCGGGGATCACCACCGAGACGTCGGTCGCGGAGTCGACGGCGAAGTCGTTGCGCAGCTGATCGCCGAGCTGGTGCGCCGACGCTGACGCCGGCAGCACGCGGTCGTCGGGAAAACCCCACCGCACCCCCAGGAAGGGGGATCCCAGCGCGAGCAGCAACACCACCACCGCCACGCCCACCGGGACCGCGTGGCGGGTCACAAACGTCGCGCTGCGGTACAGGAGGCGCTGTTCGACGGGCCGGGGGCCGCCGCGGCCCAGCAACCGGCGCACGTCGCCCCAGTCCAGCCACTCGCCGAGCAGCACGATGGCCGCCGGGGTGACCACGACGGCGGCGGCGACCGCGAACACCACCACGGCGACACCCGCATAGGCGAACGACTTCAGGAAGTACTGCGGGAAGACGACCATCGCCGACATCGACAATGCGACGGTCAGCGCGGAGAACACCACGGTGCGCCCCGCGGTGGCCATGGTGCGCAGCACGGCGTCGTCGCGGTCGGCGCCGCTGGCCCGCTCGTCGCGGAACCGGCTCACGATCAGCAGCGTGTAGTCGATCGCCAATCCGAGCCCCATCGCGA
>NZ_JAVKSH010000020.1:30746-36416 GCF_039583805.1 Mycobacterium sp. | reverse complement strand
GTAGGCCGAAAACAGGTCTCGATCCGCTGTGATGCCGCACCCGCAACGGTGAACCCGTTGGGAGAGCCGTCTTTGTGACCAAGTTCCGACGCAAAGTTCCGACGCAAACTGTTCACCGATCCAATGCTCACCTTCGCCGAAACCACCATGCGCACCGTGTGCGCCGAGCTCGATGTCGAGTTGGTCGAGTTCAACGGCGAAGCCGACCACACCTGCTGGTCGCCTACCCGCCCACGTTGGCGATCTCCACACTGGTGCAACGCCTCAAAGGCCGAACGGCTTACGCCGTTCGTCGGGAATTCACCGGCGCGTGCGTGCGCGCCCGCATGCGCAGCCACCCGTGGTCGCCGTCCTACTTCGCCGTCTCCTGCGGCGGCGCACCCTTATCGACCATCAAGCAATACATCGACGGCCAAACCCGACCTCTATGAGCGCCGGGCTGCGCCCGGCAACAAACGGGATGGGCTCACCCTTTCGTCAAGAAATGCGATCGGACTATCCTCTGATATTTGGAGTCACGGCAGCGATATGTGTCGTATTCCGGCTGCTCACGATCAAAATCCGGGGTGGCGGCCACTGCACGTTATCTCCGGGGAGATTCGTATTCGCGGAAGGTCTTGTGGCGAATAAAGGGAGTCGGTTCGAGGTAGCTGCTGTCGCCGATGAATCGCCTGGGCGCTCCTACGGTCGGGGAGCATTCAAAACAAAGATATCGAAAGACTACACGCTGTCCCTCATCACTATGGTCATGGATGACGGGAAAATGCGGGAGGTTGGGCATTCCGGCTTGTACGCAACCGGCGGGCGAGCATTGCGGAACTTGGTTGAGTTCTATTGGCAACATCCCCAGCATCGCCTGGAACTGGCCGACGGGCGGACCGTAGAGCGACGGCATTGTGTCGCAACCCAGCCTGGCTGACGTCGGCGCGGTGCCCCGCCGGTGGTTCGGGGATGGTCGCTCTTCAACTCCACGTCGCCTCCAAGGCCGGGCCGAATCGTGAACAATTTCATGCGCGGGAGTCGGTCCACAACCTGCTAGTCTAAGCGACAGATCCGGTGTGGCTGGAACAGAACGTTTAGGGTCGACCTGCGGTGCTTACGTTGCGGTGAGTCAGTGTATCCGGTGAGGGGATTGACGTGGCTAAGTTCATGGATATCTACGAGGCGATAAATTGGTTCAAAGGTACTGTCTACGACCACCCCGAAGGTGTCGGGAAAGATACCGCCTGGTCAATGGCGGGTATCGGCGCTGACTACGTTGGCTTCATGAAAATGTTGGGGACGCCGATCGCTGAGAAGCTGGGAGTTGAGGTTTCAGAAGCCGCGGAGCTGCCTGTTATCAAAGCCGGTCTGCTGTCCATGATGGGCATGGCCAACATGTTGGGAGTCGGTGATCCCGAGTCCGGAGATCGATTCGCGCACGGCGCCAATGCGTTCAATCGTGTCGACGAGGCGTTGGGATCAACCCGCCCACCCGACAGCTGGGAAGGCAGCGCGTCGGACGCCTACGGCGAAAAGAACAAAGAGCAGCGACGCCGCGCCGCCCAAATGGCCGAAAACGACAAGACGGTGAAAGAAGTCCTCGACCGTGAGGCCGAGCAGGTGGAGAAAACACGCGAAACGCTCGACCACATGTCAACTCTTCTTACATATTCTGTCCTCCCGGCGTTAGCAGCACTTGCCTGGAATACACCTCCCGGCATCGGCGAGGTGGTCTCGCTCAGCATCCAGACCGCCGCCGTCACTGGGACCCTGCCTGACTGCACCGCCCAGTTCGGACGTTTGGTTTCCGACGCCGCTCACAACGCGACGGTGATTCGGCGGGCCGGGGCCGGCTACGACAACATCGCGTCCGCAGCGCGCCCGATCGACGAACAGTAGATCGCTCACCATCAACGAAAGGACCCGCACATGGGCGGCGAATTGCACGTCACCGCAGGGGAATTGCGGGACGTGTCGACAAAGCACCGGCAGGTTGCCGGAGATATCGCCTCGGCGGGTGAGGCGACGGCCGGGGCCGGCGCAAAAATTGCGGCCTCACACGGTCTGGCCTGCGCGCCGACCGCCGCGGCGGTTTTGGCCGCCGAGTGGTCGCGCGTTTCCGCAGCCCAGAGCATGCAATCGGTGTCCGGCGACCTCGCTGCAAAATTGGACTCCGCCGCGTCCACATACGATGACACCGACCGCCGGGAAGGAAGCGGACTCGACGATCAGATGCATCCGCGCTGATCACGCTCGGCCACGGCCGCACTCCGCCGGTGTGACGGCCAACGCCTCGCGGGCCTAATGCCGCGCACGACACCCTGCGGGAGGCGTAGGCCAACCCGCACCGACATCACCGCCCAGCAGCTCACAACCGGACGTTGCGGATGATGTCGTAAATGCTGGCGATCCACAGCAGCAGCGGGATGACGGCGGCAATTGCCGCGCCGTCGAGCAATTCCAGAATCCGCTTGGTCACCGGCGACACCCGTCGCACCCCAGAGGTCGCGCCGATCATGATCACCGCTACGACGGCGCCCACGAGGTAGACACTCACCACCAACCACGCGTAGTCCGGGTACCACAGGCTTATCCTCACCGCCACACCGGTCGGAATCGCTACCGTCGCAGTCAGCAGAGCCCACGCGCACCACCGTTCGGCGTACAACCGGGACCGGAAACCGCATACCACCGTCACCAATGCGGCCAACAGCAGGCTGTGCACGTAGAAATGTCCCCGCACCACCACCGCGATCGCACCGGTCGCCAGCACCAGAGCGCCGGCGGCGACAAAACCGATCAGCAGCTGCCTGGCCAACCCGGCCCGCTCGGTCAACCGCGCGGCGGAGTCGGGCACGGACGCCATGATGGCCTGCCAGGCCGACGATTCCTCGCCGGCGGCGTCCGGAGCCTCGATCGCGTCGAGCAAGTCCTCATTGCCTACGCTTTCCCCGGGCGCCGGGATCGGCGGCAACGCTATCCGCGCGACGGCTACCGTCAGCTTGGCCGCGTTGGTCACGACGACCAGCCCGAAAGCGATCGCCCCGGTCGGCACCCAGTACTGCGCCCCGTACCCGTAGGCGATCGCCGTCGCCGCCACCGCGGCTGCGGTGACCGCCGTAAACGACGCCACCTGCGCCCGCCGACGCGGCCCGCCTCGGGTCGCCAGCGTCAACAGCAGAACCGCGATGGCGCCGGCGGCGAGCTGCGGCGCCCCCGGCGAGCTGACGCCGCGCGGCAATGGGATCGCCAGGGCCACGGCGCCGACGATCAACGGAAACGCTGCCAGCAGCAGGCTTTCCGCCATATTCAGGTTCTGGTAACGGCTTCGGGCGAGCAGGCTGCCCGCCAGCAGGCCGAGGCCCACAACGCCCAGCGCCGGTGCCCACCACAGTGGGTGGCCGGTGTTGGTCCAGGCCAGCGACGCCATCACGGCCACCGCCAGCGCGACAACCGGAATGGCAACCCCGACAAAGCGATTCAGCGCACTCCGGTCAAATTCCGGCGATTCCTGGAGCACCGCGATCGCATCGATCACGTCCTCGACCAACGGCCGGTACCGTTCGGTGCGGGTAACCGACACCAGCGTCAGCAGTGACCCGTCGACAACCCCGGCGTCGTCGAGCGACTCGTCGAGTTTGCACGGCGGTGCGCCCGGCCGCGCGAACGCCCATTCGCCCTGGGCGGAGAAGTCGACACCGGCCAGCACGTCAGCCGGGGTGTCCTCGAGCAGATCGGCCAGCACCGAGACGGTCTCGTCGATGTAGGCCTCAATCGGGGTCGACGACGGCAGCACCAGGTCCGTCATCCGCCTACCGGTCAGGATCGTCACCCGGGTGGTCGCCGGTTTGGTGGGTGTCGAGCCCGGCGTCGCCGGGACGGCAGCCGGGGCGGTCACCGCCGCTCGAGCCTGTCGAAGTCGTCGGACAGCGCCGCGGCCAACTCGAGGATCCGGCGCTGGTAGGTGGGACCGAGCAGTTCGAGCTGGATCTCCGTCCCCGACGCGACGTGCTTGTCCCACGGCAGCACGACCACCCGGCCGGGCTGCAGATACCGCTCGAACTGCTGCGTCAGGTCATCGACGTCCACATTGGGCTTACCCCGAACGACATGGTTGATCACCACACAAGCCCGCGACAGCAGATCCTGGTAGCCGTTTTGCCGCAGCCAGTCCATCGCCACTGCCGCCTGCCGCGCACCATCGATCGACGCGCTCGCCACGATGACGATCCCCGACACCGTGGACAGCACTGCCTTGGTCGCCGGATCGAACAGTCCCGACCCGCAATCGGCCAGCACCAGGTTGTAGTACCTCGACACGATCTGGGTGGCGCCCTGCCAGTCCTCCTCGTTGAACGCGCGGCGCGCCACGCTGTACTCCTCGGAGGACAGCACCTCGAGGTTCGAGCTGTTCATGCTGGTGTGCGCGCGGATGTCGTTGTATCGCGACAGCGACGTGTCGGCGAGCAGGTCGGCGATGCTGGCCGCCGACTGACGCCCCGCCCGGTCCGCCAGGTTTCCGCCGCCCGGATCGGCGTCGATCGCCAGGATCCGGTCACCGCGGACCTTGGCCAACGTCGACCCCAAAGCGGTCGTCACGGTGGTCTTTCCGCTGCCGCCCTTGAGGCCCAGCACACCGATCTGGTACGAGTCGCGGGCATTGCGGCGGACCCGCATCCGCAGATCCAGCTGGTAGAGCTCGTCCGGGGACAGTCCCACATTCACCCGCGTCGACAGGTACAGCCAGTGCCGCCAGCCGTGCTGCGACGGCATCTTGACCGTGGACCTGACGCCGACGTGCGACAACGCGTCGATAGCGCGATGGTGGCCGATCGTCGCGGCAGAGGTTTGCGCCGGCTGGCTGGGCGGCGGCGCGGCCTGCCAGCCGATCCCGGTCTCGGAGGCGCTGTCGGCGAAATGTTGCGACGGCGGCGGCGCGGACTGCATCTGCGGCGCCACGGGTGGCGGTGTACGCGGTTGTTCGTAGGCCGCCCCGGTCGAGCCGGACCTCGACATCGGCGGCGCGGCGATTCCATTCGGGCGCGGCGGCAGCGGAATGTCGGTGTACGACGGGTGCTGCGTCGCGGCCTGGGTCTGCCAGGACGGCGGCGGTGGTGGTCCTCCGACCGGCATCGGCGGCGGGTCGGCGGGCGGCGGGCTCGGCGGCATCGAATTCGCCTGGCATTTGCGGACGGCATCCAGGTCTACCTGCGTCGTCGCATCTCCGGGCGCGTCCTCGGGAGCGTTGAAGAGCCGGTCATAGTCGGCCGACATGAGCACCCCTCACGGTGTCAACTCACGGTGACAGACGCACGCGGGGGGCGACGTCCGCAGGTGGCGGACTCGCCCCCCGGCGCCCTGCCGTATCAGGCAAACATACCTGTGACGCCAGCTTCTGTCTGACCCATTGTCTGACCGGCCTCACTGATTGTCTGCGCCAGGTTCTGCAGCGCCGAGTTCAGCTCGCGGGCGGTGTTGTCCCAGCGCGTCTGCACGGCCTGGTAGGCCTCCGAGCCGGAGCCGCCCCACACCGCTGCCAGCGACGACAGCGAACCTTTGCCCTCGTCGAGCAGGCCGTGCGTGGTCTGGACGGCACCCTGGACGTCGGCGGATCCGCCCTCGATACCGGCGAAGTTCCACAGCTGTTCACTCATATTGTTGCTCCGTTCTCATGGTGGTCGGGGTTCT
>NZ_JAVKSH010000020.1:28495-30646 GCF_039583805.1 Mycobacterium sp. | reverse complement strand
TGGTGGTCGGGGTTCTGGTGGTGGTCGGGTTCAGAAGTTCATCGACGACGACAGCGTCGACGACTGCTCCTCGTCGGTCGAGGTGTAGTGCGCACCCGCCGTGTGGATGTTCGTCGAAATGTCGTTGAGCTCCTGGATCTGCTGGTTAGCAGCCTCCTGGAACCGCATCAGCGCCGCCTGGGCGGCCTGGCCGGCCTGCCCGTGCCACTGCCCCGCGAGTGACCCCGCGACCGACTCGACGTGCGCGATGACGCCCTTGAGCTCCCCGGAGATCCGCTCGAAGTTGCTGGCCTCCTTGGCGAGGACAGCGGCATCGGTTTGCATCTGTGCCATGCTGGACTACTTTCTCTCTTCCTGTGTCCTCACCACACAATGGCGAGTCTTCCGGCCCCGATGGCCGGTAAGTCGTGGTGGGGCCCGACCCGTGGTATCACCAGTCGTCCCCCTCGTCTTCGCCCAAATCCTGGGCGAGTGGCGCGGGCGCCCGGAGGCCCGTCTTGGTGCCGCCCGATGTCGCAGCGCTGCCCATGCCCGTCCCCATACCCCCGCCGCCGGCGCCCACGGGAGCTGCACCGGCCGTCGCCGACGTGCCCGCCGCTGCGCCGACAGGCTCCACTGCCGCAGGTGTGACCGCGTCGACCTTGTCGATCAGCTTGGCCATCAGCGGTGTGCGCGGCGCCGACCCGCCCATCCCGGGCAGTGACGCCGCCCGCATCAGGCCTGAGCCCGCGCTCGCGCCCGATCCGCCGGCCAGGGGATGGTTGGACAGCGGACTGGCCCCGAGCAGACCCATCTGCATGCTGTGGTCGCGGGACCCCGTTCCGCCGCCCATCTGGCTGAACATCGACGCCGCCTGCTGCATCGGCTGGGTCAGCTGCTGCATGGGGTTGCTGCCCAGCATCTGCCCGAACTGCTGCGGAATCTGCATGGCTTGCGAACCGACCTGCGAACCCAACTGCATCACCTGCTGCATGGCCTGCGGAGCCTGTTGCGTCTGGCTTTGCTGTGTCGCCTGGTTCGCGACGCCCTGGGCCTGGTTGGCGCCGGTTCTGGCCGCACCCTGAGCGTCGGTGGCCGCCATGTTCGCCAAGTCGACGCCCTTGCCGCTGTTCAGCGCCACCGATTCGACCGTGGTTTGACCCGTGACGTGGGTGAACACCGCGTCCCGCATCACCGCACCCGCCATGCCGGCCGCGGCCTGGCCCATGGCGGCGCCCAGGACACCCTCCCCCACCCCGGGAATGACGATCGGCGTCATCGGCATGATCGGCTCGAACAGCGCGTTGGTGGTGGTTTCGGCGAGATAGGCGTACATCACCCCGGCGGCCAGGTCCCACATGCGGGCGTAGTCCATCTCGTTGAGACCGATCGGCACGGTGTTGACGCCCAGGAAGTTGGTGGCTTCCAGCACCGCGTGGGTGACGTGGTTTTCCACGATCTCCGGGATCTGCGGGGTGGTCGTCGCCGCGGTGGTAAAGGACTGCGCCTGGGCCGCCGCCTGCGCGGCGCGCTTCTGCGCCTGCGTGGCAAGCATCTGCAGCCACACCACCATCGGCATGCACGCCGCCACCCCGCGGTCGCTGCCCATTCCGGTCCATGCCCCGCTGAGCGACGTCAGCGTCGAGGTCAATTCGGCGGCTTGCGCCTCCAGGGCCGCCGCCCAGGCTTCCCAGCCGGCAGCTGCCTGCAGCATCGGAGCGGGACCCGCTCCGGCCTGCAGCCGGGCAGTGTTGAGCTCCGGCGGCATCGCGCCGTACTCCACCCCCAGCGGCGGCGTGAATACCATGACTTACCTGCTCGACAATCGACTCGGTTGACGCTGACCTGCTACAGCAGGGTGGCGGCGGTGGCCTCGTCGACGGCGGCGTACATGCCGGCGATCTCGACGTACGCCGCCCCCGCACGGGCCAGCTCTTCCTGGGCGAAGGTGTGCACAGCGAGCGCTTCGACGCCGTCCGACGCGAAGGCCAGGGCCGCCTGCGCCGAGACCTCGTCGGCGCCGGCCGGCGCCAAGGCCGTCACCGCCGCCGAAGCCGTCGTGCCGATTGCCAGACCGTGGGTGGCGTTGGCGACAACAGACGCGCCGATACCCGCCGCTGCCGGGTCGAAAGACATGGGTTGCATGCGCTCACCTCTCTGTGCTGATGTAGG
>NZ_JAVKSH010000020.1:0-28395 GCF_039583805.1 Mycobacterium sp. | reverse complement strand
CCTGTGCTGATGTCCGCCGAACTGACGTCTGGCCTTTACTGATTTCCGACATGCAGGTTTCCGACATACGCACGGGCCGCTGAAAGCCATTCCCCGCGAGGGATTCGCACACCCTCCGGTGCGGTGAATGTCGCGCTGTGAAGCTGTCGGAAGAATCCTAACCGCTCACCGGAGGTGGTGGAGACACTTCTTCTGGCGGATCGACATAGGCCGCCTGGATGACCTCTTTGCCCTCGGACGACACCAGAAACGCCTGCCCAGGAGGCCTTTTCTTGATCTTGATCTCCTTGGCCGGGAATTCCTGTTGATCGCCGGAGAGGAACAAGGTCGGCGATCCGGCCCCGAATGCGGCGCCGACGAACTTGTCCATGGTCGCCCGGTGGGCCTGGCTCATTTGACACGTGACGATGACGTGCAAACCGATGTCCGCGGCCGCGGGCAGCAACGGCGCCAGCGGCGTCATCGGCGGTATCACACCGCCGGCGGCCGTGATCATATGCCAGTCGTCGACCATCAAAACGACGTCGAACCCACTCCACCACGACCGCGCCCGCAGCTGCGCCGTGGTCAGGTTGTCCGGCGGCAGTCGGTTGCGCAGGTTGGTCGCCAAGGCCTTGATGGACTCGTCCAGCGTCGCGCTGTTGCGGTTGATCGCCCCGGCGTCGAGCAGGTGCGACTCCGGCACCGCGTCCAGCAGGCCCGACCGATAGTCCGCCAGCATGAACCGCACCTGCTGCGGGCTGTTGCGGGCGCAGATGGCCTCCGCGACGGCATGCGCGATGCGGGTCTTGCCGGATTTCGCCGCTCCGAAAATCAGCAGATGAGGGGCCATCTGCATGTTCGCGTAGGCTACCGTGAGGTCGGCTTCGCGCACCCCAAGCGGAATCGTCCAGCGGGTGCGGTAATCGGCGTCGGGGCCAGGTGGGTTCGGATCCAGCTGGTGCAAGTAGATCCGGTCGGGCAGCACCCTGACCTGGGGTGCCTGCCCGGTGTGTTGGGCCGCGATCTGCTGCACCGCCGCGGACATCGCCGCCACCAAGTTCTCGGCGCTGTGCACGCCGTCCAGCCTGGGCACCCCGATCATCAGGTGATGCAGTTCCTTGGAGATCGCCCGGCCGGGCCGATTGGCCGGAATCTCCCGTGTCATACGGTCGACCTGAGTTTCGTTGATGTCGCCGAGCCGGAACTCCACCTTCGTGCCCAGATAGTCGCGGACCCGGCCCTTAAGTTCCGCCCACCGCGGCGTGGAGATCACCAAGTGCACACCGAACGCCAGGCCCTGGCCGGCGAGGTCCTGCACCGTCGGCTCCAGGTCGGGAAACTCGGACACGAACGCAGGCCATCCGTCGATGATCAGGAACACGTCACCGAACGGGTCTTGCGCCGCCGGTTGGCCCGGGTCGTTACGCATCTCCCGATAGGCCGCCATCGAGCCGACGCGGTACTGCTTGAATATCAGTTCCCGCTGTCGCAGAACGGCTTTCATCTCGGCGACCATCCGGTGGACCCGGTCCGGTTCCGAGCGCGTCGCCACCCCACCGACGTGCGGCAGGTCTTCCAGGTAGATCAGGCCACCACCACCGAGGTCGATGCAGTAGACCTGCACATCCCGCGGCGAGTGCGTGGCGGCGGCCGTCAGCACCAAAGTCTGCAGGAACGTGGACTTGCCGGTCTGCGGCGCACCCCCGACGGCGATGTTGCCCCCCGCCGCGGATACATCGACGGCCCAGACGTCCTGGCGATGCCGCCGTGGCTCGTCCATGATGCCCATGCTGAACCGCAACGGCTGGCCCACGTCACGCTCGATCAGCTCGTTGACCGGTGTCGGATCTTTCAACGGCGGCAACCACATTCGGTACGCAATCGCTTCGCCGGTGCCAAGTTGGTCCAGCACGACCTCGCGCAGCACCCGCTGCTGGGGCTCGACGGTCATGGCATCACCGCCGTGTCGAAGATAGGGGCCGCGGTGAACCGGTGGATGCGAATCTCTCGTCGTCGGTGTCGGACCTCGGGCGTCTCACCGTTGGATTCGCCGTCGGTGTGCGACGGGGGTACGTAGTTGCCCCCGGTATAGACGGTCTTGAACTTCACCGGGTCCTCCATGCCGACCCGCAGAAACCCGACCCCGCTTTCCTTGTTGCTGATGTATTGCGCCTCAGGCGTTCCGATCACCGCCTTGGACTCCGCTGAGCTGGTGGTGCGCAAGGCGATGCGATAGGTTAGGTTGGGCTCGAGCTTGTCGATGCGCACGCCCCCGGTGTTCAGCGACTGGGTGGCCAGCAGCAGATGTACCCGCAACGACCGCCCGACACGGCAGATCCGGTCGAACAGCCCAATGAAGTCCGGGTGGTTCTGCAGCAGCTCGGCGAACTCGTCGACGACCACGAAAAGCGTTGGCAGTGGCCGAAGGTCAGCGCCGCGCTCCCGGTGCTTCTCGTACTCGGCGACACCGGACAGCGCGCCCGCCGCACCCACCTGCGTGCCGGCCCGGCGCAGGATCGATTGGCGCCGGTCGAGCTCACCGGTCAGCACCTCACCCATCCGGCCGACCAGCTCGGCTTCTTCCTCCATGTTGGTGACGACCGCGGCGGTGTGCGGGAGCTTCTCCATGCCCAGGAATGTCGAACCGCCCTTGAAGTCGGTGAGCAAAAGGTTCACCTGGTTGGGGTGATGCGTGGCCGCCAGCGACAAGATGAGGGTGCGCAGGAACTCCGACTTGCCCGACCCGGTGGTGCCGATCAGCATGCCGTGGGGTCCGGCACCAAATTCCGCCCCCTCCTTGATGTCCAGACGGATGACGTCGCCGGTCTTGAGTTCATGCCCGAACGGGATCCGCAGCCGGTCCTGATCGGCGTCGGCGAACATCCTCCAGCGGCTTGGCAGCACCTCTTCCGCTGTCCGTGCGCTGACCAGCTGATGCCATTCGGTGGAAACCTTCTTCTGCACACGGATCGTCTTGTCGATGATGGTGCCGGTGATCGACCACCCGGCCAGCCTGCGCGCAATGCGGGTCGCCAGCTCCGGCGACACGCAGTCGGTCGCCGACGTGACCTGTCGGAACGTCTGATTGGGCAGTCTGTCGTCGGCGGTCCCGTCCGACGCGACCCGCAGCCGGTAAGCCGAACCGCGATGGTTGCCCAGCGTGATGACCGTGACTCCGGCCCGGCCGTCGATCGGAAAGCCCGCCGAACCCTCGGTCAGATCGATCACCACGACATAGGGCCCACCCGGGCCGGCGTCCGGCGTGTGCGGACCACGCGCGCTCAGATCGCTCAGTCCGTCCGGACGGGTGAAGACCATTCGAGTCGACCCGGCCGCGTCGGTGTCGGTCGGGTGCTGAATGTGCGGCAGCCATTTCACCCAGGACCACTCCGGATCCTCGGGATCGTCGGTGAGCACCCTGATCTGCAGCAGGTCCGACGGATGGAACACCGCCAGGTGGCAGATCATGGCGCGCAGCAACCCGGCCGCACCTTTCGGGTCGCCGCCGATGGCGATGGTCGGAAAGGTACGCAGCTGAACAAGTTTCGGGCAGTCGTGGATAAGGCCATGGGTGCGCAGGAACTTCAGTACCCACATGTGACCGACCGGTTCGAGATGCGCTTGGGGTGCAGCATCCGGGCCTGCCAGCTCGCCGCCGAGAACCGGCTTCAAAAGCCGGTCGACTGCGGGCTCCGAGCCCAGCCCGATGCGAGCTGCCGCGAAGAAGCCGTTGTTCGCCTGCCGAGACCACTGCCGGTGGGTGCCGACAATCGAGAGCAAATCATCCGGATTGGGTGCGTGGTAACCGAAGAACGTCACCTGGGCGCTCGCCGACGAGGTCACCCGTGTTCGCAGACCCGCCAGGTAGCGCAGGTATTCCCGGCGATCGGCGTTGATCTCCGGGACCTTCTTGCCGCCGGGGCCGCCGCCGGCCATGAATCCGACTGTGGCCATGATCATCATCAACGGCATCATCAACATGTAGGGCGACAGCTGCCGGACGCCGGTGAAGACCATGATCGCGATCATGCCGAGCATGCCTCCGGCCATGACGTACGGAAGCACCTTCTGAACTCCCGATGGCGGAATTTCGATACCGAGATCTTCCGGTGGTGTGACGGTGATTTCGCCGGGTGTCAGCCGTGGCCCGCGTTTTATGGTCGGCGTGAACTTCTTCGTCGTCATCAGCCCTCTCCCGAATCGGCCTTGCGGGGTTTGGGGTCCGGAGGCAATGTGTCGTGCTCCAGCAGCGCGCCCTGTTTGGACAGCACCGGGCCGTCCACCAGCAGCCGAACGATCTGCCATAGTGCTTTCTTCGGCGACGTCAGGCCCAGGGTCTTCGCGGTCTCCGCGTCGGGCAACCCGTAACGCACGCCCTGCGGGTCGATGTAGTACAACGCCTCGCCGTGCTCGGGATCCGGAGACTGCAGTTGCACGAATTTTCCACCGTCGATGAAAACGGTTGCTGCTCCGGCGATCTGCTTGATTCCCATGCCCATGACGGCGGGTGGAATCGGCAGGTGTCGACCAGTCAGCACCGTCGTCGTGGGCGACTGGTCACCCGCCTCACGCACCCACGACCAACATAGCGTCGGCGAGTCCTGGCGGGCCAGGACCCTCAGCGGCTCGTCCGGCAGCGGCGATGCGTACACCCGCTCGGGGATCTTGGCGACCGCGCTCGATTCGACCGCCGGGGGTGCGATCAGGCCGAACGAATTGCTCGCGCGTAAGGCCGCAGATGTGATCGCGTTGACGCGGGCCACACCGTCGCGCAACACCACGTACTTCTGCGGACCGGCCTCGGTCTGCGTCTGGAACACCGACCCGACCACCAGATTAGCCGGTAGGCCAACCGAATTGGGTGCTCCCGCCCATGGTACCAGCGGCAGCTGCCAGGGTGCGGCGTCAGGTAACGCGTTGTACACGCCTTCGGAGACCGGCGTCGCCCTCGCGGTGACCGGTATCCCTACCGCGGAGGACACCGCGCGGTCGGTCAGGTCGACGACGTGGCGCCCGTCTTTGGTCACCACCCATTCCTTGTCGCGGTAAGAGATTAGCAGCGCCTCGTTGGGGTTCATCGGACCGACCGAAGCGTCGATAGCCAAAGGCATTGCGATCACCGATGTGTGGACTGCGGGAGTGACGCTTTCGGGGTTGGAGACGACGTCGCACAGTGCCCAGCTGGACGTGGTGTCCGGCGACACAGGGGTGGCATACGGGGCACCGGGAATCCCGATCGGCTGGCCTTTTGGCATCCTGTCGAGTTCCTGCGACTTCACCGCCGCGGGGCTGCCGGCGTTACCCAGCACCAACCGTGCTGAAGTCAGGTTGTACACCGGGTGCAGCTCCCCGCTGCCGGGCAGCACGACGTAGAGCTGGTTGGTGGTCCGGTCGACGAGCAGGTTGTCCCCGCTTCTGCGGCCGAGGGGTTTGAAGTACGCCAGCAGGCCGGCGCCGAGCCCGACCAACACCGCGATGACGATGCCGAGCCCGACCGCCCTGCTGTAGAACGCCAGCGGGTCGTCGAACATCCGGGTGTCCCGCCGCACGACAGCATGCTCGACCCGGCGAAGCAGGAATCGCCAGCCGCTGACCTGAACCTTGGTGGTTAGCCGAAATCCCGCCATGACTTACTCGACTATGTTCAGACGGCTGTGTACCGAGTCGATTGCCTCGGCCATGTCCTGGCTGTTGATCTCGCGCAGCCGCTCGACGTCGAGGGACTCGACGTCGACGGACTGGGCCAGCCGCATGTCGCGGTATTGCTCGCCGGACTCCACCAGCTGCCGGGCGTAGCGACCGTTGCCGGCGACATCCAGTGCCGGCTTGTCACCCACCGAACGCTGGCTCAACAGCTTCGCGGCCTCCAGCAGGCCCTCGGCAGCGTCCGCACTCAGCGCCGAGTCATTGCCAGCGGCAATGACTTTTGCGATCTCGAGGATCTCTTCCGGCGAGTACGAGTCGAATTCGATCCTGGTCGAGAACCGCGACCGCAGACCGTCGTTGGCTTCCAACAGCCGGTCGACGTCAGAGCTGTAACCGGCAATGATCACGACCAAGCGGTCGCGGTCGTTTTCCATCCGCGCCAACAGAGTGTCCAGTGCCTCCGTCCCGAACGGGTCGGCACGTCCGTCTCGCTCCTGCACCAGGGTGTAAGCCTCGTCGATGAAAAGTACACCGCCGATTGCTCGATCGATGGTCTTGGCGGTTTTGACCGCCGACTGCCCCTCGTACTCGGCGACGAAATCTTTCCGGGAGGTTTCGATCAGCTTCGGCTCGGCGATGACACCCAGCCCGGCCAGAATGTTTGCCACCACACGGGCGATGGTGGTCTTTCCGGTACCGGGCGGTCCCGCGAAGATCATGTGCTTGCTCGCCTGGGCGACCTTCATCCCTTTGGCGGCACGAACTTTCGCCATTTGGGTGGCGGCACGATACCTTTCGATCTGCTCTTTGACCCGGGTCAGGCCGATCTGGCGTTCGAGCTCGGACTGGGCGTCGGCGAGTAACTTGTCACGCCCGGAAGTGTCGGCCACCACACTGGCGGGATCCCACGGATCTTTGCGCGCCGCGATCGTCTCGGCGCTAGTAATCACCAGCCGGTAGGCCGGATCTTTCAGCGCGGCAGTGATTTTGGGCTCGGGGTAACTCGTCTGCAGCCACTCCAACAGTGCGGTCGCCGCCTCCTCGTTACCCTGACTGCGCTTGGTCATCGCCAGGTACCAGGCAATGGCGCGCCCGCATGCCTGGCCCGCCGGCGAATCGTGCAGTTCGGTGAGCCGCCGCTCGGCCTCGGTGAACAAACCCAGGTTCGCGGCGGCGATCCCATGCGCGATGCCGGCGGCCGAAGCCAGGAACTGGTCGGTCCACGTCGGGTTGCCCCTGATCGCGTCGATCACGTCGGTCCAGCGTTCGGCCGCACCGTAGATCACCGCCTTGACCCACGCCACCAGTTGTTCGGCGCCGCGGGACGGAGCGTTTTCCAGAGCGTCCATGGCGTCGGCGAAGTTTCCGGCAGCCGCTTCGCTGACAGCAAAGCCCAGGGTGATGGCCAGTGGCGAATTGGCCGGGTAGGTGATGTCGCCGTACAGCCCGCCGATCGACACCCGGGCGTTGAGCGCATTCATCGATGTTTCGGCCGCCCCGGCGAGCCGCCCGAAGTTAGTGCGGGAATACCACGCCCGGAACAACGTGACCCGGTCGGTGTCGCCGCACCGGATGCGACCTACCCATGCGTCGCAGGCGGATTCGTCGTAGTTGGTGATCTCGGTGAACAGCTCCAGAGCTCGGGCCTGCGACATCGGCAGCACCCCGACCGCGCTCGCGAACATGCCGGCGAGTTGGTCAGTCATGGTCGTCCGTGTAACGGGAGGCGAAGACCTCCGCCGTCGCCGCGATCACGTCTGCCGGTGACGGCAGCTCCAGCTCGCGGGTCAGGAAGTCACGCGTGGCCGCGTTGTCCTGCCCAAGCTCCCGCATGGCCTCGGAAATGAACGCGTATTGCGCGGACCGGGCCTTCTGACGGGCCAGATCCGCGATGACGAGTATCTCCTCAGCGAGATGCGCTTCGGTCATGGTCGTCACCTTCGCGGTGAGGTCGATCCCCTGCACGCGCCCGTCGAGGTATGCCGACACCGTCACCGTCCCCGCCGGGTTGCTGACGGCGAACAGCGGCGATCGGCGGTCGTCGTCCTGGTCATCCTGTGCGGCTTCGATCGCGTCCGGGCCGTCGTCGTCGTCCTCGATGCCCCCGCGCGGGACGTACTCGTCGACGGCATCCAACACCGACTGCTCGTTGTCGTCGTTTGAGACGGGGAAATCCAGGGCGGCGAAGTTGTCGTCATCGTCGTCGTCGTGAAGGTGTGACGAAGTGCCGTCCACCATGGCGTCCTTCCTGATTCGTCAACGGGACCAGTCCACTTCGGTGTGCTCGAACCAACTTCCTGACGGCAGGAATTCGACCAGACCGGTCAGTGCTCGCTGGAGGTTCTCCTGCGTTCCCGGCAGGAAGCTTCCGTACAGGTCACCGCTGACCCGGCGGGGAATCGACACCACCCTGCCCTGCGACGAGTCGGCGACACCCGCCGCAAGGTCGGTTGTCGTGGTCGTACCGCCGGGGTGGCGTTCGGTGGCGGTGATCTCCACCCAGCTGGTGGGGTTGGCGATGATCCCCGCGTAGATGCGCGCCGACTCGGGAGCAACGCCGTACTGCGCTATCTGGGCCGCGGTCGTGCACTCGGCGAGCTTGCTCGCGACCCCGGTCAGCGGTTCGACGTCGGCGGCCGGTGCGGGCCCTATCACCGTGGTCACCATTGCGGCCAGACCGACCTGCGGCGCGATCAGCTGTAGGACCAGCATGTCACCGTCGCGAGCTGCGACCACGTGGCGCTCGCCCTTGCGGCACACCACGAAGCGAATCATCGTGCCGTCGTTGACATCGCGGCGCCACCATCGGGCTTCCAACGTCCGGTCGGCGCGGCTGAGGGTGTCGACCATGGCCGCGACGGTCGGGTGCGGCGTGCCGTAGATGTCCAGCACACCCTGGTCGGTGAGATCGTGCCGGACTTGGTCCCAGACCAGGTCGCGCAATTCGGGCTGGGGGATGTTGGGGCGGATTCCCAGCGCGACGGGAAAGTCCACGAGGCTCAGCCGGTCGGCGATCACCAACATGCCGTCGATGGTCACCTCGACCCCGACGACGTCGTCGACCTTGCCGGCGGACTGGTCCGCAGCGTAAGAACTGGTCATCGTCTACCTCTGGTGGATCTGCGGGTCGCGGTCGCGTCATACCTCGCGGTGTCGGACGTGTCGGCGCGGTCGGTCGGCGCTCTCTACGACGATAAGCCACGCCGGTCGCCGCCACAGCCGCAAATTCAACCGAGCTGGCTGATCAATGCCTCGATCGCGGCGGCGGCCGCGGCGGGCACCACGTCGTCCGCCTCGGCGCCGACGACTACCTCCTCCGCGACCCCCGCGGCATGCGCGATCTCGGATATCGACAGGTTCGCCCGCCGGCGAGCGGCATACAACCGCTGCCCCAGCGTTGCACCCGGAGCCTGCGCCCCCCGCGTCATCAACTCGTCATACTGACGGCGCACCGCAGTGAGCGCTTTGATCAGCGCCTGGGTAACCCGCCCGATCTGGGTGGCGCGAACCGCAACCGCCTCGAGCCGTCGCAGGTCCGCCAGGATGGGCGCCACTCCGCGAGTGAACCCGGGATCGTCGACGGGCGGCAAGGCCGCGCTCGCCAGGTTGCAGCCGTCGACAGCGGCGATCACAGCTTGCGCGATCAACGGCACCTGGTCGTCGACGGACAGAATTTCGGTGACCTCTTCGCCCGGGGTGGGCCCTCCCGCCCGAATCCGGGCGATGGTGCCGGGGGGCCAGCGCAGCACCTCCTCCAGCTTGGCCCGAGTCCGCTCCCGAGGCCAGCTGCGACCTTTTTCGAACGCGATGAGCGCTCCGGCATTGATGACGCCGTCCGCCGCCAGGCTGCGTTGACTGATATCGAGTTCGCGGCGCCGCGCGGCCGCCGCCGCCCCGGCGCGGACCACACCGGGGTCGAGGTCCTCGGTGTGCCACGTCCCCGTGACGTCGTAGTCGGACGGCTCACTCGACCGCGGCTGATCGGTGGACGTCGACGGATGGACCACTTCGAAGGTCAGCGGTTTCCCCGTGGTGGGGTCCCCCAGCAGGACGGTCGTCCGGTCGGTGACCGTGACAGAGCCCATCCGATGTCCGTCGAGGAACATTCCATGAGCACTGCCGTCGACCACGTGCCATTGTCCATCGGCCGAGTCGACCTTCAGGGACACCCGCGGATCGTCGACCGGTACACCGTCGTGCGGGCTGCTGCCGATCGTCACCACTCCGTGGCCGCGTTCAATAGCGTGCGACCTGTCACCGGTGTGGACGATCAGCAGCTCTGGCACCGCTGTCGCCTCGAAGTCGGTCATCCCCGGTGAAGTCCTCGGATCGCTGTGGCTATAGCCATGTTGAAGCCATGTTGAAGCCACGTTGATCGTAGCTGTTGGACACAGTCGCGCGCTATGCCATAGCTACGCTTTTTCAGTCACACAACCGATCTGGCCTCAGGCGCATGCTGACTGCTAAACCGTTTCACCGCTACAGCTACGGCAGTCCAAGGCATCGCATGCGAATAGGGTGTCGCCGACGGGCGCCGATCGCCCCCACGCCGTGAGGCCAGTCCCCCCGCCGCGATATCGCCCGAAAAATCCCACTCTACGTGTTAGTAACCGGAAAAGTGCGGCGCCAAGGCGGCGCACCTCAGCGTGCGGATGTGGTCCACTCCCGACCTATCCCGAACCGCGGCGTGGGAGCAATCCACCACAGTCGAAGCAATGCTGCCGCACTCAGCGTAGCAGTAGATGTTGCATTGCTACGGTTTGTGAACTATGCTTCGCGGTAGCCGTTGCGAAACCGCAGCACTTACCGAAGGACCGGGACAGATGACCGTGACAGCCCTCAGCGAGTTGCCACTGGGTGGGTGCACACAGGACCCCGATCGCTGGACGACGGCCGCCGACGACCACGCGAAGGCGATCTGCCGCGCGTGCCCGCGCCGATGGCTCTGTGCGCGCGAAGCCTGCGAGCTTCCGGGCGTCGAAGGGCTGTGGGCCGGAGTCGTGATACCCGAATCGGGCCGGGCTCGGACGTTTGCGCTGCGCCAGCTGCGATCGCTCGCCGAACGCAACGGCTACCCCGTGCGGGAGCGGAGGGTCGGCGCCATTCCCGCATAACCGACCGGCACCCCGTCGCCGTTATGAGGGGTCGGCGGCGGGGTGTCTCCACAGTTCCTAATTCGACGGAACCGCCGTGCGCCGAGGCGCACGGCGTTCACTCTTTCCGAGGCACTGCCGGACCACGTCCTAGGTCAGGACGCGGGCGCGCCCTGGCTTGCTCCCTGGCTGCCGATAGGCGCCGGCTCACCGCCCGCCGGAGCCGGGTTCGCGGGACCCGCAGCCGGTGCTCCCGGACTGGCAGCCGGAGCCGGCGCCTCCGTGCTACCGCCCGTCGCAGGCGTTTCTGGGCTACCGCCCGTCGCAGGCGTTCCCGCGCTGCCGCCGGCGGCCGGAGCCGCGGGGCTTCCCACCTGACCCGGTGCAGCCGGGGTACTGGCCTGCCCGGGCGTCTCGGAGGTGCCGGGCGGAGCTGTCGCCGCCTGGTTGGCGGGGGCTCCCTCGGCGATGGGCGTGCCCTGGCTGCCGCCCGGGGCGGGCGCCGCCGGGTTGCCC
Organism: Mycobacterium sp.; assembly: GCF_039583805.1. Taxonomy (GTDB): domain Bacteria; phylum Actinomycetota; class Actinomycetes; order Mycobacteriales; family Mycobacteriaceae; genus Mycobacterium. Next base: position 17,158 of record NZ_JAVKSH010000020.1, on the reverse strand, counting down.
CCCGACGAGGCCGGGTTGCCGGCGGGAGTCGTTGTCGCTCGGCCGCCCGATGTTCGCCCACCACCGGCCCCACCCGATGTCGGAGTTGCCTGAACCCACCACCCCACCGCCTGTCCGTCGGCGAGCTCGTACACAACCGAGTTCGGGTTGTCGCCGGTGACGTCGACATAAAGTTTGCCGGTCGTCTGCTGGCCCGGCGCGAGCGACGCCGGGTTGACACCCTGCGCGGTCGGCACCTCGTACAGAACGCGGTACGTCTGACCGCTGGGCGACACCGCGTTGAAATTGGACACGATCGGGGTGGCGCCGCCCTGGACGGCCTCATCGGTGGCGGTGGCTTCCCACAGGGTGCCGCGTGGCTGGTAGGGGATCGCGTCGGAGCTCTGCTTGAGTTCACTGACGGTCCAGCCCTGGACGTTGGAGCCGTCGACAAGTTGCGCCTGGCCGCCAAGATTCTGGGTGTTGACCGGTGCAGCTTCATCTTCATCGGCGACGGCGATCGGTGTACTCACGAAACCGACGGCTCCTGCAGCCGCGAGAGCCACCGCGGCGAGCGCGCTGGTGATGGTCTGCACGGCGATTCGCTCCTTAACGCGGCCCGGGCGGCGACTTTGCCGAGCCACGGCACATGCCGACGGGCCAGGCCGATTCCGCACGTTCCGTAATATCGCTGGCGCCCGCTGGCACCCCTGTGGTCTACCACTGTCGCGCGGGTGCTGCGCAACATTGCGCAGACCTCCGCTGCGCACGTCGGCCGGCGACAAGGAGGGGCATCACGAGTGCGACGACCACCACGCGTAAAGCTGTTCCAACCTGGGTCCCTGCACTCCTGATTTGACGATGCTGAACAGCAGTGCGGCGTCGTTGGTCCAGATCACCGCCGGGGAGCCCTGCCGGCTGCCGCACAACAGCATGCCGGCCGGAAGGTCCGGGGTGGCGTTGCGGTGCCAGGGGCCCGGTGACTGGATTCGCCCCGGACAATCGACCGGCCCAGATGACTTGACGATTCGGTCGAAAGCGCTCCGGAGCGAGCCCTTGTCCGCGAAAAGCGTGTAGGAAGCCGCCGACGGACCGTCCGGGTCGGAATTGCCCCCGCATAACGCTGCGGCCAATGCGCCTCGCGGCGGCGTGGTCGGCTTGCAGTTACCGGGAGCGTAGCCCGGTGGCAGCACGCTGTACAGCCGCGCCTGATTCTCGGCGGCTGCCGGCGCGGGCTCGGCAGCGCTCGGCAACGGCGGTTGGCCTGCGGTCGGCTCGCGCGGCGCAGAAGGTGCCGGCCGCACCAGCCAGATGATGAGCCATCCGACTAGCACCACGATCGCCACCCCTGCCGCACCCATGACCAGTCTTGGGTTCCGTTTCCTCGACGCCGGTCGCCGAATCGGGTGCATCGGATGGGGCGCGCCGAACTGTCCCGGCCACGCTCCGCCGACCGCGGGTGGGAACGGTGGCGGAGCCACGGAACCAGTGAACGGGGGATGGGTGTTGCGGGCGCCCGGACCCCAGGCTGGTGCATGCTGGGGATGCGGTGGCGCCGGCGGGCCGCCGTGATGGGGAGGGGCGGGTCCGACCGGTGGGTGTGGCGATGGCGGGGGAGAAGCCCGAACGGGCGGGGGTTCCACGTCGGCCTCCGGCAGGGTGGCTTCCTCGCTGCGCTCGATGATGTCGTCGGCGCGATCTTGGTCGCTCGCACTGAGCGCGTGGAGGGCCGCCTGAGCCAGATCGCCCGCGCTGGCGTAGCGGTCTTTGGGGTCCTTGGCCATGCCTCGCGCGATCACAGCGTCGAAGGAGGCAGGAACCCCGGGCCGTAGCTGGCTGGGGTGCGGGATCGGCTCCATCAGGTGCGCGGTGATGAGCATGCCCGCGCTGTCGGCACGGTACGGCGGTGACCCGGTCAAGCACTCGTGCAGGACACAGGTCAGCGCATAGATATCGACGCCGGGAGCCAAGTCGGCGTTGGTGAATCGCTCCGGCGCCGAGTACTTCCAGGTCCCCACGGCGCTGCCGGTTTGGGTCAGGCGCTCGTCGGTGGTGGCGCTGGCGATCCCGAAATCGACCAGATACGCGAAGTCGTCGCGGGTGACCAGAATGTTTTCCGGTTTGATGTCCCGATGGACCACGCCGGCGGCGTGCGCGGCGTCCAACGCCGACGCCGCCTGGCGAACAATGGCAACCGCGCGCGGGGGAGCCAGGGCGCCGGATTGTTCCAACAGCACGGCCAGGTCGGTGCCTTCGATGAGGCGCATGTCCAGATACAGCTGCCCGTCGATCTCGCCGTAGTCGTGGACGGGCACCACGTGCGGTTCCTGGAGTCGTCCCGCGGTGCGTGCTTCTCGCTGGAGTCGCTCGCGGAACACCGGGTCGTGGCACAGCGCCGGAGACAACACCTTCAGCGCCACAAACCGCTCTTTTACGGTGTCCTCGGCTTCGTACACCTCGCCCATGCCGCCGCGCCCGATCAGTCGCCTGAGGTGATAGCGCCCGAACTGTGAGCCCACCCGCGAACCTTGCGCGGTGTCACTCATCGCCGACTCCTAGAACCAATCAACGACCCCCTCCGCGGCGGCGAGGCGACGTCTGAGACAGACTCACCGGGCGCGACCCCACATACGTCCAGAATGACGGCGATTCCTCGGCACGTAGGTCTCGGCACAACCGTAGCAGCACGATTACCGGGGTACTCGGGTGTTAGCTGGCGCCGTCATACCTGTGCGCTGCCACGGCGTCCGCGGACTGGCTCGCAATCCGCGTCGCGGCCAGGGTCGATCCGGGGCATCCTGACATCGGTCGGCTCGTCGGGCTCCCACACAGCGACCCTGGAGGCGTCGGTGAACTCGAACCGCACGTCCTCGGCCGTTCGCTTGCCGAAATTCCTGACGACGGGCTCGATCGGATGCCGGTCCGCTGCGTGCGGCTCCATGAACATACAGACCCGCGGGTCGCACCTGACGGGTGGCGGCCAAAAGGTGCCTCCAGTAGACCCGTGCCATCGGGGCCGGGGCGACGACCAGCCATGCGGTGGACCCGAGCGCGATCCCATCCCGTCATCGGTCACCGACCTACCCCACCAAAACGTTCCTTCCGGGGAACGTCCGCAGCACGATGTCGCGAGCTGCGAGCATGCCGCGTCACCAGCCAGAATCACGAGTGCCCAGAATCACGAGTGCCCAGAATCACGAGTGCAGGGTGGGGCGACTTCGGTCGGATGTCCTCGGGTCGCACGGCACCATGTGCCCGTCGCTTCCTCGGGATTCGAGGCACCCGCCCCGGGGGCCGGCACACGCCGCTGCCGGCCACGAGCACACCCGTGAACCACGCCGCACGGCACGGGTGCCGAAAGTCCCGAGACATCGCAAGGGAGTGCACTGGGGGTGGGCGAAGGGGGACTTGAACCCCCACGTCCCGAAGGACACTGGCACCTGAAGCCAGCGCGTCTGCCATTCCGCCACTCGCCCTCGACGGCCGGTCGAGACTATCACGGTAGCCGGCGTATCGAACCTGGCCGGCGCCCTCGGGGCCATCGGCAGCGGGCCGGCGGCCCGCGGATTGGCTGCGAACTGGCATCGAGCGCGATTCTCAGAGTTCTGGCAGTGCCGCGGCGCAGCGGTGGACCGATACCATCTGGAGAAGCAGAAGGGTGCTGCGACACGCGGGAGGTTCGTTCCTGCGGGGAGGCTCCACACAGACGAGTGAGGCGGGCGTTGGGCATGAACAGCCAACGGGGGCTAGTTCAACGCATCGAGCGCAAACTCCAGTACTCCGTCGGAGATGCGTTCGCCCGGGTGTTCGGCGGACCGATCGTGCCCCAGGAAGTGGTATCGACGCTGCGCCGGGAAGCGGCTGACGGCGTTCAGTCACTGACGCGAAACCGCCTTTTGGCTCCGAACGAATACATCATTACCCTCGGTATGCACGACTACGAGAAGGTCAGCGCCGACTCGGATATCGCGTCGGGCGCGTGTGCCGAGCAGCTGGCCGCGTATATCTGCCGACAGGGGTGGCAAACGTATGGTGATGTGGTTGTCAGGTTCGAGCCGTCCCCGAACCTGCACATCGGTCAGTTCCGCGCCCGTAGTGTTGTCAATCCCGATATCGAGCCCGATATCGAGCATCGAAAGCCGGCCGGCAATTTCGTCGCACCACAATCAGTTCATGCTTTCCACGCAGAATCAGGAGTACCACCCATGACCGAGAATCCCAGCTATCGCGGTGGCCCGGGGCAGGGGGAGCCCAGCGACGATTACCACGAGGAACGCCACGAGCCGCCGCAGGATGATCCTTCTGGTGGTCAGGAGTCCCGCGACCCGTACCCGCCGGAACCCGTCGGCTACGCCGAGCAAGGTGGCTACCCGAACCAGGGTGGCTACCCCGACTACGGCGACCAGCGCGGCTACGGCGACCCGCGCGGCTACCCCGACCAGCGCGGCTACCCCGACCCACGCGGCTACCCCGACCCACGCGGCTACCCCAACCAGCGCGGCTACCCCAACCAGCGCGGCTACCCCAACCAGCGCGGCTACCCCAACCAGGGCGGCTACCCCGACCAGCGCGGCTACCCGAACCAGGGCGGCTACCCTCCGTACGAACAGCGTCCCGTCGCCGGCTACGGCGGCCAAGCCCGCGACCAGGGTTACCAGCAGGGCGGCGGCTACGGCCCACCCGGCGGGCCGGGCTACGGCGACGACGGCCGCCCACCCGCGCGTCCGGACGACCCCGGTTACGGCCCGCCCGACCAACGGGCGCCCTACGCCGGCCAAGGCGGCGGCTACGACCAGGGGTACCCGGGCGGTCCGGGATACGGCCGGCAGGACTACGGATCGCCCGAGTACACCCAGTACGCCGATGCGGCGCCCAGCGCCGGCTACGACTATGGGCAGTCTGCGCCCGGCGGCTACGGCGGCTACGAGGCGGGCGGCTACGGGTCATCCGGCACCACGGTGACCCTGCAGCTCGACGACGGAAGCGGCCGGACCTACCAGCTCCGCGACGGCGCGAACGTCATCGGCAGGGGACAGGACGCGCAGTTCCGCCTGCCCGACACCGGGGTGTCGCGACGCCACCTCGAGATCCGGTGGGACGGGCAAGTGGCGCTGCTGTCCGACCTGAACTCGACCAACGGGACGACCGTCAACAACGCGCCGGTGCAGGAGTGGCAGCTGGCCGATGGCGACGTGATCCGGCTGGGGCACTCCGAGATCGTCGTCAGAATCCGCTGACGCGCGGGCCGGCCGAGCTGCACCCGTGTCCAACGCCGTCCAAGTATCGTGACGTTGCCGATGTGCTCGGCATCGCGGGTGCGACGGTGCGAACGGCGCCAGGATGGAGAGGACGCCAGATGCAGGGACTGGTTCTGCAGCTGACGCGTGCCGGATTCCTGATGCTGTTGTGGCTTTTTATCTGGTCGGTGTTGCGGATCCTGCGGACGGACATCTACGCCCCGGCCGGTGCGGTGCTGGCACGACGCGGCCTGGCGTTGCGCGGCACTCTGCTGCCGTCGCGGCAGCGCAGCCGTGCGGCACGCTATCTGCTGGTCACCGAAGGCTCGCTACTGGGCGCGCGGATCACCCTCAGCAACCAGCCGGTGCTGATCGGACGCGCCGACGACTCCACGCTCGTGCTGACCGACGACTACGCCTCGACGCGGCACGCGCGGCTTTCCCAGCGCGGCCTGGAGTGGTACGTCGAAGATCTAGGGTCGACCAACGGCACATACCTTGACAGGGCAAAGGTGACGACGGCTATACGCGTTCCCCTCGGCACGCCGATTCGTATCGGCAAAACGGTAATCGAGTTGCGCCCGTGACGCTGGTCCTTCGCTATGCGGCCCGCAGCGATGTCGGCCTGGTGCGCTCCAACAACGAGGATTCGGTGTACGCCGGAGCACGTCTTTTGGCGTTGGCCGACGGCATGGGCGGCCACGCGGCCGGTGAGGTCGCGTCCCAGTTGGTGATCGCCGCGTTGGCCCAACTGGACGACGACGAGCCCGGCGGCGACCTGCTGGCCAAGCTCGATACCGCGGTGCGAGAAGGTAATTCGGCGATCGCCGCGCAAGTCGAGATGGAACCCGACCTGGAGGGCATGGGCACCACGCTGACCGCAATCCTGTTCGCGGGCAACCGGCTTGGGTTGGCGCATATCGGCGACTCACGCGGCTACCTGCTGCGCGACGGCGAACTCACCCAGATCACCAAAGACGACACGTTCGTGCAAACCCTGGTCGACGAGGGCAGGATCACCCGCGAGGAGGCTCATAGCCATCCGCAGCGCTCGCTGATCATGCGGGCACTGACCGGTCACGAAGTCGAGCCCACCCTGACGATGCGGGAGGTGCACGCGGGCGACCGCTACCTGCTCTGCTCCGACGGGCTCTCCGACCCGGTCAGCGACGAAACCATTCTCGAGACCCTCAAGATTCCCGACGTCACCGAGAGCGCCGACCGGCTCATCGAACTGGCGCTGCGCGGCGGCGGCCCGGACAACGTCACGGTGGTGGTGGCCGACGTCGTCGACCATGACTACGGCCCCACCCAGCCGATCGTCGGGGGCGCGGTATCCGGTGACTCCGATGATCGCGACCAGTCGACCCGGCCCAACACCGCCGCCGGTCGGGCCTCGGCCATCAATCCCCGCAAAAGCGTCGTCAGGCGCATGCTGCCGCAAGTCGAAGCCGCCATCACACCGCACCGATCACATCGGCGGGCAGCAGTCGGCGCCGCGCTGATCGTCTTGCTGGTGCTCGCGGCGGTCGCCATCGGCCGGGCAGTCATCCGCAGCTATTACTACGTCGCCGACTACCAGGGCACTGTCTCGATCATGCAGGGCGTCCCGGTGTCGATCCTCGGCCTGTCGCTGAACCAGCCCTACTCACACGGCTGCTTGAACAGCCGCAGCGAATTGTCGGTGATCCGCTACGGGCAGCCGGCCGATGCCCGCAACTGCCTCCCGATGAAGCTGTCGGACCTCGGCCCGTCGGGCCGCGCACAGGTGGCGGCCGGCCTGCCGACGGGCACCCTGGACGAGGCCATCGCGCAGCTGCACAAGCTGTCCACAGAATCCTTGCTGCCCCTGTGTCCGTCGCGGCGGGTCGTGTCGCCTCCGGGGCCGACGGCCAAAACTGCGCCGGCGCCCCGACCGGGCGGATCTTCCGGCGCTACCGTGACGCCCGAGGAACCCGCGGTAGGCCCGTCGCCGGCCACCACCGCACCCACCGCGACGGCGCTCCCGCCGCCGCCCACGCCAGGCACCGACTGCCGGGCCCCGGCATGACGACCCAACCCCAGCAGCCAGTACCGGTGACGCCGACGCTGCCGAATCGGCGTAACGCCGAACTCCTGCTGCTGTGCTTCGCCGCCGCGATCACCGCCGCGGCGCTGGCGATCGTCGAGGCCAACCAAGATCGCGGGTTGCGGTGGACCCTGGCCGGCTACGCCGCCGCGTTCCTGGCGATGTTCGTCTGCGCGCACGTGGCGATCAGACGTTTTGCCGCGTATGCCGACCCGCTGCTGCTGCCGGTGGTGATGCTGCTGAACGGGCTGGGACTGGTGATGATCCACCGCCTCGACCTCGCCGCCCGCCTCACGGATACCCGGGGGCATCCCGGCGCCACCCAGCAGATGGTGTGGACCGGGTTGGGCGTGGCCGTCTTCGCGGCGGTACTGGCCTGGTTGAAAGACCATCGACAACTGGCCCGCTACGGCTACATCTGCGGTGCGGCCGGCTTGGTGCTGCTGGCAATCCCGGCGCTGCTGCCGTCGTCGGTCTCCGAACAGCACGGCGCCAAGATCTGGATTCGGTTGCCAGGCTTTTCGATTCAGCCCGCCGAATTCTCCAAGATCTTGTTGCTCGTCTTCTTTTCCGCGGTTCTGGTGGCCAAACGCAGCCTGTTCGTCAGTGCGGGCAAACACGTGCTCGGCATGGACCTGCCCCGCCCGCGAGACCTTGGGCCGCTGCTGGCGGCGTGGGTTATCTCCGTCGGCGTGATGGTCTTCGAAAAGGACCTGGGGACCTCGCTGCTGCTCTACGCCTCCTTCCTGGTCGTGGTGTACATCGCCACCCAACGGTTTAGTTGGGTAGTGATCGGCTTGACGTTGTTCGCGTTGGGCAGCTTTGCGGCGTATTTCGTTTTCGAGCACGTCCGAGTTCGGGTGCAAACCTGGATGGACCCGTTCGCCGACCCCGAGGGCAGTGGCTACCAGCTGGTGCAGTCGCTGTTCAGCTTTGCCACCGGCGGCATGTTCGGCACCGGGCTGGGCAACGGCCAGCCCGACAGCGTGCCGGCGGCGTCGACCGATTTCATCATCGCCGCCTTCGGCGAAGAGCTCGGACTGGTCGGACTGGCCGGGCTGCTGATGCTTTACACCATCGTCATCATCCGCGGCATGCGCACCGCGATCGCGGTGCGTGACAGCTTCGGCAAACTGCTCGCGGCGGGGTTCGCCTCGACGCTGGCCATCCAGCTGTTCATCGTCGTGGGCGGGGTGACCAAGCTGATTCCGTTGACCGGTTTGACCACACCGTGGATGTCCTACGGCGGCTCGTCGTTGCTGGCCAACTATGTACTGCTGGCCGTTCTGATCCGGATCTCGCATGCCGCCCGGCGCCCGTTTCACACCCCGCCACGCGACCGGCCCCCGATAGCGGCCGCCGGCACCGAGGTGATCGAGCGGGTATGAACGCTTCCCTGCGCCGCGTCTCGATGGCCGTGCTGGCGTCGGTCGTGCTGCTGGTGGTCAACGCGACCCGCGCTCAGGTATTCACCGCCGACGGGTTGCGAAACGATCCCCGCAATCAGCGGGTCCTGCTCGACGAGTACACGCGGCAGCGCGGTCAGATCACCGCCGGCGGGCAATTGCTGGCGTACTCGGTGGCCACCGACGGCCCCTTCCATTTTTTGCGCGTGTACCCCAACCCCGAGCAGTACGCCCCGGTCACCGGGTTCTACTCGTTGCGCTACTCCAGCACCGGATTGGAGCGCGCCGAAGGGCCGCTGCTCAACGGGTCCGACGAGCGGCTGTTCGGACGGCGGCTGGCCGACTTCTTCACCGGTCGTGATCCCCGCGGCGGCAACGTCGGAACCACCATCAACCCGCGGGTCCAGCAGGCCGGCTGGGATGCGATGCGGCAGGGTTGCAACGGACCGTGCAAAGGCGCCGTGGTCGCGCTGGAACCGTCCACCGGCAAGATCCTGGCGTTGGTGTCGTCGCCGTCCTACGACCCCAACTTGCTGTCCTCGCACAACGCCGAGCAGCAGTCGCGAGCCTGGCAACAGTTTCGTGACGATCCCGACTCGCCGCTGACCAACCGCGCCATCGCCGAGACCTATCCGCCGGGTTCCACCTTCAAGGTGATCACCGCGGCGGCGGCGCTGCAGGCCGGCGCCACCGAAGACGAGCGGCTGACCGCGGCGCCCACCATTCCGCTGCCGGGCAGCTCCGCCACCCTGGAGAACTACGGCGGCGCGGCCTGCGGCCCGGAGCCGACGGTGTCGCTGCGCGACGCGTTCGCCCGCTCGTGCAACACCGCGTTCGTGCAACTCGGAATCATCACCGGCACCGACGCGCTGCGACGCACCGCCGCGTCGTTCGGTTTCGACGTCCCGCCGGACCCGATCCCGCTGCAGGTAGCCCAATCCACCGTCGGGCCCATCACCGACGGCGCGGCGCTGGGCATGTCCAGTATCGGGCAGAGGGACGTCGCGTTGACGCCGCTGGAGAATGCGCTGGTGGCCGCGACCGTCGCCAACGACGGGATCACGATGGCGCCCTACCTCGTCGACGACCTTCAGGGACCAGACCTGGCCAACATCGCCACCACCGCCCCGCACGAGCAACGCCGCGCGGTGTCCCCCCAGGTCGCGGCTAAGCTCAAGGATTTGATGGTCGGCGCCGAGCAACTCACCCAGCAGAAGGGAGCAATCCCCGGCGTGCAGATCGCATCCAAGACCGGTACCGCAGAGCACGGCACGGACCCGCGCAACACCCCTCCGCACGCGTGGTACATCGCCTTTGCGCCGGTCCAGAGCCCGCGGGTGGCTGTCGCCGTGCTGGTCGAAGGTGGCGCCGACCGGCTGTCCGCGACCGGCGGTGCGCTCGCCACGCCGATCGGGCGGGCGGTGATCGAGGCAGCGCTGCAGGGAGGACCATGAGCCCCCCGAAGACGACGCGAGTGAGGATCGCAGCGAGGAACGAGCGCGGACCGGGGCGAGCGGGAGTCGAGGCATGAGCCCGCGAGTAGGCGTGACGCTGTCGGGCCGGTACCGCCTGCAGCGCCTGATCGCCACCGGCGGCATGGGCCAGGTATGGGAGGCCGTGGACAGCCGGCTGGGGCGGCGCGTGGCGGTCAAAGTGCTCAAGAGCGAGTTCTCGTCGGACCCCGAATTCATCGAACGGTTTCGCATCGAGGCGCGCACCACCGCGATGCTCAACCATCCGGGTATCGCCAGCGTGCACGACTACGGCGAAACGCAAATGGACGGCGAGGGCCGCACCGCTTACCTGGTGATGGAGCTGGTCAACGGCGAGCCGCTGAACTCGGTGCTCAAACGGACCGGCAAACTCTCGCTGCGGCACGCGCTGGACATGCTCGAGCAGACCGGTCGCGCGCTGCAGGTCGCGCACGCCGCCGGACTGGTGCACCGCGACGTCAAACCCGGCAACATCTTGATCACCCCGACCGGTCAGGTGAAGATCACCGACTTCGGCATCGCCAAGGCCGTCGACGCGGCGCCGGTCACACAGACAGGAATGGTGATGGGCACCGCCCAGTACATCGCGCCGGAACAGGCGCTCGGTCACGACGCGACCCCGGCCTGCGACGTGTATTCGCTGGGAGTCGTCGGCTACGAATCCCTCTCGGGCAAGCGGCCGTTCACCGGTGACGGCGCGCTGACGGTGGCGATGAAGCACATCAAAGAGCCGCCGCCGCCGCTGCCCGCCGAGGTGCCGCCCAACGTGCGCGAACTGATCGAGCTCACGCTGGTGAAAAACCCCGGCATGCGGTACAAAAGCGGCGGCCCCTTCGCTGACGCCGTGGCGGCGGTGCGCGCGGGCCGCCGGCCGCCGCGGCCCAGCCAGACGCCCGCCGGCCGGGCCGCCCCGGCGTCCATCCCGTCGGGCGCGCTCACGCGGGCGGTGGCCACGACGACCAGCCGGGCCACCGCGGCCCGCCGTTCGCGGCCCACGACCGGCCCGCACCGAGCGGCGCCGCCGCACCGCACGTTCTCGTCGGGTCAGCGGGCGCTGCTGTGGGCGGCCGGGGTGCTGGGCGCGCTGGCGATCATCGTCGCGGTGCTCATCGTGATCAACTCGCGCGGCGACAGCCCGCAGCCACAGCCGTCCGCCCCGACCGTCACCGAATCCGGGACCCCCTCGCCCACGAAGACACCGGCCGGCGCGGGCCCGTCGGCGTCGGCGCAGCCGTCCGAGCGGACGGATGGCGGGCTGGCCGACGCGTCGCCGAGCCGACAAGAGATCCCGCGATGACGACCCCGCAGCACCTGTCCGACCGCTACGAACTCGGCGACATCCTCGGCTTCGGGGGAATGTCGGAAGTTCACCTGGCCCGGGACGTCCGGCTGCACCGGGATGTCGCGGTCAAGGTGCTGCGCGCCGACCTGGCCCGCGACCCCAGCTTCTACCTCCGCTTCCGGCGTGAGGCCCAGAACGCGGCGGCGCTGAACCACCCGGCGATCGTCGCCGTGTACGACACCGGCGAAGCCGAAACGGCCGCCGGGCCGCTGCCCTACATCGTGATGGAGTACGTCGACGGCGTCACCCTGCGCGACATCGTGCACACCGAGGGGCCGATGCCGGCCCAGCGTGCCATCGAGGTGATCGCCGACGCCTGCCAGGCGCTGAATTTTTCGCATCAGCACGGCATCATCCACCGCGACGTCAAACCGGCAAACATCATGATCAGCACGACCGGGGCGGTGAAGGTGATGGACTTCGGGATCGCCCGGGCGATCGCCGACGGCGGCAACAGCGTCACCCAGACCGCGGCCGTGATCGGCACGGCGCAGTACCTGTCGCCCGAGCAGGCCCGCGGCGAGGCCGTCGACGCCCGCTCCGATGTCTACTCGCTCGGCTGCGTTCTGTACGAAATCCTTACCGGGGAACCGCCGTTCGTCGGCGATTCGCCCGTGGCGGTGGCCTATCAGCATGTTCGTGAAGACCCCGTCCCGCCGTCGCAACGGCACCCGCGCATCTCCGCCGAACTCGACGCCGTCGTGCTCAAGGCGCTGGCTAAAAATCCCGAGAACCGCTACCAGACCGCCGCCGAGATGCGGGCCGACCTGGTCCGGGTTCACAACGGCGAGCAACCCGAGGCGCCCAAGGTGCTCACCGAGGCCGACCGCACATCGCTGCTGGCGGCGTCCTCGCCGTCGGGTCCGCCCGGAGCGCACACCGACCCGTTGCCCAGCCAGCAACTGAACTTCGATCGAGACACCGGCGTCGGGTCGGTGGGGCGGTGGCTTACCGCCGTCGCCGTCCTGGCGGTGCTGACCGTCGTCGCCACCATCGTGATCAATACGTTCGGCGGCAAGACCCGTAATGTGCAGGTGCCCGACGTGCGGGGTCAGGTGTCGGCCGACGCGATCGCCGTGCTGCAGAACCGCGGATTCAAGACACGCACCCAACAGAAGCCGGACTCCACGGTGCTGCCCGACCACGTCATCGGCACCGATCCCGCCGCCAACGCCTCGGTCGGCGCCGGCGAGCAGATCACCGTCAACGTCTCCACCGGACCCGAGCAGCGCGAGGTGCCCGACGTGTCCTCGCTGAGCTACCCGGCGGCGGTGCAGAAGCTCAAGTCCGCCGGGTTCGGCCGGGTCAAACAGGTGCGTTCGCCGTCTACTCCGGAGCTGCAGGGCCGGGTCATCGGGACCAATCCGCCGGCCAACCAAACGTCGGCGATCACCAACGAGATCACCATCGTCGTCGGTTCCGGTCCGGCCACCAAGGACGTGCCCGACGTGGCGGGCCAGCTGGCCGACGAGGCGCAGAAGAACCTGACCGTCTACGGCTTCTCCAAGTTCGCTCAAGCCTCGGTGGACAGCCCGAAGCCGGCCGGCGAGGTGCTGGGCACCAATCCGCCGGCCGGAACCAACGTGCCGCTCGACTCGGTGATCGAGTTGCAGGTGTCCAAGGGCAACCAATTCGTGATGCCCGATCTGGTGGGCATGTTCTGGACCGACGCCGAACCGCGGCTACGCGCGCTGGGCTGGACCGGGGTGCTCGACAAGGGTTCCGACGTGGACGCGGGCGGCTCCGCGCGTAACCGCGTGGTCTACCAGACGCCGGCCGCCGGGCAAGGTGTCAACAAGGACGGCAGCGTCACGCTGAGGTTCGGCCAGTAACCGCCGCCACCGCACCGGTGTCATGGGTCCGCACGGCGGCGAGCACCTCGCTTTCCAGCCGTCCTATCAGTGCGTCGTCGCGCGGGTGCCCGCAGTAGGCCAGCCAGTTGGCCAGCAATCGGTGTCCGCCCTCGGTGAGGATCGACTCCGGGTGGAACTGCACCCCGTGGACGGGCAGCTCGGTGTGGCGCACACCCATGATGACACCGCTGCGGGTGCGGGCGGTCACCTCCAGCTCGGCGGGCAGCGTGTCCGGCAGGATCGTCAGCGAGTGGTAGCGGGTCGCCGTGAACGGATCCGGAAGTCCATGGAGCACACCGCTGTTCGTGTGGAACACACTGCTGGTCTTGCCGTGCAGCAATTCCGGTGCCCGGTCCACGGTGGCGCCGAAAGCCACCCCGATGGCCTGGTGCCCCAGGCACACTCCGAGCACGGGGGTGCGCGCCGCGGCGCACGCGCGGACCAAGCCCACCGACGCACCCGCGCGTTGCGGGGTGCCCGGCCCCGGGCTGAGCAGCACACCGTCGAACTGGGCTGCGGCCGCGGCAGGTTCGGACACCCGGACGTCGTCGTTGCGCCACACCTGTGCTTCGACGCCTAGCTGGCCGAGGTACTGCACCAGGTTGAATACGAAGCTGTCGTAGTTGTCGACAACCAGGATGCGCATCGTGCCAGGCTACCGCCGGGTCAGTAGCTGATCGGCCCGGCCGGCACCGCGTAGTGCATCCGCGGCGGGTCGGCGTGGCCGACGATCCGCACGTCGGACATGACCTGCTCGGTGTAGCCCAGGCCGAACCGCACCACGTACTGCTTGTACAGGGTCACCAGGGGAGCGGCCGCCAGTGCGGCCTGCATCGCCGCGGCATCCCCGACGGCGGCGATGGTGTACGGCGGGCTGTAGGTGCGCCCGTTGAGCAGCAGGGTGTTTCCGACGCAGCGAGGCGCCGAGGTGGCGATGATCCGCTGGTCCTGCATCTGGATCGCCTCCGCGCCGGCGCTCCACAGCGCGTTGAGCACGGCCTGGATGTCCTGCTGGTGCACCACCAGATCGTCGGGTGCGGCGTCGCGAGGGAAGCGGCCGTTGGCGTCCCGCTGGGCGTCGGTGAGCGTCACCACCAGACCCGGCCCGTGCACCGGGTCCAGGCCGGCGTCACCGGCGAGCTCGGCGGAGCGTCGCAGCATCGCCGCCAGTGCCGCACCCGGGGAGCGACCGTGCGTGGAGTCGATCGTGGCGGCGAGCCTGTCGCGCCGCGCGCTCAGGCCGTTCACCGACGACTGGGCGGCGCGGACCAGGTCGACCAGCCGCGGCGCGTCGCTGCGCCGGATCTCGCCGCCGCCGGACACACCCTGCGTGGCGCCGAGCAGCAGGCCGGCCAGCAGGCACACCAGCGGGACGCCGACGCGCCACGGTGATCGTTTCGGTGCGGCCATCGACACTCCGTTCGCCGGTCGTGGGGTGGGTTAGTCTCGTAGCCGAACTATGCCCCTGGCTGCCGACGTTATCGTCGCAGTTATCGTCGCACCCGCCCTGCTCACCTGTCCGAGGTATCGATGCCCAAGTCCAAGGTCCGCAAGAAGAACGACTTCACGGTCAGCGCGGTCAGCCGCACGCCGGTCAAGGTCAAGGCCGGGCCGTCTAGTGTCTGGTTCGTCGCGTTGTTCGTCGGTCTGATGCTGATCGGGCTGCTCTGGCTGATGGTGTTCCAGCTGGCGGCCTCCGGCCCCGACGCGCCGTCGGTGCTGAACTGGATGGGGCAACTCGGTCCGTGGAACTACGCCGTCGCGTTTGCTTTCATGATCAGTGGCTTGTTGCTCACGATGCGGTGGCGATAGTGCGCCCCGGCGCCGATGATGGCGTCAGCGCCGGGGACAGACATTATCGGACCCGAAAATTTGCGGTCGTCCAATCACACGATTGTGATTCATCCCCAGTGTTGACAGCGCTTGTGGATAACCGCATCGGCAGTGGTGGGCGGGCTAGGTAGCCCATGCAGCAAACGACGTGGGCGCCGCGCACGGCGGGCATCGCACTGTGCGGAATCGCCGGCGCCGCGATGGCGTTCTGCGCTGTGACTCTGGTCACAGACCCGCCGGGACGTGTCCTGGCCGGTGTTGCCGCCACCGGTTTGATCTTGTTTGCCACCGTCTCGTGGCACGCTCGGCCCAAGCTGGCAATCACCCCCGACGGTCTGGTCGCCCGCGGATGGGTGCGGGCGCAGCGATTCCGGCCCGCGGACATCACGCTCGTCCGGATCACGGAGTTCCGCCGCATCGGACGCAGGATGCGGTTGCTGGAGATCGAGGCGGTGGGCGGCCGTCTGCTGATCTTCTCCCGCTGGGACCTCGGGACCGACCCGTTGGACGTGCTCGACGCGCTCACCGCCGCCGGCTACGCCGGCTCCTGACGGAGGGCGGGTCAGGAAATCGTGATCGACTCGATGACGACGGGTTCGGTCGGCCGATCAGTGTGGTCGGTGGGGGTGGCGGCGATAGCGTCGACGACCTTGCGGGAATCCGGGTCGAGAACCTCGCCGAAGATGGTGTGCCGGCGGTTCAGGTGCGGCGTCTCGCCGACCGTGATGAAGAACTGCGAGCCGTTGGTGCCCGGGCCCGCGTTCGCCATCGCCAGCAGATACGGCTTGTCGAACTGCAACTCCGGGTGGAACTCGTCGGCGAAACGGTAGCCCGGGCCGCCGCGGCCGGTGCCCGTCGGGTCGCCGCCCTGGATCATGAAGCCGCTGATCACGCGGTGGAACACGGCGCCGTCGTAGAAGGGCCCGGCGATGCTGCCCGAGGCGTTCTCGGTCGAGTAGTCCTTGGTGCCCTGCGCAAGACCCACGAAATTGGCGACGGTCTTGGGGGCGTGGTTGCCGAAGAGCGCGATCTTGATGTCGCCGCGGTTGGTGTGCAGCGTGGCGGTGGCTGTCTGAATCGGGGTGGTGGTCACGACAGCAGAGTCTGCCATCAACGCCGTGGGCGCCCGTCGCCCAGTACCCCTGGTCGGGGGCGCGGCATCGGCTCCGTGGCCTGTTGGCCCATTGGTCCCGCCGGCGCCGCAGAACGTGGCAGGCTAGGAAGTTCGCAGGCACAATCGGCAGGAAGGCGGCAGATGAGCTCGAACACGGACGTCCGGTTGACTCCGCGGCAGCGGTTGACCCGGGGACTGACGTACACCGCCCTGGGGCCGGTGGACGTGACGCGCGGCGTTGTCGCACTGGGAGTCGATTCCGCGCAGGAGGGCGCGTCCCGGCTGCGGCGCCGGTACCAGGAGGGCCGGCTGGCCCGGGACCTGCAGGTCGCTCGCGACGCCGTCTCGCAGGAGGTGGCCGCCGGTCTGCAGCGGGCGCGACGATCCGGCCGGCACACTGCGCGCCCGTGGTTGATCGCCGGCGTCGTCGTGGCCCTGGCCGTTGGCGCCGCCGCGTTTTCGGTGATCCGCCGCTCGTCGCGCCCGGAGCCGTCGACGCGGCCGCCCAGCGTCGAGGTGCAGCCGCGGCCCTGACCCCGCCCTGATCCCGGAGAGTGGAGCCTAGGGGATTCGAACCCCTGACTTCTGCCTTGCAAAGGCAGCGCTCTACCAACTGAGCTAAGGCCCCTCGCCCCGGCCCGCGGTGGGGCCGGCAGTCACATGCCAGACCTCGGCGCCGCGCCGGGACCGCACCGCCAGCGCGGCCGCCGCGAGCACGGCCACCAGCAGTGCGAACCTCACGAAGCGCCGGGACGGACACATGGTTGTGGGCCTAGGAGGACTCGAACCTCCGACCTCTTCGTTATCAGCGAAGCGCTCTAACCGCCTGAGCT
>NZ_JAVKSH010000019.1:0-36459 GCF_039583805.1 Mycobacterium sp. | reverse complement strand
TGTCACGATCAGCGCCTGGTCGGGCTGCAGGTCGAAATTCCCCACCGAGACATCCGCACTCGGCAGCCCCGCGCCGAGAGACGCTTCGCTCTGCACGGGGCTCATGGTGTTGGGCGCCAGCTCGATCCCCACACGCTCGGCAAGCTTCATATTCTCTGCGTTGAAGGGTCCGATCGCCTGGGTCAGGCCACCCAACAGCAGGCCGATCTCGGAAGCGGACGGCCCCGTGCTGGTCCCCGCCGGGATGGCGGCCGGGCAGTCGGCATCGCAGGCGATGCTGAAGCTGCCCGGGCCCAGCGCCCAGTTGCCCAGATCGTCGCGGATCAACAGGGAACCGCCGCCGGTGTCGTCGAGGTAGTTCACTGCGCCGCTGGGCTCCGTGGGGCCGATGTCGACGGTGAAGGACCCATTGGGATTGACCACCAGACCGTCACCGAGCACCAGACTGCCGCTGGTCGCGGCCGTCCCATTCGTCAGTGCTTCCGAGCCGATGGACAGACCTTCGGTTCCCGCGCCGACGGTACCGGTGAGCGTGTAGGTCGCGTCAGGTTTGAGGCCGGCGTTCACGTAGTAGTAGATGTCGGGGGTGAAATATCCCAAGAACTGACGGGAATCGGCGGCATCCCCGGCCACCGGCTCGGGGGACTGGAAAAAGTACCCGGGGAGAACCCTGGTGAGGATCGCGTTCAGCAGTTCGTAATTCTGGTTCTGCAGAACCGTCGACAGCGTGGCGTCGCTGCTCGGCGTGGCGAACGGCAGAGCGGCGTCGAATGCGGCCGCCTGCTGCGTGTCGGTGAGGATCTGATCGATCGTGGACTGCAACGACACGTCGGCAGCGGCGCGCGGCGCGTCGACCATCATCACCAGAGCACCGGCCATCGCGGCCGCGGCAATCCCGGCGGCCCGAACAGCACGGGCAGACGGACTCCCCTGGCCCCGCGGCCCTGTTGTCGCGCGGTGCGTTGTCGTGCGGTGCGTTGTCGCGCGGTTCGTCTTTCGACTTGCCATGCGTGTCCTCCACGTTGTTCTGCACGCGCCGCGCAAAGAGGCCTTCAGAAACCGCCCCACGTCGCCGTAATGTCGTGTGGGCGAGATCACAGTAACGTGTAAGACACGAAGGGGCAACTGTCTCATGAGGCTCGGCTTCGAGCTGTGCACGACAGGGCCTTGACGATGGCGTGGCGGCCCGATTTCGAGCTCGGCATGTCCGTTGTCACCCGGCCTGACCGCAGCGGTGCGCGCCGCCCGCTGCCGGTGCCGATCACGGCAAAAACCTGATGGCGGGCAACAACTGGCTGGGCGCGCCGAGCAGCGAGGAGAATGCCGCCGGGCGCATCTTGGACGCTGCCGGTGAACTGTTCGCCCAACACGGCCCCGGCTCGGTCGGCATGCGCGAGATCGCCAGGGCCGCAGGGTGTTCCCGAGCGACCCTGTACCGCTACTTCGAGAATCGGGAGGCGCTGCGCACCGCCTATGCGCACCGCGAGGCCAAAGCGGTGTTCCGCCGGGTGGGCGACAGCTTGCGCGGTGTCACCGACCCACAGCAGCGCCTCATCACGGGTATCACCGTGGCGATGGCCATGGTGCGGGAGAACCCGGCGGTGGCGTCGTGGTTCGCCAAGACCGAGCCGCCGATCGGCGCCGAGATGGCTGATCGGTCCGACGTGGTCACCGCGATGGTTGCGACGTTCTTGGCCTCGCTGGGCCAAGGCGATGCCGAGGCGCCGGATGTCGTCGAACGTCGCGCCCGCTGGGTGGTGCGGGTCATCATGTCGCTGCTGATCTTCCCGGGCCGCAACGCCGACGACGAACGGGCGCTGGTGGCTGACTTCGTGGTTCCGGTGGTGGCACCGGCCGATCGGGCTGCCAGATCGCCCGCACCCAACCGCTGTCGCAACCGTTCCACCGCCGGTTGACTGGGGTCGGCCTGAGGGTACAGCCGCGTTGGCGGTCTTCTCGCCCGCGGCGGCCCACCCCAACCGCGGTTGAACACGGCTTAAACACCGGGTATGGCGGCAAATATATCGGGGCGATACTATGTCGCGAGACTACGTCCCGACATGTCAACCCGCCCTACCCCGCCGAGCAAAGGAGGTGATTCGATGCTGGAGCTCGCCATCCTGGGCCTTCTGCTCGAATCACCCATGCACGGCTACGAGCTGCGCAAACGACTGACCGGCCTGCTCGGGGCGTTCCGGGCGTTCTCCTACGGGTCGCTGTACCCGGCGTTGCGGCGGATGCAGGCCGACGGGCTGATCGCCGAGAACGCCGCACCGGCCGGAACTCCGGTGCGGCGCGCACGGCGGGTCTACCAACTGACCCCGGCCGGCCGGCGCCGGTTCAGTGAACTGGTGGCCGACACCGGTCCGCACAACTACACCGACGACGGGTTCGGCGTCCACCTGGCGTTCTTCAACCGCACCCCCGCCGAGGCGCGGATGCGCATCCTGGAAGGCCGTCGCCGCCAGGTCGAAGAACGCCGGGAAGGTCTGCGTGAAGCAGTGGCGCGGGCCAGCAACTCGTTGGACCGCTACACCCGCCAGCTGCATCAACTCGGGCTGGAGTCCAGCGAACGCGAAGTCAAGTGGCTCAACGAGTTGATCGCGGCGGAGCACGTCGCACAACGCCGCGCCGAGCATTAACTGATCGAAGACAGCACGTCACCATCCGCAGGTTATTCAGCAGGTCATGAGGTAAGGAGAACGCCCTATGAGTGAGCACAAGCCGTTCGAGGCGCCGGCGGCTCAGACGGAGGTCCGAGTCGCCATTGTCGGTGTCGGCAACTGCGCGTCCTCGCTGGTACAGGGCGTCGAGTACTACCAGAACGCCGACGAGACGTCGACGGTGCCCGGCCTGATGCACGTGCGGTTCGGCCCGTACCACGTGCGCGACGTGAAGTTCGTCGCCGCATTCGACGTCGACGCCAAGAAGGTCGGCTTCGACCTGTCCGAAGCGATCTTCGCCTCGGAGAACAACACCATCAAGATCGCCGACGTGCCGCCCACCAACGTGGTGGTGCACCGCGGCCCGACGCTGGACGGAATCGGTAAGTACTACGCCGACACCATCGAACTCTCCGACGTCGAGCCCGTCGACGTGGTCAAGGTGCTGCGCGACGCGCAGGTCGACGTGCTGGTCTCCTATCTGCCGGTGGGCTCCGAGGAGGCCGACAAGTTCTACGCCCAGTGCGCCATCGATGCCGGCGTCGCGTTCGTCAACGCGCTGCCGGTGTTCATCGCCTCCGACCCGGTATGGGCCGCCAAGTTCGCCGAGGCGGGCGTGCCCATCGTCGGCGACGACATCAAGAGCCAGGTCGGCGCGACCATCACCCACCGGGTGATGGCCAAGCTGTTCGAGGACCGCGGCGTGCAACTGGACCGCACCATGCAACTCAACGTGGGCGGCAACATGGACTTCCTCAACATGCTCGAACGTGAGCGGCTGGAATCGAAGAAAATCTCCAAGACCCAGGCCGTCACCTCCAACCTGCAGCGCGAGTTCAAGACCAAAGACGTGCACATCGGCCCGTCCGACCACGTCGGCTGGCTGGACGACCGCAAGTGGGCCTACGTGCGGCTGGAGGGCCGCGCCTTCGGCGACGTGCCGCTGAACCTGGAGTACAAGCTCGAGGTGTGGGATTCGCCGAACTCGGCGGGCGTGATCATCGACGCGGTGCGGGCGGCCAAGATCGCCAAGGACCGCGGCATCGGCGGGCCGGTCGTCGCGGCGTCGGCCTACCTGATGAAAAGCCCGCCCCAGCAGATGCCCGACGACGTCGCGCGCGCCCGGCTCGAAGAGTTCATCACGGCGTGATGCCCGCGAGGGTGCACCTGCCGACGGCTCTGCTCGGAAAAAGTGTCGCTAACCGCACTGTCGCGGATCACTGACATGTGCGACGACCTGGCCGGGCTCTCCGAATTCGACCTGCTGGCCGAGAACGCCGAGCAGGCCGGGGTCACGGGCCCACTGCCCATGGTGCGGCGTGTCCACGTCGGTGCGGTCAGCGCGCTGCGCTGGGGCGAGGGGCCGCCGCGGATCGTCTTCGTGCACGGCGGTGGGCAGAACGCGCACACCTGGGACACCGTGATCGTGGGACTGGGCGAGCCGGCGCTGGCGGTCGACCTTCCCGGCCACGGCCATTCCGCCTGGCGCGACGACGGCGACTACTCGCCGCAGCGCAACGCCGCAGCGCTGGCACCGGCGTTGGGCGCGCTGGCGCCCGACGCCGACCTGGTCGTCGGCATGTCGCTGGGCGGGCTGGCCGCGATACGGCTGGGCGCGGCGCGGCCCGGCCTGGTGCGGGAGCTGGTGCTCGTCGACATCACCCCGTCGGCGCTGCAACGACACGCCGAACTGCGGGCCGATCAGCGCGGCCCGGTCGAATTGATGCACGGCCAGCGGGACTTCCCCAGCTTCGCGGCGATGCTGGAGCTGACCACCGCCGCGGCGCCGCACCGCGACCCGAAGTCGTTGCGCCGCGGTGTGTTCCACAACTCCCGCCGGCTCGATGACGGGCGCTGGACCTGGCGCTACGACACGATGCGCACCGCGCCGGATTTCGCCGAACTGTGGGACGACGTCGACGTGCTGTCCGCACCCGTCACCCTGGTGCGCGGCGGCGCATCGGGATTCGTCAGCGATGCGGACACCGCCGAACTCGCCCGCCGCGCAACGCATTTCCGCGGCGCACATGTCGTGGCCGACTCCGGGCATTCGGTGCAAAGCGACCAGCCTCGCGCGCTGGTCGACATCCTGCGCACAGTGCTCGGCGGTCGCTGAGACCCGGCGCCTACCCTCGTGGGCATGACCATCCCGCCAGAGCGTCCCGTCCGCATCGGCGTGCAGCTGCAACCCCAGCACGCCCCGCACTACCGCACCATCCGAGACGCCGTGCGGCGCTGCGAGGACATCGGCGTCGACGTCGCTTTCAACTGGGACCACTTCTTCCCGCTCTACGGAGATCGCGACGGCGAGCACTTCGAGTGCTGGACGATGCTGGGCGCCTGGGCCGAGCAGACCTCACGCATCGAGATCGGCGCGCTGGTCAGCTGCAACTCCTACCGCAACCCCGAACTGCTGGCCGACATGGCGCGCATCGTCGACCACATCGGCGGCGGCCGGCTGATCCTGGGCATCGGCTCGGGCTGGAAACGCAGAGACTACCGCGAGTACGGCTACGAGTTCGGCACCGCCGGCAGCCGGCTGGACGACCTCGCCGCCGCGCTGCCCCGGATCACGTCCCGGCTGGCCAGGCTCAATCCGCCACCCACCCGCGACATCCCGCTGCTGATCGGCGGCGAGGGTGAACGCAAGACACTGCGCCTGGTCGCCGAGTACGCCGACATCTGGCACAGTTTCGCCACGGCCGACAGCTACCCGGCGAAGGCGGCGGTGCTGGCCCGGCACTGCGCCGCCGTCGGGCGCGACGCCACCGGCATCGCGCGGTCGGCCGCGGTGGGCGGCGAGACCGGGCGGGCCGGCGCCGACACGCTGATCGCCGAGGCAGAAGCCCTGACCGGCCTCGGTGTCAGCCTGCTGACCATCGGCTGCAGCGGCCCGGACTACGACCTGACCGGCGCGCAAGCGCTGTGCCGGTGGCGCGACAGTCGTTGACGACCGCCGTGGCCGAAAGAGCCGCCAGCCGATACCTTGCGGTTATGGGGAACCTCGGTCCGAAACTGTTCGCGCTGCTCGCGGCGATCCTGATGGTGGGCGGCGTGGTCCTGGCCGGACCCGCGACGGCCGACACCAACCAGTGCGCGCCGCCGGGGCTGGAAGGGGCGACCGCGCTGCCGCGCAAGCTGGCCACCGCCAACCGCCCGCACGAGGACAAGTACACGACCGCCGACGTGGAACCGCTCGATTCGATCGACACCGGCGCCCTGAGTCTGCTCACACCCGGCACCCTCACCGTCGCCACGCTGTCTCAGGCGCCACCGACAACCTGCGTGAACCCCAGCGGCCGGTTCACCGGCTTCGACAACGAGCTGCTGCGTGCCATCGCGGCGAAGCTCGGCTTGCGGCTCGTGTTCGTCGCCACGGACTTCGCCGGGATGCTCGCCCAGGTGGCGGCGCACCGCTTCGACGTCGGGTCGGCGTCGATCACCGCCACCGACGCCCGGCGGCGCACCGTCGACTTCACCAACGGCTACGACTTCGGCTACTTCTCGCTGGTGGTGCCGTCCGGCTCGGCGATCACCGGGTTCGACGACCTCGCGGCGGGTCAGCGCATCGGTGTCGTGCAGGGGACCGTCGAGGACGTCTACGTCGTCGACAACCTGCATCTGCAGCCGGTGAAGTTCCCGGACTTCACCACGGCCTACGCCAGCCTGAAGACAGGCCAGATCGACGCCTGGGTGGCGCCGGCGTTGGAGGCGCTCAACGCGGTGCGGCCCGGCGACCCGGCCGTGATCGTCGCCCACACCTTCAGCCTCGGCAACTACGTGGCCTACGCGGTGGCCAAGGACAACCGGCCGCTGCTGGCCGCGCTGAACTCCGGGCTGGACGCCGTCATCGACGACGGCACCTGGTCACAGCTGTACACCGACTGGGTGCCGCGACCGCTGCCGCCGGGATGGAAACCGGGTTCGACCGCGGCGCTGACCCCGCACCTGCCGGATTTCGCGGCGATCGCCGCCCGCCATCACCGCGTGGTGGACGAGCCGCCCGCCCCCAAATCCACCCTCGCCCGGCTGGGTGAGTCGTTCTTCGACTGGGATCTCTACCGGCAGGCCATCCCGGTGCTGTTCAGGGTGGGCCTGCCCAACACGTTGACACTGACCGTCAGCGCCGGCATCGTCGGGCTGCTGGTGGGCATGGGGTTGGCGGTCGCGGGAATCTCGCACAGCCGCTGGCTGCGCTGGCCGGCCCGGGTCTATACCGACATCTTCCGCGGCCTGCCCGAAGTGGTGATCATCTTGCTCATCGGGCTCGGGGTGGGGCCGATCGTCGGCGGGCTGACCAACAACAATCCCTATCCCCTCGGCATCGCCGCGCTGGGGCTGACCGCGGCGGCGTACATCGGCGAGATCTTCCGATCCGGCATCCAAAGCGTCGAGGCCGGGCAGCTGGAAGCCTCCCGCGCGCTGGGATTCGGCTACCCGACGGCTATGCGGCTGATAGTGGTGCCGCAGGGGATCCGGCGGGTGCTGCCGGCGTTGGTCAACCAGTTCATCGCGCTGCTGAAAGCGTCGGCGCTGGTGTACTTCCTCGGCCTGATCGCCGGGCAGCGGGAGCTGTTCCAGGTGGGCCGCGACATCAACGCGCAGACCGGCAGCCTGTCGCCGTTGGTGGCCGCCGGCCTGTTCTATCTGATGTTGACGATCCCGCTCACCCACCTGGTGAACCTCATCGACGCCCGGCTGCGCCGGGGACGGCCCTCGGCCGAACCGGAGACCCCGCTGGAACCGGTCGCCTCGGCGTCCGGCCAGGAGATGACGTGACAGGGGGTGACGTGACAGGGGGTGACGGGCAGAGCCCGTCAGTAGCGTTGGCGGGCAGGGATATTCACTTGGCCTTCGGATCAACCGTGGTGCTGCGCGGCGTCGACATCGACGTGCCCGCCGGTAGCACGGCAGCGGTGATCGGCCCGTCGGGCTCGGGCAAGTCGACCTTGCTGCGCACCCTGAACCGGCTGCACGAACCTGACCGTGGGGACATCCTGCTGGACGGCCGTTCGGTGTTGCGCGACGATCCCGATCTGCTGCGCCAGCGGATCGGCATGGTGTTTCAGCACTTCAACCTGTTCCCGCATCGCAGCGTGCTCGACAACGTCATGCTCGCGCCGCGCAAGCTGAAACGCCTGGCCGCGGACGAAGCCCGCGAACTGGCGCTGTCGCAGCTGGACCGGGTCGGCATGAAGCACAAGGCCCAAGCCCACCCGGGCGCGTTGTCGGGCGGCCAGCAGCAAAGGGTTGCGATCGCCCGGGCGCTGGCGATGACGCCTCAGGTGATGCTCTTCGACGAGGCCACCTCGGCGTTGGATCCCGAGCTGGTCAAGGGCATCCTGGCGCTCATCGCCGAGCTCGGCTCGGACGGCATGACGATGGTCGTCGTCACTCACGAGATGGGTTTTGCCAGTTCGACGTCGGACTCGGTGGTCTTCATGGACCATGGCCGGGTCGTCGAGACCGGGCCGCCTGCGCAGATATTCGCCGCCGCGCAGACCGATCGGCTGCAACGATTCCTGTCGCAGGTGCTCTGAGGGCACAACCGGGTTTTCGGCTGCCGAGGCCGCTATGAGGTTAGACTGGCGAACTATGCCGGACCGCGAAGCCACCGTGCCTGAACTCACACAGTTGGCCGATGGTCTGCACCGCACGCTGTCGAAACTGTTCTCCATCCTGCGCCGCGGCGACCCGAACGGGGTGGTGGCCGGTGACCTGACGTTGGCGCAGTTGTCGATCCTGGTCACATTGCTCGAGCGTGGCCCGATCCGGATGACCGACCTGGCCGCCCACGAACGGGTCCGGACCCCCACCACGACCGTGGCGATCCGCCGGCTGGAGAAAATCGGCCTGGTAAGACGTTCGCGCGATCCGTCCGATCTGCGGGCGGTGCTGGTCGACATCACCCCGCGCGGGCTGGCCGTACACCGGGAGTCGCTGGCCAACCGGATCTCCGCCCTGGCCGCGATGCTGAGCAAGCTCCCCGAGTCCGACCTGGACACGCTGACCAAGGCGCTGTCGCCGCTGGAGCGGCTGGCTGCCGGCGAGCCGGCCGGCCTGGCGGACGAAGACCCGGCCGAGGCGTGAAAGTTACCGTGGCGCAACCGGAATCGTTGCCACCGGTGGACGGGCGGGCATGCCCACCGCGCTGATCACCGGCGCCGGCCGAGGTATCGGCCGCGCCATCGCCGACGCGCTGGCCCCGACGCACACCCTGCTGCTGGCGGGTCGCCCCGCACCCGGGCTCGACGCGGTCGCGCGGCGGCTCGGTGCCGTCACGCTGCCGGTCGACCTGGCCGACACCGGCGCCGCCGCGGCCCGCCTCGCGTCGATCACCGAACTCGACGTGCTGGTGCACAACGCCGGGATATCCCTCCCCGGGCACGTCGCCGACTCCAGCATCGACGAGTGGCGCACCACCTTCGAAGTCAATGTCGTTGGCGCAGTGGCTGTTACGCTGGCCCTGCTGCCGGCGCTACGACATTCGCGGGGCCACGTCGTGTTCATCAACTCCGGGGCCGGGCGTCGCGTCTCGCCCGGCATGGCCTCCTACTCGGCCAGCAAGTTCGCCCTGCGCGCCTTCGCCGACGCGCTGCGCGCCGACGAGCCGGCGCTGCGGGTCACCACCGTCTATCCCGGGCGCACCGACACCGGCATGCAGCGTGACCTGGTGGCCTTCGAGGGCGGCGACTACGACCCGGCCCGCTTTCTGCGGCCCGACACCGTCGCCGCGGTGGTGGCCGGCGTGGTGGCCACCCCGCTCGACGGTCACGTCCACGACGTGGTGCTCCGGCCGAACGAGGGATAGACGGGTCAGACCGGGGTAGGTCAGACCACCAGGTTGACCAGCCGGCCGGCGACCACGATCACCTTCTTCGGCGTGGACCTGACGTGGCTCACGACTCACCGTGTGGTAGCTGCAGCCCGCTGAGCTTCAGAACTATGTTGCCGCGCAACACACCTCAAACGCCGTTGGTGCCGTCCCGAGCCGACCGCGACCCAGGTCCCGACCGCCACCGAGGTCCCGACCGCCACCGAGGTTGGTGTCGCGGCGCCGTGCACCGGCCGACCTCCAGATTCCCATATTGCTGTCTGGTCACATCAGCAACACCGGTCTCTGGAAGAGGCGATGTGCGCCGTACCCGCCTCTGCGCGACAACCTCATTCGCAGCACCGCGCCGCCACACCTGTCGCTCGGAGCGTTGAGGGGTCTGCGCCCCGGTGTGAGCACCGGAAAATCTGTCGAGTGTGCGATTTCGTACGCGACGCGCCGGCGCTGGCGTACGAAACCGCACACTCGACGAATAGCTCTGCTCGACGCGAGCGCCAACCAGGGCTTTTGCGCAATTTTCGAGTGAGCCGGGCACCTCGGGTGTCGACCGGCGCAGCGACACCTGAGTGACCAACGCGACGTGGCCGCCCCACGATATGCACCAATGTGAGCCACGTCGGGTCAGACCACCAGGTTGACCAGCCGGCCGGCGACCACGATCACCTTCTTCGGCGTGGCCCCCGCCAGGAAACCCCGCACCTTCTCGTCGGCCAGCGCCGCACTCTCCACCGCGGCGGCGTCGGCGCCGGCCGATACGGTGATGCGGCCCCGCACTTTTCCGTTGACCTGCACCGGATACTCGATGGTGTCCTGCACAAGGTAGGTCGGGTCGGCTACCGGGAAAGGGCCGTGCGCCAGCGACGACGGGTGGCCCAGCCTCGCCCACAGCTCTTCGCTCAGGTGCGGCGCCAGCGGCGCCAGCATCAGCACCAACGGCTCGACGGCTGCACGCGGCACCGTGGTCTGATGCTGCTTGGTCAGGTGGTTGGTGTATTCGATCAGCTTGGCAACGGCGGTGTTGTTCCGAAGCGCCGCAAAGTCTTCCGCGACGCCCGCGACGGTGCGGTGCAACAGCCGCAGCGTGCCGGAGTCCAGGCGGGACTCGTCGGCCACCCGGCTGCCTCCGGTGCGCTCGTCGACCACCAACCGCCACACCCGCTGCAAGAAGCGGTGCGCGCCGACGACATCCTTGGTGGCCCAGGGCCGGGACGCCTCTAGCGGTCCCATCGCCATCTCGTAGACCCGCAGCGTGTCCGCGCCGTAGTTGTCGCACATCTCGTCGGGTGACACCGAATTCTTCAGGCTCTTCCCGATTTTGCCGAACTCCTCGAAGACCTCGATCTCCCCGTCCGGCCCCGGGTAGACGAATTTCCCGTCCCGTTCCACCACCTCGGCCGCCGGGACGTAGGCGCCGCGGGCATCGGTGTAGGCGAACGCCTGGATGTAGCCCTGGTTCACCAGGCGCCGGTACGGCTCACGGGAACTGACGTGACCCAGGTCGTAGAGCACCTTGTGCCAGAACCGGGCGTACAGCAGGTGCAGCACCGCGTGTTCGACCCCACCGATGTACAGGTCGACCCCGCCCGGATCGGCCGGCCCGTGCTCCGCCGGTCGCGGACCCATCCAGTACGCCTCGTTTTCCTTGCCGCAGAACCGCTCCGAATTGTGCGGGTCGGTGTAGCGCAGCTCGTACCAGGAGCTGCCCGCCCACTGCGGCATAACGTTGGTGTCGCGGGTGTAGCGGCGCAGCCCGTCGCCGAGGTCGAGCTCCACATGTACCCAGCCGGTGGCCTTGGCCAGCGGCGGCGACGGCTCGCTGTCGGCGTCATCGGGGTCGAACAGCACCGGCGAGTAGTCGGCAATGTCGGGCAACTCGACCGGCAGGGCGGCCTCGTCCAGCGGATGTGGGCGGCCGTCGCCGTCGTAGACGATCGGGAACGGCTCACCCCAATACCGTTGCCGCGCGAAAAGCCAGTCACGCAACTTGTACTCGACACGGGCCCAGCCGCGGCCTCGGGATTCCAGCCGTGCGGTGACGGCCGCCTTGGCCGCCGCGACGTCCATGCCGTCCAGAAAACCGGAATTCACCAGCGGTCCGTCACCCAGGTAGGCTCCCTGCGAAAGGTCGCCGCCGGCAATGACTTCCACGATTGGCAGGCCCATGGCGCGGGCGAACTCCCAGTCCCGCTGGTCGTGGCCGGGAACGGCCATGATCGCCCCGGTGCCGTATCCGGCCAGCACGTAGTCGGCGACGAAGATCGGCAACTGCGCACCGTTGACCGGGTTGGTCGCATACGCGCCCAGGAAGACACCGGTCTTGTCCTTGTTCTCCTGACGCTCCAGATCCGACTTCGCGGCGATGGAACGGCGGTAGGACCGCACGGCGCCGGCGGGTGTTTCGGCCCCGAAAGTCCAACGGGGATCGACCGTGTCCGGCCAGTCCGCGGCGACGAGGCCGTCGACAAGGTCGTGTTCGGGCGCCAGCACCAGATAGGTGGCGCCGAACAAGGTGTCGGGCCGGGTGGTGAAGACCTCGATGTCGACGGCCGTGCCCTCGGATGTCCGTGCGGCGAATAGCGCGGCGGCTCCGGTGGACCGGCCGATCCAGTTGCGCTGCATGGTCTTGACCTTCTCCGGCCAGTCCAGTACGTCGAGGTCGTCGAGCAGTCGGTCGGCGTAGGTGGTGATCCGCATCATCCACTGCCGCAAGCGTTTGCGGAACACCGGAAAATTGCCGCGCTCGCTGCGACCGTCCGCGGTGACTTCTTCGTTGGCCAGCACGGTGCCCAGCCCCGGGCACCAGTTCACCAGCGAATCCGCCCGGTAGACCAGCCGGTGGCCGTCGACCACGTCGGCCCGCTCACCGGCCGACAACGATGCCCAGACCCTGCCGTCATCGAGAGTTCTTGCACCGCAGTCGAACTCGGCGACCAGCTCGGCGATCGGCCGGGCCCGCTCGGCGGCTGTATCGAACCACGCGTTGTAGATCTGCAGGAAGATCCACTGCGTCCACCTGTAGAACTCGGGGTCGGTGGTGGAGAAGCCGCGGCGGGTGTCGTGGCCGAACCCCAGACGCCCCAGCTGCCGCCGGAAGTTGACGATATTGGCCTCGGTGCGGGTGCGCGGATGGGTGCCGGTCTGCGCGGCGTATTGCTCGGCGGGCAGCCCGAAAGCGTCGAAACCCAACGCGTGCAAAACATTACGGCCCGTCATTCGAAAATACCGGGCGTAGACGTCGGTGGCGATATAGCCCAGCGGATGGCCGACGTGCAGCCCCTCGCCGGACGGATAGGGGAACATGTCCTGCACGAACATTTTGTCGTCCGGCACCCCTGAGCCGTCCGCCGGCGCCAGTGAGCCGACGGGGTTGGGCACGTTGAAGGTGCCCCACCGGGTCCAGTTGTCCTGCCAGGTCTGTTCGATCCGGCCGGCCAGCTCCGCGGTGTAGCGATACCGCGGCACGTCAGCGTCGGGGTCGGTCGGGCCCGCAGCTGTCGAGGCCGTCGGCGATTCGGTCACCCGATCAGGGTATAAGGGGGCCGCCGGCCGGCATGCCGGCCACGGCTTGATCTCGGTTGCGTTGCAGACCGATCAGGGCTTCGTCCCAGCTCCGTGTCAAGCCTGTCGGCGGCCGGGTTGCGGTGGTTACAGTCTGAGTTCAACGACCTCTCTGCTACGACGTTTCGCTGGAAGGACCGGCGCTCATGATGCGGATTGCCTGCAGCCGGCGGGTGGTGGTCGCGACTATTGCCGTCGGCGTCGCCGGCGCGTTTGTCCTTTCCGGCGCCACCGCGTCGGCCGAACCGGTTCCACCGCCGCAGCCCGCCCCGGTGCCGGCTCCCGCACTCCCGGCGCCCCAGTCCGTCGCAGGCGCCCCCAGCGCCGTCGGCAACACCCTGCCGGGAACGGCGCCGTCGTCCTCGCAGCTGCCGGTGTCGTCGTCGCTGATGCCGGCGCAGCCCGCGGCGCCGTCGCCGCCGGCGGCGCAGCCGGCCCTGCTGCCCGCCAGTTCGGGCACGCTGCGGGACTACTTGCAGAGCAAGGCGGTGACGCTGGAGCCGCAGCAGCCACAGACCCTCAAAGCACTCGACATCACCGTACCGGTGCCGCCCCGGTGGACGCAGGTGCCCGACCCCAACGTGCCCGACGCCTTCGCGGTGATCGCCGACCGCACCGGTCCCAGCCTGTACACGTCCAACGCGCAGGTAGTGGTCTACAAGCTGGTCGGCGACTTCGATCCGGCCGAGGCCATCACCCACGGCTACGTCGACAGCCTGCAACAGCCCGCGTGGCGAACCACCAACGCCTCGTTGGCCGACTTCGACGGCTTCCCGTCGTCGCACATCGAGGGCACCTACCGCCAGAACGACATGACGCTGAACACCTCCCGGCGCCACGTCATCGCCACCTCGGGCAACGCCCGCTACCTGGTCTCGCTGGCGGTGACGACCGACGTGGCCGTGGCCGTCGCCGACGCTCCGGCCACCGACGCCGTAGTCAACGGCTTCCGGGTGCGCGTGCCCGGCGCCGGCAGCCGCGTGGCCTCGCCCGGGCAGTCCCCCACCGCCGCACGCTGACCGCCGGCTGCCGGCAGGGCGCAGCCGATGTCCCTCAGTTGCGGCTGATGTCGATCGGGTGGGTGGCCAGCAGCGACAGGGGCAGCGGCTGGCGTCGCAGCACCCGGCCCCACAAATCCACTCTGGGTTGAACGAGAACGTCAGATGGCAACGCAGACAACACAATCCAGTCGTCACGCTCGATCTCGCCGTCGAGCTGACCGATCGTCCAGCCCGAGTATCCCGCGAAGATCCGCACTCCTTCCACGAACGGGGCGATCGCCTCGGGGTCGGCGTCGAGGTCGACCATCACCGTCCGGCCGGACACGTGCCGCAGGCCCGGCACGCCGTTCGGGTCGGCCCCGACCCGCAGCACCCCCAGGCACAGCGCCGCATCACGTTTCACCGGACCGCCGATGAACATGGTCTTGGGTTTGGCGGCCAGCCGGGCCCACTGCG
Organism: Mycobacterium sp.; assembly: GCF_039583805.1. Classification (GTDB taxonomy): domain Bacteria; phylum Actinomycetota; class Actinomycetes; order Mycobacteriales; family Mycobacteriaceae; genus Mycobacterium. The sequence goes on along the minus strand of NZ_JAVKSH010000019.1, from coordinate 21,946 downwards.
GCAGCACGTTGTAGACGGCGGTCTCGCTGTGCCGGTTGAGCACCACCCCCAGGGTGCCGCCGTCGTTGTGCTCGACGATGTAGATCACGCTGCGCCGGAAGGTCGGCTCCAGTAGATCGGCGTTGGCCAGGAGCAGCGTGCCCGCCCGCACGCGATGCGCCGCAGGCGCGACAAAATCCTCGGGATCTTCGTGCTGCGCCACGCCACCATCATGACATCAGCGCAGGTTTCGCCGGGGTGAACCGGCGGACCGCAACTCGATATTTGTACTGTAAGGATTTGTACTGTGAGGCAGCGGACTTAGGCCCGGGCCGGCTGTCGGGCCGCACCGTGGAAGTAGGTGCTGTGACTCACACGCGCGCACCCGGCGCGGTCTGGCGTTCGGCGCGTACCCTGCGCGACTTCTGGCGGCTGCTGCGGCTTCGCGCGGTCAGCCAATTCGGGGACGGGCTCTTTCAGGCGGGCCTGGCCGGGGCGCTGTTGTTCAACCCGGAGCGGGCCGGCGGCCCGCTGCAGATCGCCGGAGCGTTTGCGGTGCTGCTCTTGCCCTACTCGATGCTGGGTCCGTTCGCCGGTGCGCTGATGGACCGTTGGGACCGCCGGCTGGTGCTGGTCGGCGCCAACCTGGGTCGGCTGGTGGCGGTGGGCGGGGTCGGAAGCCTTTTCGCGGCGGGGGCCGCCGACCGGCTGGTGCTGGGCGGCGCGCTGCTGGTCAACGGCTTCGGCCGGTTCGTCTCCTCGGGCCTGTCGGCGGCGCTGCCGCATGTGGTGCCGCGCGAGCAGGTCGTCACGATGAACTCGCTCGCCACCGCCACCGGGGCGGTGGCAGCGTTCCTCGGCGCCAACTTCATGCTCGTGCCGCGCGCGCTGTTCGGCGCCGGCGACCGGGGGTCCGCGTCGATCGTCGTGCTGGTGACGATTCCGGTCGCGCTCGCGCTGGTGCTCTCGCTGCGGTTCGCGGCCGGTGCGCTCGGTCCCGACGACAGTCGGCGGGCGGTGCACGGGTCGGTCGGCTACGCGGTGATCACCGGCTGGCTGTACGGCACCCGCGCCGTGCTGGCCCGGCCCACGGTCGCCGCGACGCTGGCCGGCCTGGCCGCGCACCGGATGGTGTTCGGCATCAACACACTGCTGGTGCTGTTGCTGGTGCGCGGCGCCGGCGGCGCACAGGTCGGGGGCCTGGGCGCCGCCGTGGTGTTCCTGGCCGCCGCCGGCACCGGGGCGTTTCTGGCCAACGCGGTGACCCCGCCCGCGGTGCGCCGGTGGGGCCGCTACGCCACCGCAAATGGCGCGCTGGCGGCGGCCGCCGCCGTCCAGCTCGCCGGCGCCAGCCTGCACCTGCCGGTGCTGGTGGTGTGCGGGTTCCTGCTCGGCACGGCCGGGCAGGTGGTCAAGCTGTGCGCCGACACCGCGATGCAGGTCGACGTCGACGACGCCCTGCGCGGACACGTGTTCGCGGTGCAGGACGCCCTGTTCTGGGTGGCGTTCATCGTGGCGATCGCGGCGGCGGCGGCCGTCGTTCGCGGCGACGGGCACTCCCCGGCGCTGGCCCTGGCGGGCGCGGTGATCTACCTTGCGGGGCTCGCGGTTCATGCCGGCGTCGCGCGGCGATCGGCCCGCGACCCATCGTTACGGTATGCCGATGGCAGAAACTGACCGGATCGTCGCGGACCTGCGCGCCGAAAGCGACGACCTCGACGCACTGGTGTCGCCGCTGCCCGACGCCCGCTGGGCCGAGCCGACACCGGCGCCGGGCTGGAGCATCGCCCATCAGATCGGACACCTGCTGTGGACCGACCGGGTGGCGCTCACCGCGGTCACCGACGAGGCCGGCTTCGGCCGGCTGCTGGCGGCCGCGGCCGACCACCCGACCGGATTCGTCGACGCCGGTGCCGACGAGCTGGCCGCCGGCCCGCCGCCCGAGCTGCTCGCCGACTGGCGGATCACCCGCCGGCGGCTGCACGACGCGCTGCTGACGGTTCCCGACGGACGCAAGCTGCCCTGGTTCGGGCCGCCGATGAGCGCGGCGTCGATGGCCACCGCACGGATGATGGAAACCTGGGCGCACGGGCTCGACGTCGCCGACGCCCTGGGTGTGCGCCGGCCGGCCACCCCGCGGTTGCGCTCGGTGGCACACATCGGGGTCCGCACCCGCGACTACGCGTTCGTCGTCAACGGTCTGACACCGCCGGCCGAGCCGTTCTACGTCGAGCTGCGCGCACCCGACGGCGGCACCTGGTCGTGGGGCCCGCCCGACGCCGCCCAGCGGGTCACCGGATCCGCCGAGGACTTCTGTGCGCTGGTCACCCAGCGGCGGCCGCGCGCCGCGCTCGACGTCACGGCCGACGGTCCTGACGCCGAGCGTTGGCTATGGATCGCGCAAGCATTCGCCGGCCCGCCGGGCGCCGGTCGATGAGCGCGCGCCGCACGCGAAGAGAGCCGCGCCCCACCAAACCCCGCGCCGGTCGATGAGCGCGCGCCGCACGCGAAAAGAGCCGCGCCCCACCAAACCCCGCGCCGGTCGATGAGCGCGCGCAGGTCGGTGCTTCAGCACAAACCCGAGATGCCCGTCACAGGGTCTGCGCGGCGTCGGCGGCCCCGTCGCCGTCGCCGTCGACGAGCCGCACATTCCAGCGCCCGTCACCGTCGGTGTCGACGTATCCCGTCGTCCCGCCGTCGCACACCACACGATCGGCCACGCCGTCACCGTCGGTGTCGAGCAGCCGGTCATCGACCCGGCCGTCGCCGTCGAAGTCCACCAGCGGGCCGCCGGTGTGCTCGGCGCCGTCCAGGCCGAACCAGCGCAGCCCTCCGGCCCGGTCCGCGGCCAGCTGCCAGGTCCCCGACCCGTCGTCGGTGAAGTAGCTCTCCGGGCTGCCGTCGTTGTCGAGGTCCAGCACCGCGTGGTCGGCCAGGCCGTCGCCGTCCAGGTCGGCCAACGCGTCGTCGCGCAGCCCGTCGCCGTCGAAGTCCAGGCTGATCGCGTCGAACCGGCCGTCGCCGTCGAGGTCGAGGTCCGGCTGCGCGTCCCACACCGTCGCCGAGCCGTCACCGGAACCCAGGCAGTACTCCATGCGATGTCCGACGGCCGTCGGCGGCTAACGGTTCCCGTGCTCCTGCCACCAGGACAGCAGCTCCGCGGTGGCCTCGTCGCGGGACAGCGGCCCGCGTTCCAGCCGCAGCTCTTTGAGATGCCGCCACGCCGCTCCGACCTGCGGCCCGGGCGGGATATCCAGGATCTGCATGATCTGGTTGCCATCCAGGTCAGGCCGCACCCGCTCGAGGTCCTCCCGCGCCGCCAGTTCGGCGATCCGCCGCTCAAGGTCGTCGTAGCTGGCCTGCAGCCGGGCGGCCCTGCGCTTGTTGCGGGTGGTGCAGTCGGCGCGCACCAGCTTGTGCAGCCGGCCCAGCAGCGGGCCCGCGTCGGTGACGTAGCGGCGCACCGCCGAGTCGGTCCACGCGCCGTCGCCGTAGCCGTGGAACCGCAGATGCAGATAGACCAGCTGCGAGACGTCCTCGACCAGCTGCTTGGAGTACTTCAGCGCCCGCAACCGCTTACGGGTCAACTTGGCGCCGAGCACCTCGTGGTGATGGAAACTCACCCCGCCGTCCGGCTCGTGGCGGCGGGTCTCGGGCTTGCCGATGTCGTGCAGCAGCGCCGCCCAGCGCAACACCAGATCGGGGCCCCCGTCTGGTGGGGGATCCTCGAGCTCGATGGCCTGCCGCAGCACCGTCAGCGAATGCTGGTAGACGTCCTTGTGCTGGTGGTGCTCGTCGATGGCCATCCGCATCGCGCCGACCTCGGGCAACACCACCTCGCCCATCCCGGTCTGCACCAGCAGGTCGATCCCCGCCGCCGGGTCGCCGCCCAGGAGCAGCTTGTCCAGCTCGGCGGCCACCCGCTCGGCGGTGATCCGGCTCAGTTCGGACGCCATCGCCTCGATCGCCGACCGCACCCGCGGCGCGACGGCGAACCCGAGCTGCGACACGAACCGCGCGGCCCGCAGCATCCGCAGCGGGTCGTCGCCGAAGGACACCTCCGGTGCCGCCGGGGTGTCCAGCACACCGGCCCGCAACGCCGCCATCCCGCCCAGCGGATCAAGGAATTCACCCAGACCGTCCGGCGTGACCCGCACCGCCATCGCGTTCACCGTGAAGTCGCGGCGCACCAGATCGTCGTCGAGGCGCTCGCCGAAACGCACCCGCGGATTGCGCGACACCCCGTCGTAGCGGTCGGCGCGGAAGGTGGTGATCTCCAGGCGACGGCCGGCCACGACGGCGCCGACGGTGCCGAACTCGATCCCGGCCTCCCACAGCGCGTCCGCCCACGGGCGCAGCATGCGTTGCAGCTGCTCGGGGCGCGCGTCGGTGGTGAAGTCCAGGTCGGGGCTCAACCGGCCCAGCAGCGCGTCCCGCACCGACCCGCCGACCAGATACACCTCGTGTCCCGCACCGGCGAACACCGAGCCGAGCTCGCGCAACAACGCGGAGTGGCGGTGCAGGGCAACCGCACCCGCGGCCAGCAGGTCGGCATCCCGGGCGGTGTCGGCCACGGTCGATGAGCCTAGTGGGAAACCGTCGAAACCACGCCGGCGAGTGCGTCCGGGAACGCCCAGCCGTGCCAGCTACTATCGCTTGGGTGTCGGAGGGCGAACGAGCCAAACCACGCAGGCGCCGCAGCAGGCGCCGCGGTCGGCGAGCAAGCGATGCCGCCGAGAACCGCGCCGACACCGCAAAGTCCGGAACCGCCGCAGCGTCCGACGGTGCTGAGCGCAGCCCGTCGTCGGCGCGCGGCGGGGCCGAGCAGATGCGCACGGTCCACGAGACCTCCGCCGGCGGGTTGGTGATCGACGGAATCGACCGGCCCCGCGAAGAACAGGTTGCCGCGCTGATCGGCCGGGTCGACCGCCGCGGCCGGATGCTGTGGTCGTTGCCCAAGGGGCACATCGAGCTCGGCGAGACCGCCGAGCAGACCGCGATCCGCGAGGTCGAGGAGGAGACCGGGATTCAGGGCAGCGTGCTGGCCGAGCTGGGCAAGATCGACTACTGGTTCGTCACCGACGGGCGACGCGTGCACAAGACCGTGCACCACTACCTGATGCGGTGCTCCGGCGGCGAGCTGTCCGACGACGATCTCGAGGTCGCCGAGGTGGCCTGGGTGCCGATCCCCGAGCTGACGTCACGGTTGGCATACGCCGACGAGCGGCGGCTGGCCCAAGTGGCCGGCGAACTCATCGACAAGCTGCAGGCCGACGGCCCGGCCGCGCTGCCACCCCTGCCGCCAGGCTCGCCGCAGCGGCGGCCGCAGACCCACTCCCGGGCCCACTACCGTCGTCCCGACGGATCCGCGCCGGGCCGGACGAACGGTCACGGTCCGGGGCCGTGACCGCGTTGCGGCTCCGGCGAGCCCTCCAGCGGGCCCTGCAGCGGGCCCTGCAGCGGGCTTTTGTGCTGCGCCTCGCGATGGTGGCCGGCATCCTGACCGGTTGGGTGGCCGTGCCGACACTGCCCGCCGCCGTGCCGCGCGCTGCCGCGGGCGAGCCCGGCGCGACGCCGTTCGTGCAGCTCCGCATCGACCGGATCACCCCCGACGTGGTGACCACCACCAGCGAACCGGTGGTGACCGTCAGCGGAGTCGTCACCAATGTCGGCGATCGGCCGGTTCGTGACGTGATGGCCCGCCTCGAACGCGCCGGCGCGGTCGGGTCCTCGACCGGCCTGGGCAGCAGCCTCGACGGCAGCACCGACCAATACCAGCCGGTCACCGATTTCGCGCTGGTGGCGTCCGAGCTGGCGCGCGGTCACAAGGCGGCCTTCACCCTGTCCGCGCCGGTGCGGTCGCAGACCGCGCCGTCGCTGGCGATCGACCGGCCGGGGATCTACCCGCTGCTGGTCAACGTCAACGGCACACCGGACTACGGTGACCCGGCGCGGCTGGACAACGCCCGCTTCCTGATGCCGGTGGCCGGGGTGCCCGCCGACCCCGCCGCTGGCGCCGCCGACGCGTTGAGCGCCGTCGTCGCACCCGACACCTCCGCGCCGGTGCAGCTCACCATGCTGTGGCCGCTGGCCGACCGGCCGCGGCTGGCTCCCGGCGCGCCGGGCGGCACGACACCGGTGCGGCTGACCGACGACGAGCTAGCGACGTCGCTGGCCCCCGGCGGCCGGCTGGACACCCTGCTGTCCGCCGCCGAATTCGCCACCAGCCTAGACGTCGACCCGGACGGCGCCGTCGCGCGCTCACTGTGCCTGGCCGTCGACCCGGACCTGGCGGTCACCGTCAACGCCATGACCGGCGGCTACGTGGTGTCCGACTCTCCCGGGGACACCGGGCCGGGAACGCCCGCCCATCCCGGCACCGGGCAGGCCGCCGCCGCGGCGTGGTTGGAGCGGTTACGTGCACTGGGCGGACGGTTGTGTGTGGCGCCGACTCCCTACGCCCAGGCCGACTTGGACGCGCTGCAGCGCGTCGGGAACGCGGGGTTGAGCACGATCGCGACCAGCGGTTCCGCGGGGATCGTCGACCAGATCCTGGGCGTCGCGTCAACACCCGGCGTCACGCTGCTGGCCGACAGCTGGTTGACCCGGGGCGCCGCCGAGCTGCTCGGCGCCGAGGGCGCCACGGTGGCGATCGGTGCCGCCGACGTTCCCGCGGCCTCCGACGCTACCGCCGACGTGGCGCCGCGACGGGTGTCCGCCCGGGTGGTGAGCGCGCCGTTCGACCCTGCCGTCGGCGCCGCCCTGGCAGCCGCCGGTTCGGACCCGATCGCGCCGACCTATCTGGTGTCCGCGTCGGCAGCCCGGCTGCGCCACGACTCGAGCACCGCGCGCCGGCAGGACGCCCTGAGCGCGATGCTGTGGCGCGGCCTGGCGCCCGACGCCGGGCCGCGCACCGAAATCCTGTTGCCGCCGCCCACCTGGAAGCTCTCTACCGACGACGCCGGCGCCCTGCTGACCACGCTGGCCACCGCGGTCCGCTCCGGGCTGGCGGTGCCGCGCCCGCTGCCGGAGCTGATCGCCGACGCGCAGGCCGCGACCGCGCCGGCCGCACCGCTGCCGGCCGACGGCGGCGAGCGTGGCCGGTTCGACGCCGGCGTCATCGCCCAGATCACCCACCAGGCCGACCGGCTGTCGCAGCTGACGGCGGCGTTGACCACTGACGGGCGCACCGGCCTGACGGGGGTCGCCTACACCGCCCCGCTGCGCGAGGACATGCTGCGTGCGGTGAGCCAATCCGTGCCGCCCGACACCCGCAACGGCCTGGCGCAGCAGCGGCTGGACGTCGTCGGCGTCACGATCGACGACCTGTTCGGGTCGGTCACGATCGTCAACCCGGGCGGCTCCTACACGCTGGCCACCGAGCACAGCCCACTGCCGCTGGCGCTGCACAACGGGCTGGCCGTCCCCATCCGGGTGCGCCTGCAGGTCGACGCCCCACCCGGCATGACCGTCGCCGACGTCGGCGAGGTCGAGCTGCCGCCGGGGTATCTGCCGCTGCGGGTGCCGATCGAGGTGCACTTCACCCAGCGGGTCGCCGTCGACGTGGCGTTGCGCACCCCCGGCGGCGTGCCGCTGGGCGAGCCGGTGCGGCTGTCGGTGCATTCCAACGCCTACGGGAGGGTGCTGTTCGCGATCACGATGACCGCGGCGGCGGTGCTGGTGACGTTGGCGGGCCGACGGCTGTGGCACCGGTTCCGCGGCCAACCCGACCGCGCCGACCTGGACCGGCCGGCACCGGCCGACGCGGCGGTGCGCGCCGCGCACGACACCCGCGTCGACCACGAGCATCGGGTATGAGCTCCGCCGGCCGGGTCGAGCTGTCGGACGCCGCGCTGGTGTCGCGGTCGTGGGGCATGGCGCTGGCGACGCTGGTCAGCCGGGTCACCGGTTTCGGCCGGATCGTGCTGCTGGCCGCGATCCTGGGCGCGGCGCTGTCCAGCGCGTTCTCGGTGGCCAACCAGCTGCCCAACCTGGTCGCCGCGCTGGTGCTGGAGGCCACGTTCACCGCGATCTTCGTGCCGGTGCTGGCCCGCGCCGAGGCCGACGACGCCGACGGCGGCGCGGCGTTCGTGCGCCGACTGGTCACGCTGGCCACCACGCTGCTGCTGGCGGCCACGGTGGCGTCGGTGGCCGCCGCCCCGCTGCTGGTCCGGTTGATGCTGGGCCGCGACCCGCAGGTCGACGAGCCGCTGACCACCGCGTTCGCCTACCTGCTGCTGCCGCAGGTGATCTTCTACGGCCTGTCGTCGGTGTTCATGGCGATCCTGAACACCCGCAACGTGTTCGGGCCCCCGGCGTGGGCGCCCGTCGTCAACAACGTCGTCGCCGTCGCCACCCTGGGCGTCTTCCTCGCGGTGCCCGGCGAGCTGTCCACCGACCCGGCCCGGATGGGCAGCGCCAAGCTGCTGGTGCTGGGCGTCGGCACCACGCTGGGCGTCGTCGCGCAGACCGCGGTGCTGCTGGCGGCGATTCGGCGCCAGCACATCAGCCTGCGCCCGCTGTGGGGTATCGACGAGCGGCTCAAACGCTTCGGCGCGATGGCCGCCGCGATGCTGTGCTATGTGCTGATCAGCCAGCTCGGGCTGGTGGTCACCAACCAGATCGCCAGCACCTCGGCGGCGTCCGGTCCGGCGATCTATTACTACACCTGGCTGCTGCTGCAGCTGCCGTACGGCATGATCGGCGTCACCGTGCTCACGGTGGTGATGCCGCGGCTGAGCCGCAACGCCGCCGCCGACGACACCCGCGCGGTGCTCGCCGACGTGTCGCTGGCCACCCGGCTGACGATGGTGACGCTGATCCCGACCGTGGCGTTCATGACGGTCGGCGGGCCGGCCATCGGCAGCGCGCTGTTCGCCTACGGGCGTTTCGGCGGCGTCGACGCCGGCTACCTGGGCACGGCGATCGCGCTGTCGGCGTTCACGCTGATCCCCTACGCGCTGGTGCTGCTGCAGCTGCGGGTGTTCTATGCCCGCCAGCAGCCCTGGACGCCCCTGGTCGTCATCCTCGTCATCACCGCCGTCAAGATCGCCGCCTCGCTGCTGGCGCCGCATGTCACCGACAACCCCGACCTCGTCGCCGGTTACCTGGGGCTGGCCAACGGCCTGGGCTTCCTCGCCGGGGCCATCGTCGGCTACTACCTGCTGCGGCGGACCCTGCGGCCGACGGGTGGTCACCTGGTCGGGACCCCGGAGGTGCGGACCATCCTGGTGACGACCGCAGCGTCGCTGCTGGCCGGGTTGGTTGCCTACCTTGCCGACCGGCTGACCGGGCTGCACACGTTGACGCCCCGCGCCGGTGGTGCCGGCTCGCTGCTGCGGTTGGGCGTGCTCGCGGCGGTGATGGGCCCGATCATCGCCACGTTCCTGGTCCGCGCCGAGGTGCCCGAGGCGCGGGCGGCGCTGGCCGCGATCCGCGGCCGGGTCGGGGGCCGTCGGCTGCAGGCGGCCGCCCCGCGGCGCGGTGTCTTCAATCGCCTGTCGGGGCGCAACGCTGTCCCGTACGCTGAGCGCAGCATTTCGACGACGCCGGGGGGCCATCCGGTCCGGGATCCGATCCGGCGCGAGCCCCCGGGGCGGGTCGCCCGGGTAGTGACGGGGAAAGGACCGGTCATGAGCGACGGCCCATCGGAAAGCGGCTCGCCCACACCGGCTTCGGCGACGCCCCGGCCGGCCGCCGATGATTTCCGCCCGGACATCCCGCCGGATCTGCAGGTCCGCACCGTGTCCGCACCGCCGCCGCCGGAGCGGTACGCCGGTGGCGGGCCCGCCGGCCGGGGACACTCGGGTGCGCATGCCGCGCGCGACCCGATCGACCTTCCCCGCGCGCCGCGGACGGAACCGGACTCCGGCGACACCAGCCTTGTTCCGGGCGCCAGCATCGCCGGCGGCCGCTACCGGCTGCTGGTCTGCCACGGCGGCACCGCGCACCTGCGGTTCTGGCAGGCGCTCGACACGGCGCTCGATCGGCAGGTGGCGCTGACGTTCGTCGACCCGGACGGGACGCTGCCCGGCGACGACGTACGCGAGATCCTTTCCCGCACATTACGGTTGAGCCGTACCGACACTCCGGGTATCGCCCGTGTGCTCGACGTCGTCCACAGCGGCGCCGGCGGCCTGGTGGTCGCGGAGTGGATCCGGGGCGGTTCGCTGCAGGAGGTTGCCGACACGTCGCCGTCGGCGGTGGGCGCTGCCCGGGCCATGCAGACGCTGGCGGCGGCCGCCGCGGCCGCCCACCACGCCGGCGTCACGCTGTCGGTCGACCACCCCGCGCGGGTGCGGGTCAGCATCGAGGGGGACGTGGTGCTGGCGTTCCCGGCGACCATGCCGCACACCACACCCGAAGACGACATCCGCGGGATAGGCGCGGCGCTGTACGCGTTGCTCGTCAACCGGTGGCCGCTGCCGGAGTCCGGGGTGCGCAACGAGATGACGCCCGCCCGGCTCGACGAGGCCGGCCAGCCGCTGGAACCGCGGATGATCGACGGGGACATCCCGTTCCAGATCTCCGCGGCCGCTGCGCACTCGGTTCAGGATGACGGTGGAATACGCAGCGCAGCAACACTTTTGAACTTGCTGGAGCAGGCGACCACGATAGCCGACCACACCGACGCGCTGGCCGCGGTCGAGGAGCCGCCGCGGGCGCAACGCCCCGGCACCGGGCCGCCGCCGGTGGACGACGAACGGGCGCGGATCCGGCGCCGGCGTGGCGTGCTGATCGGCGTCGGCGTCGGCGTCGCGATCATCGCGGTGGCGCTGGTGGCGTTGGCGTCGGTGCTGAGCAGGATCTTCGGCGACGTCAGCGGCCTGGACAAGAACGAGCTGGGCCTCAACGCGCCGCCGTCGTCGACGACGTCCGGCGGCGGTACCGCGGCGACGGGCCGCACAGTCAAACCGCTGCGGGCCACCGTCTTCTCGCCCGAGGGCGAGGCCGACAACCCCGGCCAGGCCGACCTGGCGATCGACGGCAACCCGGCCACCGCCTGGGCCACCGACACCTACAGCGACGCCGCCCCGTTCCCGGGCTTCAAAAACGGCGTCGGGTTGCTGCTGCAGCTGCCCGAACCCGTCGTGGTCGGCGCCGTGAATCTCGACATCTCCAGCACCGGCACGAAGATTCAGATCCGCTCGTCGGAGACGTCGACCCCGGACACCCTCGGCGACACCACCGCGTTGACGCAGCCGACCCCGGTGCACCCGGGACACAACAGCATTCCGGTCAACGCGACGTCGCCGACGTCGAACCTGCTGGTGTGGATCTCCACACTGGGCACCACCGACGGCAAGAGCCGCGCCGACATCTCCGGGATCACCGTGACGGCTGCGTCCTGACGGCGGCCACGCGTCCGTCCAGGGCGGGCGCGGGTCGCGTGCGGGTGAAGTGCCGGGCAGGCGCCGAGTGGCTACCGTCCCGGCCGTGGGCGTACGACACCCGGCTCGACAGCAACGCAGCGACGCCGAGCTGCTGGCCGCCCACGTCGCCGGCGACCGTTACGCCTTCGAGGAGTTGTTCCACCGCCACCACCGCCAGCTGCACCGCCTGGCCCGGCTCACCAGCCGCAACGTCGAGGACGCCGCCGACGCCCTGCAGGACGCGATGCTGTCGGCGCACCGTGGCGCCCGTTCGTTCCGCCAGGACGCCGCCGTCAGCAGCTGGCTGCACCGCATCGTCGTCAACGCCTGCCTGGACCGGTTGCGCCGCACCAAATCTCATCCCACCGCAAGCCTGGACGACGACTATCCGGTGTGCGACCGCACGAACCAGGTCGAGACGGCGATCGTGGTTCGGCGAGCGCTGCAGCGGCTGCCCGTCGAGCAGCGCGCCGCCGTGGTGGCCGTCGACATGCACGGGTACTCGGTCGCCGACACCGCCCGGCTGCTGGGCGTGGCCGAGGGCACGGTCAAGAGCCGATGCGCCCGTGCCAGGGTGCGCCTGGCGGCCATGCTCGGCCACCTCGGCGACCGCCCCGACCCGTCGTGACGCACACTGAGGCCGATGGCCGACGTCCCCGATGACCCCGACGAGGCGCCGCTGACGGTGCCGCCGGCCGTCCTGGCCGGCATCAGCGCGGCGCTGCGGTCGACCCCGTGCACCGGCGGGAGCGCCGCCCATGCGCTGCGGACGCGGGCCCACCCGGCGCGCTTGCTCGCCGCCGCGGCTGGGCTGGCCGCGGTCGTCATCGCGGTCGGTCTCGGCACCGCGGCTCTGGTCACCGCGCCGGCCCCGACGCCCAGCGCGCCGGTGACCGCCGAGCACATCACGGTGTCGCGGCCACCCGCGGCGATTCCGCTGTCGGATATCGAGGTCCTCGCGCTGCTCGGCCGCCGGCCAGACTACGGGCCGCTGGGTGATCCGCGCCGGCGCGCGTCGTGTTTGAGCGGGCTGGGTTACCCGTCGTCGACCACAGTGTTGGGGGCGGGTGCGGTCACGGTCAACGGCCACCCGGGCGTACTGCTGGTATTGCCCGGTCCGGCGCCCGACACCGTGGCGGCGCTCGCCGTCGCCCCGAACTGCAGCTCGGCGGACACCGGGCTGCTGGCCGACCGGATCGTCAACCGGCGGTGACGTCCATGGAACATCACCGGCTACCCTGGCGTTCGTAGACGTTTGACGCCCGTCGCGACGGCCGGCACACCCGAAAGGCTGCTATGACCCCCGACAGCACTGTCCACGACGTCATCGTCATCGGCTCCGGGCCCGCCGGGTACACCGCGGCCATCTACGCGGCGCGGGCCCAGTTGGCGCCGCTGGTGTTCGAGGGAACCTCGTTCGGCGGGGCGTTGATGACCACCACCGAGGTGGAGAATTATCCAGGGTTCCGCGACGGCATCACCGGCCCGGAGCTGATGGACCAGATGCGTGAGCAGGCGCTGCGGTTCGGCGCCGACCTGCGGATGGAAGACATCGAATCGGTGTCGCTGCACGGCCCGGTCAAATCGGTGGTCACCGCCGAGGGCGAGACCCACCGCGGGCGGGCCGTCATCCTGGCGATGGGCGCGGCGGCGCGTTACCTGCAGGTGCCCGGTGAGCAGGACCTGCTCGGCCGGGGCGTGAGCTCGTGCGCAACCTGCGACGGCTTCTTTTTCCGGGATCAGGACATCGCCGTCATCGGCGGCGGTGACTCGGCGATGGAAGAGGCCACGTTCCTGACCCGGTTCGCCCGCAGCGTGACGATCGTGCATCGCCGCGACGAGTTCCGCGCCTCGGCGATCATGCTCGACCGGGCCCGCAATGACGACAAGATCCGGTTCGTCACCAACGCCGCGGTGCTCGCCGTGCACGGCGAGGGCACCGTGACCGGGCTGCGGCTGCGCGACACCGCTACCGGCGCGGAGTCCACGCTGGACGTGACCGGTGTCTTCGTCGCGATCGGCCACGACCCGCGCTCGGAGCTGGTGCGCGGCGCGGTAGACCTCGACCCCGATGGTTACGTGTTGGTGCGTGACGGCACCACGCACACCTCGGTGGACGGCGTGTTCGCGGCCGGCGACGTGGTCGACCACCGCTACCGGCAGGCCGTCACCGCCGCCGGCACCGGTTGCGCGGCGGCGATCGACGCCGAACGCTGGTTGGCAGAACGTCACCATGCAGCCGAGCCGGGAACCGCCGGCGGCACCAACCTGATAGGAGTACCCCGATGAGCCAACACACCGCCCCGGTGGACATCAGCGACGCGTCCTTCAAGACAGCTGTGTTGGAAAGCGATACGCCTGTGCTGGTTGACTTTTGGGCCACCTGGTGCGGTCCGTGCAAGATGGTCGCGCCGGTCCTGGCGGAGATCGCGGCCGAACAGGCGGGTCGGTTGACCGTAGCCAAGCTCGACGTCGACGCCAACCCGGAGACGGCCCGCGACTTCCAGGTGGTGTCGATCCCGACGCTGATCGTGTTCAAGGACGGGCAGCCGGTCAAACGGATCGTGGGGGCCAAAGGCAAGGCGGCCCTGCTCCGCGAACTCGCCGAGGTCATCCCCGGCTAACTCGGCACCGGCGGTTCGCCTGGCGTTCGTTTTCCCCAAACCGGCCACCGTCTGCGACAATACCGCCAAGCCTGTCAAGCGATCGGCAGGGATGTTCGGACCGGCTCACCGGAGGCCTGGCAATGTCGACTCCGCACCGCGGCCCCGGCGAGGCGCTGCGCTGTGGTGACCGCGGCGCAGCGGTCACCGAGATCCGGGCCGCGCTGTCCGCCCTGGGGCACCTGGACGATTCCGACGACGACCTCACCACCGGAAGGCACGTCGCGCTGGAGGTGTTCGACACCGAACTCGACCGCGCGGTCAGGGCCTTCCAGCAGCACCGCGGGTTGCTGGTCGACGGCATGGTCGGTGAGGCGACCTACCGTGCGCTCAAGGAGGCGTCTTACCGGCTCGGCGCGAGAACGCTCAACCACCAATTCGGGGCACCGATGTACGGCGACGACGTCGCCACGTTGCAAGCCCGGCTGCAGGACCTCGGTTTCTACACCGGCATGGTCGACGGACACTTCGGGTTGCAGACACACAACGCGCTGATGTCCTACCAACGGGAGTACGGGCTGTCCGCGGACGGTATCTGCGGCCCGGAAACGTTGCGGTCCTTGTACTTTCTCAGCTCACGCGTCAGCGGCGGCTCGCCCCACGCCATCCGCGAGGAGGAGCTGGTCCGCCGGTCCGGCCCGAAGCTGTCCGGCAAGAGGATCATCATCGACCCCGGCCGGGGCGGCGCCGACCACGGCCTGATCGTGCAGGGCGACGACGGGCCCATCAGCGAGGCAGATATCCTGTGGGACTTGGCAAGTCGACTCGAAGGCCGCATGACGGCAATCGGTATGGAGACATTCCTGTCACGCCCGACCACCCACAGCCCGTCGGACCCCGAGCGCGCCGCCACGGCCAACTCCGTCGGCGCCGACCTGATGATCAGCCTGCGCTGCGAAACCCAGCACAGCCCTTCGGCGAACGGCGTCGCCTCTTTCCATTTCGGTAATTCACACGGTTCGGTGTCCACCATCGGCCGCAATCTTGCCGACTTCATTCAACGAGAAGTGGTGGCGCGAACCGGTTTACGTGATTGCCGAACCCACGGCCGCACCTGGGACCTGCTGCGGCTGACTCGGATGCCGACCGTCCAGATCGACGTCGGCTACCTCAGCAACCCCCGCGACCGGGCGCTGTTGGTCGCAGCCCCGACCCGCGATGCTGTCGCCGAAGGGATTCTCGCCGCAGTGAAACGGCTTTATTTACTCGGCAAGAACGACCGGCCCACCGGCACTTTCACGTTCGCCGAGCTGCTCGCCCACGAGTTGTCGATGGATCAGGCCGGCCGGCTCAGCGGTTCGTAGCCGACGGACCCGCGGCCACCGGCTGCTGCAGTCGCGCCTTCTCCAGCAGTCGCTCCAGGGCGGCTTCCACCTCGGCCTTCCACCCCAGACCCTTGTCCAGCTCGAGCCGCAGCCGCGGAAAGTACCGGTGCGGTGCCACGACGACGAAGCCCGCGTCGCGCAGGAAGTCGGCGGCGATCACGCAGTGGTCGACCGAGCAGTCCCCGAACACCTCCAACACAGGCGCGACGTCGGGGTCCGCAGCGGGCGAGTCGAGCAGCTCGGCGACGTCCTCGGTGCGGCCGAATGCCTCCAGCGCCCGGACCCCCCGGCGAATCAGCTCGTCGACCACGCGCGCGATCAGGCTGTAGGGCAGGTCGCCGGCTTCGGGACCGGGCTCGACCCGCATCGACGTCAACAGCACCGCGTCGGACGACACGGGTGAGGTGGGGAACCGGTGTGCCCGGGGTACCGCGCGAGGCGGCGCGTAGAGCGCGTACCCCACGCACGGTGGTTCGCTGTGGCCGCACTCGGCCGGACGCGCCATGGCCACCTGGCCGCAGGACCCCCACTCCAGCATCACCATCGACAGCCAAGCTTCTTTTTCGAATTCGGGGTCGGCCAGGTGATCGTCGCCGCTCAGGGCGGCCGGATCCACTTCCCAGAACACGCATCGACGCGCATGCTTGGGAAGCTGGTCAAAGGCTTCCAGCCGCAGCGGCGTGATGTGTGCAGACACTAGACGTTTCCTGGGCCTCTGTGCGGTGCTGCAGGTGTTGCCCTGCTGTCCCCACCGGGTGGTGACCCACCCCGCACGCGAGCCTACCCCCCGGTCCGGGCCGGCGGGATCAGCTCGACACCGCGGGCATGGCGCGCTCACGGAGCCGACGCCCCGCCCTGCGGCGGCGCCAGGGTCCCGCGACGCCAATCAATCGTCTCAAGTACACCAAACGTATTGATGCGCAGCATGATTGGACTGAGCGGACGGTAGCGGCTCGCCCGGCCGGCAGCGCTGTCCCGGCAGCACTGTCACAGTGACGTAATTATCGGGTGTCCGGGCAACTCACCCGCGCGACCCGTTCATCACGCCGACGATGCGTTGCAGGTCGTCCACCGAGGCGAACTCGACCACGATCTTGCCCTTGCGTTTGCCCAGGCTGACGGTGACGCGGGTGTCGAACGCGCTGGACAGCCGCTCGGCGACGTCCTGTAGCCCCGGCATTTGGATCGGCTTGCGTTTGGGCGGAGCCGGCTTGGTGGTGTCGCCACGGTTGGCCAGGGTCACCGCCTCCTCGGTCGCCCGCACCGACAGCCCCTCAGCGACGATCCGGGCCGCGAGCTCCTCCTGGGCGTCCGCGCCGGCCTCCAGGGACAGCAGCGCGCGGGCGTGGCCCGCCGACAGCACTCCCGCGGCGACCCGGCGCTGCACCGCGATCGGCAGTTTCAGCAACCGGATCATGTTCGTCACGAGCGGACGGGACCGGCCGATCCGCGCGGCGAGTTCGTCGTGGGTGACTCCGAACTCGTCGAGCAGCTGCTGGTAGGCGGCCGCCTCTTCCAACGGGTTCAACTGCACGCGGTGAATGTTCTCCAACAACGCGTCACGAAGGAGGTTTTCGTCGCCGGTGCTCCGCACGATGGCCGGGATTGCGGTCAGCCCCGCCTCCTGGGCGGCGCGCCACCTCCGCTCCCCCATCACGAGCTGGTAGCGCTGCGGGCCCGCAGACCGGTCGAGCGGGCGCACCACGATCGGCTGCATGAGCCCGAACTCGCGAATGGAGTGCACCAGTTCGGCCAACGCGTCGTCGTCGAACACCTGGCGGGGTTGGCGCGGGTTGCGCTCGATCAGGGCCGGGTCGATCTCCCGGTACACCGCGCCCATGGCGCCCGCGGCCGCCGCGCCGCCCAGGACGACGTCGGCGGCTGCGTCGCCCATCCGCGGCCCCAGTCCCGATGTACGCCCGTCCGACTCGGCGGGTGCGGTCGGAATCAACGCAGCCAGGCCCCGGCCGAGGCCGCCCTTCTTCCGTGACGGCTGATTCATGGTTGTCCCTTCGAGGAGGCGTGCCGATCATGCTCGGCGAGCTCACGGCTGGCGTCGAGGTAGCTCATCGCGCCGCGCGAACCGGGATCGTAATCGATGATGGTCATGCTGTAGCCGGGTGCTTCGGAAACCTTGACGCTGCGTGGGATGACTGTGCGCAGGACCTTGTCGCCGAAGTACCGGCGTACCTCCACGGCGACCTGGTCGGCGAGCTTGGTTCGCCCGTCGTACATGGTGAGGATCACGGTGGTCACCTCCAGGTGCGGGTTCAGATGAGCCTTCACCATCGCGATGTTGTTCATCAGCTGTGACACGCCCTCCAGCGCGTAGTACTCGCACTGGATGGGGATCAGCACCTCGGGCGCGGCGACGAGGGCGTTGATCGTCAGCAGGCCCAGCGACGGTGGGCAGTCGATAAACACGAAGTCGAAGTCGGTGCCGGGATCGGGGCTGTCGAGATCCGACAACGCGGTGCGCAATCGGTTCTCGCGGGCGACCATACTGACCAACTCGATCTCGGCGCCCGCCAGGTCGATGGTGGCCGGCACGCAGAAGAGCCGCTCGCTGTGCGGGCTGCGGCGCAGTGCGGCGCGCAGCGGGATCTCGCCCAGCAGGACCTCGTAGGAGGATGGTGTGCCGGAGTGGCGGTCGCTGATCCCCAGCGCGGTGCTGGCGTTGCCTTGCGGGTCCAGGTCGATGACGAGCGTCTTGAGTCCCTGGATGGCGAGCGCGGCGGCCAGATTAACCGCCGTCGTCGTCTTGCCGACACCGCCCTTCTGGTTGGCGATGGTGAAGACCCGACGACGACGAGGCCGCGGCAATCGCCCGTAGGCCGTGTGCAGCACTCGCATGGCTCGCTCGGCCGCGGCTGCGATGGGGGTGTCGAATTCGCTCGCTGTTTCACGTGAAACATCCGCGCCGGGCATCTGCGGCGCACCGGTCGGGGAAACGCCGGGCCGCTCGCTCATACCGCCTCCCTCGGATCGCGACGGGGCGTCCGGCGCGACACCGGCATGCGCTCGGCGCGTCGTGCCACCACCACGGTTGCCGGCGGACTGAGGTAGTCCCGGCCGCACGTCACCACCCTGACATCCGTGGCGCCCAACGCGGCCATCACACGCCGGTAGCGCTGGACTTCGTCGGGCGCTCCCTCGCCCTTCACGGCCAGCATCCGCCCGCCCGGCCGAAGCAGCGGCAGACTCCACTTGGTCACCGTGTCCAGCGCCGCGACAGCCCGCGACGCCGCGGCGTCGGCGGCGCCGACACCGCGGCGAACCGCCGGGTCCTCGGCGCGTCCCCGCACCACCGTGACAGGCAGCCCGAGTTCTGCCACGACCGCGTCCAGGAAGTCGGTGCGGCGCAGTTGGGAGTCGACCAGGACGATGCTCAGGTCCGGCCGGGCGATCGCCAGCGGTAGGCCGGGCAGTCCGGCGCCGCTGCCGATGTCGATCACTCGCTCTCCTGCCTCAAGCAGTTCGCCGACCGCCGCACTGTTCATCAGGTGGCGATCCCAGATGCGCGCGGCTTCGTGGGGACCCAGGACTCCCCGCTGAACTCCCGACGTCGCCAGCAGTTCGGCGTAGCGCACCGCCAGACTCAGTCGCGGGCCGAACAGGACGGCCGCCGCCTCGGGCGCCGGCGGCACGACAGCCGGCGGCGGCGCACTTTGGGCGATATGTTTCACGTGAAACATCCCTTCCGCCTGGCAGCGGCCGCCGAGGAACTACACCGCTGTAACTCGGCCGTCAGTCCGGCGTGACGACCACGCGGCGCGACGGCTCGACACCTTCGCTCTCGCTGCGCACACCCTGGATGGCCGCGACGGCGTCGTGCACGATCTTGCGCTCGAACGGCGTCATCGGTGTGAGCTCTTCCCGCTCGCCGGTGTCCAACACCCTACGGGCAACCTTGTCGCCCAGCGCCGCCAGCTCGTCGCGGCGGCGGCGGCGCCAACTCGCGATGTCGAGCATCAACCGGCTACGAACACCGGTCTTCTGATGAACCGCCAGCCGGGTCAGCTCCTGCAGCGCGTCGAGCACCTCGCCGTTCCGGCCGACTAGCTTCTTCAGGTCGTCACTGCCGTCGATGCTCACCACGGCGCGGCTGCCGTCGACGTCCAGGTCGATATCCCCGTCGAAATCGAGCAGGTCCAGCAGCTCCTCCAAGTAGTCGCCGGCGATCTCTCCCTCGACGACCAGCCGGTCCTCCAGGTCGGCCCCGGTATCACCCGGCGCCGTGGCCTCTTCGGCGCCGTCGGGGCCGTCGTGTGTTGTCTCGACGTTCGTCATACCTGCCTCATCTTCTTCCCGCTCGTTCAAGGGCCGCTCTCGTCCCCGCCCTGGGCCCGGCTGTCCGCGGCGCCGCCGGCCGCCGGCCGATCACCGCCTGCGCTTCTTCGGCTTGGCGCCGGGCCGTGGCGTCCGGTTGCCGCCGCGCGCAGCCTGATCCGGGATGCCCGCGTCGGTGACCTCGCCATCGGTCTCCGGAGTGCGCGCACCAACCGGCCGCCCCCCGGCGGCGTCCGCCTCACCGCTATCGCCGGCCGGCGACACCTTCGGCGGCCGTTTCGGCTTCGCCCCGGGCGCCGGCGCGTTCGCCGCGCGGCGTTCGAGCGCTTCGCGCTTCTTGGCGTCTTCTTCTTTCTCGATCATCCCGAAGACGTAGTGCTGCTGGCCGAAGGTCCAGATGTTGTTGGAGAACCAGTAGACGATGATGGCGAGCGGCAGGAACGGGCCGCCGACGACGACGCCGAGCGGAAACACATAGAGCGCCATCTTGTTCATCAGCGCGGTCTGCGGGTTGGCGGCGGCTTCCGGGCTCTGCCGCGTCACCGATGCCCGGCTGTTGAAGTACGTCGCGATGCCGGCGAGGATCATCACCGGCGCGCCGACGACGATGACCGACGGCCGGCTGAACTCGGTGAACGCGTCCAGCCCGGTCCGCTGCGTCATGTAGGCGCCGATCGGCGCTCCGAACAGGTTCGCGTCCAGGAAGTGGCCCACGTCGACAGGGCTGAACACATAGTTTCCGGTCGCGCGATTCTGCGCCACCGACATGTGCGGCTGCCCGAAGCCGCCCGTCGTGCGATTGAACGACCGCAACACGTGGTAGAGGCCCAGGAACACCGGGATCTGCGCCAACATCGGCAAGCAGCCCAGGATCGGGTTGAACCCGTGTTCGCGCTGCAGCTTCTGCATCTCCAGCGCCATCCGCTGCCGGTCCTTGCCGTACTTCTTCTGCAACGCCTTGATCTGCGGCTGCAGCTCCTGCATCTGGCGGGTGGTGCGGATCTGCCGGACGAACGGTTTGTAGAGCAGCGCGCGCAGCGTGAATACCAGGAACATCACCGCCAAGGCCCACGCGAAGAAGTTCGTCGGCCCCAGCACCAAGCCAAATGCCTTGTACCACAACCACATGATGGCCGACACCGGGTAGTAGACGAAGTCCAGGCTGAACACATCAAACAACGGGCTCGCACTCTCCTCGCGTCGCTGGGACGTCCCCGGCATCGGCCGGGACCACCCGGCGCTCCGGGATCGGATCCCACCCTCCCCGGTGCCAGGGTCCACACTTGGCCAATCGGACCGCCGACAGCCAACTCCCCCGCACCAACCCGTACTCGGTCAGGGCATCCACGGCGTACTGGCTGCAGGTCGGAACGAACCGGCAGGTCGGCAACCGCAACGGCGACACCAGGTGCCGGTACAGCTGGATCAGCGCGACCACCCCACGGACCACCGCGGTCGCGAACTGGTAACGCAGTCCCCGAGGTCTGCCCTGCTGCGCCGTCACCGCACCGATCCTCTCGACCGATGTATCCGCGACAAGCCCGTCCGCAGTTGCCGTTCCAGGTCGGCCCAGACGGCGTCGCGACTGCTCGGCAACGCGCGGATCACCAGCTGTTCGCACCGGTCCAGGTCCCCGACGATCCCGCGCGCAACGTGTCGCAGTCGCCGCGCGACCCGGTGCCGTTGCACAGCTGAGCCGACCGACTTCGCGATGATCAATCCGACCTTGGGCGCCGTCGAGTCGCTGGTGCGCCGCAAATGAATGACGAGATCCGGCTGCACAACCCGATTCCCATGCCGGACGGTCTCGCCGAAATCGATCGATCGCGTCATGCGGTTCTGCGGGGAAAGCACCGCCTGTGACACTTGTAGTCGGTTCAGGCAGTCAACGCGCGGCGGCCCTTGCGGCGCCGACTGGACACGATCGCGCGCCCCGCACGGGTACGCATGCGCAACCGGAAGCCGTGCACACGGGCCCGGCGGCGGTTGTTGGGCTGAAAGGTCCGCTTGCCCTTAGCCACGGCTTACTCCTCGTCACGTTCGACATCCCGGCCGGCCGTTGTCCTCATCGCCCGGACACGACTGGCCGCACCAAGCCTTCGCAGACTTCAGCGCATTCTGGTAACGGCGTCTTTCTGGTACCCGGCGCGGACCCCGAGCGCGCGACCCGGATCGCAGCCGTATCGCCGACGTTCGGGCGACTTTTCGAGGGTACTGATGACAGTTCCCCGGGTCAAACCTGCGGCGTGCCTCACCTACTTTGAGCGCGTAGCCGGTGGTGGTGCCTCAGCTACTTTGAGCGCGTGGCCATGAAGGC
>NZ_JAVKSH010000018.1:28005-37499 GCF_039583805.1 Mycobacterium sp. | reverse complement strand
CTTAGACAGGTTGATCGATTTGACGATCTGCCCGTTGGGCACGGTGAAGACCTCCCCGTCGGCGGACCGCAGCCTCGTCACCCGCAGTGTGACGTTCTCGACGGTGCCGGTGGCGTCGGTCGTCGACCCCATGATGGTCAGCTGGACGAGATCGCCGAAACCGTACTGCTTTTCGACGATGATGAAGAACCCTGCGAGCAGATCCTTGACCAGTTGCTGGGCGCCGAAGCCCAGCGCGGCGCCCAGCACCGTCGCCGGGGCCACCAGCGAACGCACCGACAGTCCGAGAATGTCGACGATCTGCACGACCACCACCACACCGATCAGGACGACCGACACCCACGAGATCACGGCCGCCACCGCCTGCCGGTGCTTGGTGGCCTCCGAACGCACCAGCGCGTCGCTCGCGGCGAACCCGACGTCAAGACGCTGCGTCACCTTCTGGGCCGCCCAGTTCACCAACCGCCCGGCGAGCACCGCGCCGATCAGCAGCAAGACGATGCGCAGGCCGCTGGTGAGCACCCAGTTACGGATGTCGCTGTGCCAGATGTAGTTCCAGCGCCAGTTCATCGACGTTACGGCGAAAAAAGTGTCAGTCGTCATCTCGCCGGTTACGCCACCGGATCCCGGCTTCCAGGAATCCGTCGATGTCGCCGTCGAGCACCGACGCCGGATTGCCGACCTCGTACTCCGTGCGCAGATCCTTGACCATCTGATACGGGTGCAGCACGTAGGACCGCATCTGGTTGCCCCAGGAGCTGCCGCCGTCGCCCTTGAGCGCGTCCAGCTCGGCGCGTTCCTCCAAGCGCTTGCGCTCCAACAACTTTGCCTGCAGCACGCGCATCGCCGCGACCTTGTTCTGCAGCTGCGACTTCTCGTTTTGGCAGGTGACGACGATGCCGGTGGGAATGTGGGTGAGCCGCACCGCCGAGTCGGTGGTGTTCACCGACTGCCCGCCGGGCCCGCTGGAGCGGTAGACGTCCACGCGCACATCACCTTCGGGGATGTCGATGTGGTCGGTGGTCTCCACCACCGGAAGCACCTCGACTTCGGCGAACGACGTCTGACGCCGGCTCTGGTTGTCGAACGGGCTGATGCGCACCAGCCGGTGGGTGCCCTGCTCCACCGACAGCGTGCCGTACGCGAACGGCGCGTGCACCGAGAACGTCGCACTCTTGATGCCGGCCTCCTCGGCGTAGGACGTGTCGAACACCTCGACGAGGTAGCGGTGCTGCTCGGCCCAGCGGATGTACATCCGCATCAGCATCTCGGCCCAGTCGGCGGCGTCCACCCCGCCCGCCCCGGAGCGGATGGTGACCAACGCATCGCGCTCGTCGTACTCGCCGGACAGCAGCGTGCGAACCTCGATGGCCTCGACGTCGGCGCGCAGCGCGGTCAGCTCGGCGTCGGCCTCGGCGAGAGCGTCGGCGCCGGCTGCACCTTCTTCTTCGGCGGCCAGCTCGTAGAGCACCGGCAGGTCCTCCAGGCGGCGGCGCAGCTCCTCGACCCGGCGCAGCTCGCCCTGGGCGTGCGAGAGCTCGCTGGTCACCTGCTGGGCGCGAGCCTGGTCGTCCCACAGGTTCGGGTCGGACGCCTCGTGCTCGAGCTTCTCGATGCGACCGCGCAGGCCCTCGACGTCGAGCACCCGCTCCACCGTGGTCAGGGTGGAGTCGAGGGCGGCGATGTCGGCCTGCCGGTCGGGTTCCACAGCTGATCACGTTACCGGCCCGGGCGTTTACCATCGGGTGGCATGCGCCCTTACCACGTTGCGATCGTCGGCTCCGGCCCCTCGGGGTTCTTCGCGGCCGCCGCCCTGCTCAAGACGGCCGACTCGACGGAGGGCATCGACGTCGCGGTCGACATGCTCGAGATGCTGCCGACCCCGTGGGGGCTGGTGCGCTCCGGGGTGGCCCCGGACCACCCCAAGATCAAGTCGGTCAGCGAGCAGTTCGCCAAGATCGCGGCCGATCCGCGTTTCCGGTTCTTCGGCAACGTGGTGGTGGACGAGCACATAGAAGCAGCAGAGCTGGCGGCACATTACGACGCGGTGATCTATGCCGTCGGCGCGCAGTCGGACCGCGCGCTGGGCATCCCCGGCGAGGACCTGCCGGGTAGCATCGCCGCGGTCGACTTCGTGGGCTGGTACAACGCCCACCCGCACTTCGCACAGGTGACGCCGAACCTGTCCGGCGGTCGCGCGGTTGTCATCGGCAACGGCAACGTGGCACTCGACGTCGCCCGCATCCTGGTGACCGATCCGGACGCGCTGGCGCAGACCGACATCGCCGACCACGCGCTGGCGTCGCTGCGGCCGTGCGGCGTGGAGGAGGTCGTGGTGCTCGGCCGCCGCGGTCCGCTGCAGACCGCTTTCACCACGCTGGAGCTGCGGGAGCTGGCCGACCTCGACGGTGTCGACGTGGTGGTGGACCCGGCGCAGCTGGACGGGATCAGCGACGACGACGCCGCCGCCGTCGGCAGGACGTGCAAGCAGAACATCGCGGTGCTGCGCGGCTACGCCGGCACAGCGCCGCGCCCGGGACACCGGCGCATCGTGTTCCGGTTCTTGACCTCCCCGATCGAGATCAAGGGCGACGGGAAGGTGGAAAGCATCGTGCTCGGGCGCAACGAGCTGGTCCGCGACGACAGCGGGCGGATGGCCGCCCGCGACACCGGCGACCGCGAGGAGCTGCCCGCGCGGTTGGTGGTGCGCTCGGTCGGCTACCGCGGCGTCCCCACCCCGGGGCTGCCGTTCGACGAGGCCCGCGGCACGATCCCCAACGACGGCGGACGGGTGGCGGGCCGCCGCAACGAGTACGTCGTCGGCTGGATCAAACGCGGGCCCACCGGGGTGATCGGCACCAACAAGAAAGACTCCCAGGAAACCGTCGACACGCTGATCGCCGACCTGTCGGCGCGCGGACTTGCCGATGCGGCGGATTCCTCCGGGGACCGCGCCACCGAGCTCGCCCGGTGGCTGGCCTCGCGCCAGCCCCACCTTGTCACCGATGAGCATTGGCACCTGATCGACGACCACGAACGCGCCGCCGGCCAGGCGCGGGGGCGTCCCCGCGTCAAGCTGGCGAGCGTGGACGAGATGCTGCGGATCGGCCATGGCTGACACCTGATCGCGCTGGTGGCGACCACCGACGTCGAGTCGAGCGCGACGCCGCACCAGCCGGTCACCCCACCGCCGTCAACCGGCGCGCGGATCGGGCGGTGACATCCTCCACTTGTCCGGATTCCGCCGCGAGTACACCACCGGCAGCAGTTGGCCCGTCGCCGGCCAGTCGTCGACGTCGACGGCCATGCGCCCGTAGACGGTGTGCTCGTCGACGGTCGGCCCGTTGATGACGCCGGCGATCGTGACGAACTGCTCACCGGTGGCGTCGGGTCGCGGGCTGACTCCGGTGACCAGCAGTGTGCCGTTCACCGAGTCCGAGGCGGCGCCCGAGCCGAGGAAACGGGGAGCCAGAAACACCGTGAGTGTCACGATCAGCAGCAGCAGCGCCAGGATCTCCCACACCCGGCCATGGTAGGACTGCAACCATGACCGCGCCGACGACAACGCCGGCGCAGCCGGGATCGAGGAGCCCATGACCCCCGACGATCTGGCGGTGGCGCTGGCGCTGGCCGACCGCGCCGACGCGCTGACCCTCGCCCGGTTCGGTGCGTTGGATCTGCAGGTCGACACCAAACCGGATCTGACGCCGGTGACCGACGCCGACCGGGCCGTGGAGGCCGACATCCGCGCGGTGCTGGAGCGGACCCGGCCCGGTGACCGCGTGCTCGGCGAGGAGTTCGGCGGGGCAACGGCTTTCACCGGACGGCAGTGGGTCGTCGACCCGATCGACGGCACCAAGAACTTCGTGCGCGGGGTTCCGGTGTGGGCCAGCCTGATCGCGTTGCTGCACGACGGCGAGCCGTGTGTCGGGGTGGTGTCCGCCCCCGCGCTGCGGCGCCGCTGGTGGGCGGCTGCGGGCGCGGGCGCTTTCGCGGCGGCCGCCTCGTCTGCGGCCCGTCGGCTGTCGGTGTCGTCGGTGGCGGAGCTGAGCTCGGCCAGCGTGTCGTTCTCCAGCTTGTCCGGGTGGGCGCGGCTCGGTCTGCGGGAGAGCTTTTCAGATCTTGCCGACGCCGTGTGGCGGGTGCGGGGCTATGGCGACTTCTGGTCCTACTGCCTGGTGGCCGAGGGCGCCGTCGACGTCGCCGCCGAGCCGGAGGTATCCCTGTGGGACTTGGCGCCGCTGGACATTCTGGTGCGCGAGGCAGGCGGCGCGTTCACCAATCTGCAGGGCGCACCCGGCCCGCACGGCGGCAGCGCGGTGGCCACGAACGGGCTGCTGCACGAGCAGGTGCTGAACCGGCTGCGCGGACGATCGCCCGAAACCGACCCGTCAAAGCAGTGACAGCGACACAAATCTTACTCTAGAGTAAGGTCTATTTACCGTCCTGAGCCCAACCACCGTGCAGACCGAAGGGCCGCCCACATGACCAACACCGCCGCCACCACAGGTGGCCGTCCCCGACGATCCGGCCGGACGGCCGCGGTCGGCGAGCACGCGCCCCGACGAACAGTCATCGAAGTCGGAATGGCGCTGCTCACCCCGATCGTCGGCCAGACGTTCCTGGACCGCTACCGTGTGCGCGGTCCGCTCAACCGGACCTTGCGCTACGGGGTCAAGACCGGTTTCTCCGCCGCCGGCGCCGCCGGCCGTCAGTTCAAGCGCGTGGAGGGCCTGCGCGGCGGACCGACCCGGCTGGGCACCAACGGCGCCGAGGGCACGGACCGCTTCGACCTGACCCCCGACGAGGATCAGCAGCTCATCGTCGACACGGTCGAGGAGTTCGCCGCGGAAGTCATGCGCCCGGCGGCGCACGACGCCGATGCCGCAGCCGGGTTCCCCCCGGAACTGATCGCCAAGGCGGCCGCGCTCGGCGTCACCGCGGTCAGCGTCCCCGAAGAGTTCGAGGGCATCGCTGCGAACCGGTCCAGTGTGACCACCGTGCTGGTGGCCGAGGCGCTGGCCTACGGTGACATGGGGCTGGCCCTGCCGATCCTGGCGCCGGGCGGCGTGGCGTCGGCGCTCACCCACTGGGGCAACGCCGACCAGCAGGCCACCTACCTGCCGGAGTTCGCGGGCGAGAACGTCCCGCAGGCCTGCGTGGCCATCGCCGAGCCGCAGCCGCTGTTCGACCCGACCAGGCTCACGACCACCGCGGTGCGCACCCCGAGCGGCTACCGGCTGGACGGGGTCAAGTCGTTGCTGCCGGCGGCCGCCGACGCCGAGCTGTTCATCGTCGCCGCACAACACAACGGCACACCGGCGCTGTTCATCGTCGAGTCATCCGGGCCGGGGGTGACCGTTCGGGCCGATCCGAGCATGGGCATCCGCGCCGCGGGTCTGGGCCGGGTCGAATTGGACAAGGTGTCGGTGCCGCTGACCGCCCGCCTCGGCGAAGACGATGCGACCGCCGCACGGTCGGCCGAGATCTATTCCGAAGCGATCGCGCTGTCCCGGCTGGGCTGGGCTGCGCTGGCGGTCGGCACCTGCCACGCGGTGCTCGACTACGTCGTCCCCTACGTCAAGGAACGCCACGCCTTCGGTGAGCCCATCGCCCACCGGCAGGCCGTCGCGTTCATGTGCGCCAACATCGCCATCGAGCTGGACGGTCTGCGGCTGATCACCTGGCGCGGGGCGGCCCGCGCCGAACGTGGCCTGCCGTTCGCCCGCGAAGCTGCCCTGGCGAAGCGGCTCGGCGCGGACAAGGGTATGCAGATCGGCCTGGACGGCGTGCAACTGCTCGGCGGCCACGGCTACACCAAAGAGCACCCCGTCGAACGCTGGTACCGCGATCTGCGTGCCATCGGCGTCGCCGAGGGCGTTCTGGTCATCTGACGGCTCGACAACCGACCCGACTCGACAACCGAAAGGCCGGTCATGGCAATCAATCTGGAACTTCCTCGCAAACTGTCGGCGGTCGTCGACAGGGCGCACCAGGGTGCCGCGGCGATGATGCGGCCGATCGCCCGCAAATACGACCTGCACGAGCACGCCTACCCGGTCGAGCTGGACACGCTGGCCAGCCTGTTCGAAGGTGCGGCCGCATCCAACACGGTGGGGCTCGCCGGAACCGAGGCCTTCCGGGAGGCCTCGGCCCGCGACGAGAACCGCAACGGCGCCAACATGGCGGCGATGCTGCAGGCGCTGGAGGCCAGTTGGGGAGACCCCGCGATGATGCTCTCGATCCCCTATCAGGGTCTGGGCAACGCGGCGATCGCCGCCGTCGCGACCGACGAGCAGCTCACCCGTCTGGGCAAGGTGTGGGCGGCGATGGCGATCACCGAGCCTGGCTTCGGGTCGGATTCCGCGGCGGTGTCCACCACCGCCGTCCTCGACGGTGACGAGTACGTCATCAACGGCGAGAAGATCTACGTCACCGCCGGGTCGCGGGCCACCCACATCGTGGTGTGGGCGACCCTGGACAAGTCGAAGGGCCGCCCGGCGATCAAGTCGTTCGTGGTTCCCCGCGACCATCACGGTGTCACCGTGGAACGCCTGGAGAACAAGCTGGGCATCAAGGGGTCCGACACCGCCACCATCCGGTTCGACAACGTGCGCGTCCCACAAGACAACCTGCTGGGCACCCCGGCGATCGAGAGCGGTAAAGGGTTCGCCGGGGTGATGGAAACCTTCGACAGCACCCGGCCGGTCATCGCCGCCATGGCCATCGGGGTGGCCCGGGCCGCGCTGGAAGAACTCCGCACGATCCTCACCGACGCCGGAGTGGAGATCTGCTACGACAAGCCGTCACACGCCCACAGCGCCGCCGCAGCGGAATTCCTACGAATGGAGGCCGACTGGGAGGCCAGCTACCTGCTGGCGCTGCGCTCGGCGTGGCAGGCCGACAACAACGTGCCCAACTCCAAAGAAGCGTCGATGGGCAAGGCCAAGGCCGGCCGGGTGGCCAGCGACATCACCTGCAAGGCCGTCGAATTAGCCGGCACCACAGGCTATTCCGAGCAGATGCTGCTGGAGAAGTGGGCGCGCGACTCCAAGATCATGGACATCTTCGAGGGCACCCAGCAGATTCAGCTGCTGGTGGTGGCCCGCCGGTTGCTGGGCCTGTCGTCGGCCGAGCTGAAGTAACCGAGGGCGGCGGCCAGCCGTACGGTCTAGACCTCAGGAGACTCGGCAGCCTCTTGAGTCGCTGCGTCAGGGATTAGTGCCTTCTCCAACTTGATGGCGCATGCGATATCACGCGGCGCAGGAACCACTCGACCTACCGCTGCCTACCGCGACCAATGGCCGCCCGGACCACGGTGAACAACCCTCGCCGGCACTGCTGATGCGCGTCTCGGCGTCGAAGGGGTGGTTCGAGAAACTCGCATAGCGATGGCCAGGCAACCTGTTCGACTTCGATTACGGGCCAGGTGATATCACGTGCGCCATCGCTTTTCAGTTGGACGTCATGACAGGTTGGCGGTGCTGGTCTGGCAGATGTGGTCTCTGGGGCACCTGTTACCCGGTTTGACCGGGGCCAGTCACCGGATAGCCGTAGGACCTGTGGTCAGAGCCTAGCGTCGACGGCGTTGGGCAGCGCCTCCAGCAGCTTCGCGTCGGCCGTGAGCAGCGTGAGCCCTTCCACCCTCGCCTGGGCTACCAGAACTGCGTCGAAGGGATCCTTGTGCGGCAATGCCAAGAGGTCAGACGCGAGAGCGTGCCGACGTGTGAGGGGCAAGTCGCGCAGGGCGGATCGGTCGATCGCGTCGTCGAGGTCGTCGGGCAGCGTGAGCTTGCCGACAGCTGCCTTGATCGCGAGCTCCCAGGTGCTCGCGGCAGAGACGTACACAGCGGCGCTAACGGTGATCCGATCCCGCGCCCGAATGCCAAGTCGCGGACTGTCGTCGAGCAGCCAGAGTACGACGTGGGTGTCGAGCAAGAGGCCGCTCATTCGAGGCCGAACAAAGTATTGAGATCGCGGTCGGTGTCGTCGAAATGATCCGCATCGTATTCGAGGCGGCTGGCTAGGGCGCCGAAGACGATATCGGAGCGTACATGCGGGACGAGGTCGGCGACGGGTTTGCCGGCGCGCGCGATCGTGATTGTCTCGCCGTTCTCGACGCGGGCAAGCAGGTGCGACAGATGGGTCTTCGCATCGTGGATGTTGACGATCGGCATACAGTCAGCATACTAGACTTAGTCTAGTCTGACTAGGTTTGGCCTCTGGGCCGGAGCGCACATCGAGGTGAACGCCGACCGCGAACAAGTCGGTCTGTGCTGGTCACGAGGTCATCATCGAGTCAGGGGTTGCCCAGCGAATGCCGTCGAAGCGCCCGAAGTCGTGGTCATAGGTCACGATGCCGGCCCGGTGCTCGACTGCCAGCGCCGCGAGGTGTGCATCGTTGACCAGATTTCCTCCGGTGCCCACCGTGGCCAGCAGACCCGACAGCGCATCGGCATGCCGCGGCGTCGGACTGACCACCACGGCGCCGGGGGCATTACACCAGTCGGTGACCTGTGCCATCGCCTCGGCCGGGCGAAGCGGTGACGGAAACAAGCCGTGCTTCGTGCTCAGGCGGATGAAGGCCAGCAGGGCAACCCACGACAAACCGACGATGTCGCCACCCGACAGCGCACCGTCAAGCCAGCGCCGGCTGGCCGCGTGATGCTCAGCGGCCGTGTTGACCGCATAGAGCAGCACGTTGGCGTCGACGATCTTCATGCGCCACGACGTTGGCGGCGGATCAATTCCTCATCTTCGAGTTCTGCGGCAACCTGCAGTGCCCGGTCCAGGTTCACCGTCGGCACACCGAGGGCGGCGGCGCGCGTCGTGAACGACGCCG
The DNA here is from genome assembly GCF_039583805.1 of Mycobacterium sp. GTDB lineage: Bacteria > Actinomycetota > Actinomycetes > Mycobacteriales > Mycobacteriaceae > Mycobacterium. The sequence continues at coordinate 28,657 of NZ_JAVKSH010000018.1, read as the reverse complement.
ACTTCGTGCGTCGTTGTGCGCCTTCGCGGATGGCGTCGTTGAGGGCTTTCTTGAAGGACACACCACGTTCCTTCATCAGGCGGTGCACGAACGCCACCGTGTCGTCGTCAAGTGTCACCGTGGTACGCATTACGACAGCATAGCATCAAGATTGATGATGCTATGCTGTCATCACCGCGCATGTCAGGCCGGCGTCGGCTCACCGCGATAGTCGCCGAAGGACCACAGGTTGCCCTCCGGATCGCGGATGACGAATTCACGGGCTCCGTAGTCGGTTTTGGCGAGGGGACGAATGACGTCGGCCCGGTGTGCAAGGACACGCTCGAAGAGTGCATCCGGGTAGGCGGTGACGACGTAGCCGCCGGCAGTGCCGGGTTCGCGGCACCACTCGGCGCCGGGTTTTTGGCTGCCGAGCATGATCCCGCCGCTGCCCTCGGGCCAGTGCAGTTGCGCGTGGTCGACGTTCCCGCCGTCGCCATATCGCGTTGCGAGGACGAGGCCGAAGGTTTCCACGTAGTAGTCGATCAAATTCGGCGCGTTATCGGCCTGCAACGTCAACCACAGGGTCGGTTTCGACAGGGTCGGTTTCGACAGGGTCGGTTTCGACAGGGTCGGTTTCGACAGGGTCGGTTTCGACAGGGTCGGTTTCGAC
>NZ_JAVKSH010000018.1:20778-27905 GCF_039583805.1 Mycobacterium sp. | reverse complement strand
TCGGTTTCGACAGGGTCGGTTTCGACAGGGTCGGTTTCGACAGGGTCGGTTTCGACAGGGTCGGTTTCGACAGGGTCATGCTCGCAGTATGTTGCGGACAACTGGCCGCCGTCTTGAATGTTTCGGAACTCTTCGGCCAGCCAGCGACGCGGCGGTACCGCCGCGAACCGGATAAACTCGCGGGTCAGGTGGGCCTGATCGCTGTGGCCGGTGTCGAGCGCGACGGCCGTCGGGTCGACGGACCCGCGGTGGGCCGCCGACTGCGCGATCCGGGCGGTCGTACGCTCGAAGCGGATTAGCATCGCGACAGTCTTGGGTGACCAGCCGACTTCGCCGTGAAACAGCGTCGTCAAATGCCGTGCGCTCACCCCGACTGCGTCCGCGACCGCACTGACCGGAGCCCGGCCGCGACTGCGCTCCAGTAGGTGCCAGGCGTGCGCGACCTCGGGACGCACTGTCGCACGGTCACGCCGCTGCCGCTCGTCGACCAGGTAGTCGGCGATCAACGTGAACGCGTCCTGCCAGTGCCGCATCTCGGCCACGCGCCCCCATAACTCGATCCCACGCCCGCCCAGCACAGCGGAAGCGTCGAAGTCGATCGCGCTCAACTCGGCGGTCGGCATTCCGAAGAGTGCGCGTGCGGCGAGCGGATGCACGGCCCGATATCCCACCATCGATGCGACGCCGGGAGCACTCCGCGGCGGCGCGGTGACAAACTCCCACATGCGGCCCGGCATGTCGGCGCCCACGCTATCCAGACTAGCGACCGGGGCCGACCGAGAGGCGAGTCCGCCCTTGTGCCACGATCAAAGAGAAAGTAACGTCACTTTCAGTTTTGTTGTGCCGCCGCCGTTTTCGCCGACCGGGGAGTCATCCATGGAATCCTTCGTCCACCTGCGCAAAGGCAAGACGCCACGCCGCCTGCACGCTGATCTTGACGGCCTGAAGGACGACGAGCTGGGCCGCGGCGGGTTCACCGGGCGTACCGCGAACCTCTACCGCCGCCACGACCCCACCGCCTATCGCGCGGTCGGCCCGCTGCGGCCGGTCGACGTGCTGGCCGACCAGCTCAAACCCGCCGACGCCAGCGACGCCGACGGCGGGCCGCTGCTGCTGTTCGCCAACCCCGACTGCCGGATCTCGTTGTCACGGCGCGGCGAGCCGATGCCGTTTTACGCCCGCCACGTCGACGGCGACCTGCTGTGTTTCGTCCACGCCGGTGCCGGGCTGCTGGAAACCGAGTTCGGGCCGCTGCGCTACCGCCAGGGTGACTGGCTGTACCTGCCGAAGGCCACCACCTGGCGGCAGGTGCCGGACAGCGAGACCACATTGCTGATGATCGAGGCCGCCGACGAGTTCCGGGTTCCGCCGCCCGGCGCGCTGGGCCGGCATTTCCCGTTCGACCCGTCACAGGCCACCATCCCCGAACCGGCGCACCCGGACGATGATGGCCGCGACGAGTACGAAGTACGACTGATGCACGACGGTGGCCCGACAACGCTGTACTACCAACATAATCCGCTCGACGTCGAAGGCTGGCGCGGCGACAACTTTCCGTTCAGCTTCAACATCGCCGACTACAACGTGGTCACCTCCGACAGCGTGCACCTGCCGCCGACGGTGCACCTGTTCATGCAGGCCACCGGCGTCTACGTGATGAACTTCCTGCCCAAGCCCGCGGAAAGCGTGCCCGGCACCGAACGCACCCCCTGGTATCACCGCAACGTCGACTATGACGAGATCGCCTTCTTCCATGGCGGCTCGCTCTACGGCCTACCGATGCCGCCAGGTCTGATTTCGCATGCGCCGCAAGGGGTTCACCACGGCGCCCCGGAGAAGGCACGCGAGCGCGCGCGGCGTAAGTTCGACGACTATGCCCGCGTGGACTGGCAGGTGATCGCGATCGACACCCGCCACAGGCTGACGCCGTCGGCCGAGGTGCTGGCCCACGACCTCGGGCAGCACTGAGCATGGCGCTGCGTCACCAGTACGACCGGATTCCGTATCTGGTTGCTTTCCAGAACAATTCCGCTGTCCGCGACGTCTACGGCGGGCTGGCCGAGATGACCATCCTGGAGAGCCACCTGCTCACGCCGCGCGACGTGGCCTCCGACACGGTGATCGTGTTCATGCATCCGATCGGCGGCGGGGCCTACCTGCCGATCGTGGGGGCGCTGGCCCGCGCCGGCCACCACGTCATCTACTGCAACAGCCGGTTCCGCGGCACCGACTCGGCGCTGCTGATCGAGAAGGTGGTCGAAGACCTCGGCGAGTGCATCAAAGATGCCAAGCGCCGGCTCGGCTACCGCAAGGTGGTGCTGGCCGGGTGGAGCGGCGGCGGCTCGCTGTCGCTCTTCTATCAGCAACAGGCCCGGCACGCCACCGTCACGTCGAGCCCATCCGGCGACGGCCCCGACCTCACCGCACTCGACCTCATCCCCGCCGAGGGCATCATGCTGCTGGCCGCCCACGTCAGCCGGCACGGCACCCTCACCGAATGGCTGGACGCGTCGATCCTCGACGAGTCCGACCCCACAAAGCGCGATCCCGAGCTGGACCTGTACAACGCCGACAACCCCAACCGGCCGCCCTATTGCGCAGAATTCCTCGCCCGCTACCGGCAGGCCCAGATCGACCGCAACCGTCGCATCACCGGCTGGGTCAAGGACAAACTGGCCGAACTGAAGGCGGCAGGGCGCCCCGATGACGAGTTCGGGTTCGTCGTGCACGGCACCATGGCCGACCCGCGCTGGCTGGACCCCACGGTCGATCCCAACGGTCGCACCCCGGGAACCTGCTATCTGGGTGAGCCCGCGGTGGTGAACATGAGCGCAGTCGGACTGGCTCGGTTCTGCACGTTGCGCAGCTGGTTGTCGCAGTGGAGCTACGACGACGCGAACGGCGACGGCGTCACCTGCGGACGTGACCTGGCGGTGCCGGCGCTGGTGATCGGCAACCTCGCCGACGACGCCTGCACGCCCAGCCACACCCGCAGGCTCTTCGAGGCTATCGCGCATCCCGACAAGCAGATGTACGAGATTCCCGGCGCCACACACTATTACGCCGGCCCGGACCAGCACGACAAGCTGGCACAAGCGGTCGAGATCATCACCGGCTGGCTGGTGCGCCACGACTTCGCGGCGGCCGAATGACACCCGCCGGCGCGCTGGACGGGGTCCGGGTGCTGGAACTGGGCACCCTGATCGCCGGGCCGTTCGCCGGACGCCTGCTCGCCGACATGGGCGCCGACGTGATCAAGGTCGAATCGCCCGGGGCGCCGGATCCGCTGCGCACCTGGGGACAAGCCGAACTCGACGGTCACCACTTCTTCTGGACCGTGCACGCCCGCAACAAAAGAGCCGTCACGCTGGATCTGCGCCGCGACCGCGGCCGCGAGCTGTTCCTGGAACTCGTCGAGAAGTCCGACATCGTGGTGGAAAACTTCCGCCCGGGCACGCTGGAAAAATGGGTTCTGGGTTACGACGTTCTGGCGCAACGCAACCCGGGTATCATCCTGGTCCGAGTCTCAGGCTACGGGCAGACCGGCCCGGACGCCCACAAGGCCGGATACGCCTCGGTGGCCGAGGCCGCCAGCGGGCTGCGCCACCTCAACGGGTTCCCCGGCGGCCCGCCGCCGCGGCTGGCGCTGTCGCTGGGCGACAGCCTGGCCGGCATGTTCGCCGCGCAGGGGGCGCTCGCCGCGCTGTACCGACGGACCATCACCGGCCGGGGCCAGGTCGTCGACGTGGCACTGACCGAGGCGTGTCTGGCCATCCAGGAATCCACCATTCCCGACTATGACGTCGCCGGGGTGGTGCGCGGGCCGTCGGGCACCCGGCTGGAGGGCATCGCGCCGTCGAACATCTACCGCAGCGCCGACGGCACCTGGGTGGTGATCGCCGCCAACCAGGACACCGTGTTCGCCCGGCTCTGCCAGGCGATGGGCCGCCCGGAACTGGCCGGCGACGACCGGTTCACCACCCACGGCTCTCGGGGGCGCAACCAGGACGAGCTCGACACCATCATCGGCGACTGGGCCGCGCGGCGCCAGCCCGACGACATCATCGAAACACTTTCCGCCGCAGGGGTGATCGCGGGACGCATCAACACGGTTGCCGACGTGGTGCGCGATCCGCAGCTGCGGGCCCGCGGCATGATCGCCGAGCACTTCGACGAGCGGGTGCAACGAATCGTCCGGGGACCGGGCGTGGTGCCGGTGTTCTCCGAATCCCCGGGCGGCATCCGCAACGCCGGGCCGGCGCGCCCGGGGCAGCACAATGACGACGTCTACCGCGGGCTGCTCGGCAAGACCGCCGGGGAACTCGAACGGCTGCACGCCGAGGAGGTGCTGTGAGCGCTCATGTGACCATTCGTGATGTGTCGCTGCGCGACGGGCTGCAGATCGAGACACCAATTCCGTTGTCGGCGAAGCTGGGACTGCTGGAGGCGATAGCGGCCACCGGGGTGCGCGAGGTCGAGGCGACGGCGTTCGTGTCTCCGTCCAAGGTCCCGTCGATGGCCGACGCCGCCGACGTCGCCGCGCAGCTGCACCGCTACCGGGACCGCCCGCCGGGCATCGAGTTCTCCGCACTCGTGGCCAGCCCCAACGGCGCCGGACGCGCCGTCACCGCCGGACTGCGGGCCATCGAGTACGTGGTGTCTCCCTCGGATGAGTTCAGCCGCGCCAACGTCGGCCGCACCAGCGCCGAGGCCACCGCGCAGATCGCCGACATCGTCGCGATCGCCCACGACAGCGACGTCCTCGTGGAGGTCATCGTCGCGACCGCGTGGGACTGCCCGTTCCAGGGGCCGACAGCACCGCAGCGAGTCGTCGACATCGCCTGCGCCGCTGTCGAATACGGTGCCGACAGGCTTTCCCTCGCCGACACCATCGGCACCACGACACCGGGCCGGGTCGAGTCGCTGATCGCGGCGCTGCGGCCGGCGATCGGGACCCTGCCGCTGGGCGGGCACTTTCACAACACCCGAGGTGCCGGCCTGGCCAGTGCCTATGCGGCGGTGCAGTGCGGCATCAGCAGGCTGGACTCGTCGGCCGGCGGGCTGGGCGGCTGCCCGTTCGCGCCCGGCGCCACCGGCAACATCGCCACCGAGGATCTCGTCTACCTGTTGACCGACAGCGGCATCAGCGTGGATGTCGACCTGCAGGCCGCCATCGCCGCCGCGAAGGTCGCCCGGGAGGCGGTCGGCCACGACCTGCCCGGCGCGCTGCTGCGCGCCGGCGACCGGATCAGGCACTGATGCCGCAGCTGAGCTCCAAGGGCCGCCAGACCCGCTGGGCGATCGAGCAGGCAGCGCGGAAACTGTTCGCCGAACGGGGTTTCCACGGCACCACGCTGGCGGACATCACCTCGGCGGCGGGACGCTCCCCGGCGGTGTTCTACCGTTACTTCACCGACAAAGAGGACCTGCTGGCCGCGCTGGCGGAGTCGTTCCTGCACGACGTCGTCGCCCCGTCGGGACTGTGCCTCAGCCTGCCCCGCTCCCCCGACGACACGGAGTTCTTCACCTCGGTGGTCACCGGCTACTGGAACATGTTCAAGCAGAACATCGGCATCATGATCGCGGTGGCGCAACTGGCCGCAACCCAGCCGCGATTCGCTGAGGTTCAGAACGAGTTTCGGCGCTTCGGCATGAACATCGTCGCGGCGTCGGTGCGACGCGCCCAGGAGCAGGGGTACGCCCACGACCTTGACCCCGGGCACACCGGCGCCGCCATCGCCTTGCTCTTCGAGAATTTCACCACCGTGTTCGTGGGACCGTCGGGCTGCCTCGGCCGCCAGATCAGCGACCGCGACGCCATCACCACCCTGTCGAGGATCTGGAAGAAGACCCTGTATGGCTTCTAGAAAGGATTGACCCGTGGATTTCGCACTACCAGAACACCTTCCGCGCATGCTCGCCCAGATCGACGCGTTCATCGACGCCGAGATCACGCCGTTGCAGGCAGAGAACATGCAGTACTTCGATCATCGGCGCGAGTTCGCCCGCACCGACGTCGAGGGCGGCGGCATCCCACGGCGGGAATGGGAGGACCTGCTCGACGAGATGCGCCGACGGGCCGACAAGGCCGGCTGGCTGCGCTACGGGCTGCCGGCGTCGCTGGGCGGCCGGGACGGCACCAACCTCGACATGGCCGTCATCCGTGAACATCTGGCCGCCAAAGGGGTCGGACTGCACAACGACCTGCAGAACGAGTCGTCGATCGTCGGCAATTTCCCCCAGGTGATCATGATCGAGAGGTTCGGCACCGACGCGCAGCGCAGCGAATGGTCGGAGGCGCTGATCACCGGGGAACGCTCGATGGCGTTCGGGCTCACCGAGCCGAAACACGGGTCGGACGCAACCTGGCTGGAGACCCGCGCCGTGTCCGACGGCGACGGCTGGGTGATCAACGGCTCCAAGCGGTGGAACACCGGCGTGCACCGCGCCACCCACGACCTGATCTTCGCCCGCACCTCCGGTGAGCCCGGACATGCCCGGGGCATCACCGCGTTCCTGGTCCCCACCGACGCGCCGGGTTTCACCGTCCCGTTCTACTGGTGGACATTCAACATGCCCAGCGACCACGGCGAGGTCGAGCTCACCGATGTGCCCATACCCGCCGATGCGGTGCTCGGCGAGGTGGACCGCGGGCTGGAGGTCGCGCAGACTTTCCTGCACGAGAACCGGATTCGGCAAGCGGCCGGCAGCCTGGGGGCCGCACAGTACTGCATCAACCGCGCCGCCGAGTACGCCCGTGAGCGCGTCGTGTTCGGCAGGCCGCTGGCGGTCAACCAGGCCGTGCAGTGGCCGCTGGCGGAGTTGCAGACCGAAGCCCAGATGGTGCGGCTGCTGGTCTATTACGCGGCCTGGCACCTGGACCGCAACCACCACCTGGAGGTCTCCGACAAGGTGTCGATGGCCAACTACCGCGCCAACCGACTGGTGTGCGACGCCGCCGACCAGGCCATGCAGACCTTCGGCGGCGTGGGTTACAGCCGTCACGAACCGTTCGAGCACATCTACCGGCATCATCGCCGCTACCGCATCACCGAAGGCGCCGAGGAGATCCAGATCCGCCGGGTAGCCCAGCGGCTCTTCGGGTTCGGCCAGAAGGGATCGACCCA
>NZ_JAVKSH010000018.1:0-20678 GCF_039583805.1 Mycobacterium sp. | reverse complement strand
ACCGAAGGCGCCGAGGAGATCCAGATCCGCCGGGTAGCCCAGCGGCTCTTCGGGTTCGGCCAGAAGGGATCGACCCAGAAGGGATCGACCCAAAAGGGATCGACCCAAAAGGGATCGACCCAAAAGGGATCGACCCAGAAGTGATCGACCCAAAAGGGATCGACCCAAAAGGGATCGACGACTTGCCGGCCGGACTGGCCCGGGTGCTGGCGGAGGCGCTGGACACCGAGGTGACGGTGGCGAACCTGCGTGCGCTCACCGGCGGGGCCAGCCGCAGCACCTGGGCGTTCGACGCCGTCACACCCGGCGGGCGGCGGCCGCTGATCCTGCGCATCGGACCGCCCGACGACATGCACGCGTCCATGGAGCTGGAGGCCCGCGTGCAGGCGGCCACCGCGGTCGCCGGCGCACCTGTGCCCCACGTTCTGGTGGCCAAGAATTCTGTTGCCGCACTGGGCAATCCGTTTCTGATTTGTGACGCGGTCGAGGGTGAGACGATCGTGCGGCGCATCTTTCGCCGACTCGACGACACGGGCCGGCACCGTCTGCTCGACCAGTGCGCGCGGGCGCTGGCCGCGATCCACCGCGCCGGCGTCGCCGGCCTGGGATTGGAAACGCAGGACCAGCTCGCGCAGTGGCGCGGCCGGCTGGACGCGATGGGCGACACCACCGCCACGTTCGAGTGGGCCTTTCGGTGGTTGTCCTCGGGAGTGCCGGCGCCGTCACCGGCGCGCCTGGTGCACGGCGACTTCCGAATGGGCAACCTCATCGTCGACGAGTCCGGCCTGGCGGCGGTGCTGGACTGGGAGCTGGTGCACATCGGCGAGCCCTGCGAGGACCTGGCCTGGTTCTGCATCCGGGCGTGGCGGTTCGGCGCCCCGCCCGGCCGGGCCGCCGGCGGCCTGGGCAGCGTTGAACACTTCCTGCAGGCCTACGAACAGGCCGGCGGGACCACCGTCGACCGGGCGGCGTTTCACTGGTGGCTGGTGCTGGCCACGCTGCGCTGGGGTGTCATCTGCCGCTACCAGGCGCAGCGACACCTGAGCGGCCAGACCCGGTCGGTCGAGCTGGCGGCGATCGGCCGGCGGGTCTGCGAGACCGAGTGGGACCTGCTCACCCTGCTCGACGGTGCGGCGTGACCGGCTGGCACGGCCGGCCGACCGCAGCCGAGCTGGTCGCGGCGGCCGCCGAATTCCTGGACACCGACGTGCGGCAGGCCACCGACGGGCAGGTCAACTTCCACGCCCGGGTGGCTGCCAACGCGCTGCGCATCGTCGAGCGGGAACTGCTGCACCCCGACGACGGGCCGGTGCGCGCGGCGCTGGCCGAGCTCGGATTCCACGACGAAGCCACGCTGGCCGCCGCCATCCGGGCCGGGCAACTCGACGGCCGCAGCGCCGAGGTGCGCGCGTGTCTGCATGCCCTGGTGCGGCATCGGCTGGCCGCCGCCCACCCTGGCTACGATCAGCCGGACGACGAATAGGCCAGCACAGTCGCCCCATCAAAACAGCCGTCCACCCCGGGGAACGGCGTGGACGGCCGCAGGCACCGGCATGGCCGGTCAGGCCGTCAGCGCTCGCTCGGCTCCCGACTGGATCGCGATCTTGCGCGGCTTGGCCTGTTCGGCGACCGGAACGTGCAGGCGCAACACGCCGTCGTGGTACTCGGCGCTGATCTTGTCGGTCTGCAGCTGGTCGCCGAGGAACAGCTGCCGGCTGAACACTCCGTGCGGACGTTCGGCGGCGAGCCAGTCGCGGCCCTCGTCGCCCGGGTGGGGGCGTTCGGCGCGCACGGTCAGCGAGTCGCGCTCGACGGTGATGTCGATCGATTCCGGCGTGATGCCCGGCAGATCGAGATCCACCACCAGCTTGTCGCCGTCACGCCAGACGTCCATCGGCATCACCGCCGGGCGCGTGACGGTGCCGACCGTGGTGCCCCACAGCTGCTGGGTGAGTCGATCCAGGTCACGGAAGAGCGGTTCGTATGTCAGCATGATCACCACCTCCTTGCTACGAGACGGATCTGATTTTTTCGCCACATAAAACCTGTTTCCGCTAAGCAATATTTCCACCTCCGGTGGGCGTCGCGGCACCGGTTCTGCCACCGGCGTTGTGAGTCGCCGCCGGACCGGACCGGGTCCGTTCGGGTCCTCGCCCGACAGCACGTCCGGCGCGACGGCGGCCGCGGCGGGGAAATCGGCTGCCGGCGCGTGCCAGTCGTGGGTTAGGTTGGGCGTCAACGCCCCGATCAGTCCCGTCGACGAGGACGTCGACCCGGCCGATCTCGCCGCGCTGATGAGCCGACCACATCGCCGGAGGTTGCCGATGACCACTGTCCAGACGCTGCTGAGCGATCCGGACACCGCCGGGGTGTGGAACCTGGTCCCCGAACGCTCGACGGTGGCCTTCACCATCAGATCGTTCTGGGGCCTGGTCGCCGTCAAAGGCCGGTTCACCGACGTCAGCGGTGATGGCCAGGTCACCGGCAAGGGCGCGGTCTTCGGCCGCGTCGACGTCCGCGCCGGGTCGCTGCGCACCGGGATCCGCAAGCGGGACCAGCACCTGCTCTCCGCCGATTTCTTCGACGCCGAGCGATTCCCGCAGATCAGCATCGTCGTCACCGCCGTGGCACCCACCACCGGCGACGGCGCCGAGCTGCGGGCCGACTTCACCATCAAGGGCGTCAGCGCGCCCGTCCCGCTGCCGGCCCGGATCACGGTGCTGCCCGACGGCTCGGTACGGGTTTCGGCCACAACCACCGTCGACCGGGCCCGGTTCGGCCTGGACTGGAATCGGTTGGGCGTCATCGCCAAGACGGCGACCGCCACGGCCGACGCCGTCTTCGCGCGGGCGCCGCAGTAGGGTCGACACCGTGCCCGACGCTCTTCGGATCCTCGTCTACAGCGACAACGCGAACATCCGCCACCAGGTGATGCGCGCACTGGGCAAACGGGTGCACCCCGATCTGCCGGAGTTGGACTACGTCGAGGTCGCCACACCGCCGGTGGTGATACAGCAGGTGGACGCCGGCGGCATCGACCTGGCCATCCTCGACGGCGAGGCCAGCCCGGCCGGTGGGATGGGTGTCGCCAAGCAACTGAAAGACGAAGTCGCGCAGTGCCCGCCGATCGTGGTGCTCACCGGGCGGCCCGACGATGCGTGGCTGGCCACCTGGTCACGCGCCGAAGCGGTCGTCGCGCATCCGATCGACCCGATCCAGCTGGCCCGGACAGTGCTCGCGCTGCTTCGCGCGCCGGTGACCTGACATCAGCCACACCCCCGGGCACGCCGTCGCACGTAGTCGTTAGGCTGGGCAGGACGTCACAGCCCGTCAACGACGACATCCTCGAGGGGCGGTTTTCCGCAGATGAATGTCTACATACCTATCCTGGTGCTCGGGGGTCTCGCGGCCGCCTTCGCGGTGTTCTCGGTGGTCGCGGCCGGCACGCTCGTCGGCCCGTCGCGCTACAACCGGTCGAAGATGGAGGCCTACGAGTGCGGCATCGAGCCCGTTGCCCCGCCGAGCGGCCCGCACGCCACCGCCGGGCAGCGGTTCCCGGTGAAGTACTACCTGACCGCGATGCTGTTCATCGTCTTCGACATCGAAATCGTGTTCCTGTACCCGTGGGCGGTCAGCTACGACGCGCTGGGGGTGTTCGCGCTGGTCGAGATGGCAGTGTTCATGCTGACGGTGTTCGTCGCCTACGCGTACGTGTGGCGGCGCGGCGGCCTGACGTGGGATTGAGGTAGCACGTGGGCCTGGAAGAGAAGCTGCCCAGCGGTTTCTTGCTGACCACGGTGGAAACGCTGGCCGGGTACTTCCGCAAGAACTCGTTGTGGCCGGCGACCTTCGGGTTGGCCTGCTGCGCCATCGAGATGATGTCGACCGCGGGGCCGCGGTTCGACATCGCCCGGTTCGGCATGGAGCGGTTCTCGGCGACGCCCCGGCAGGCCGACCTGATGATCGTGGCCGGGCGGGTCAGCCAGAAGATGGCGCCGGTGCTGCGCCAGATCTACGACCAGATGGCCGAGCCGAAGTGGGTGCTGGCCATGGGGGTGTGCGCATCGTCGGGCGGCATGTTCAACAACTACGCGATCGTGCAGGGCGTGGACCACGTCGTCCCGGTGGACATCTACCTGCCCGGCTGCCCTCCGCGGCCGGAGATGCTGCTGTACGCAATCCTCAAGCTGCACGAGAAGATTCAACAGATGCCGCTGGGCGTCAACCGGGAACGGGCCATCGCCGAGGCCGAGGCGGCCGCGCTGGCGGCCCGGCCCACGATCGAGCTGAAGGGCCTGCTGCGGTGAGCCGCCCGGACAACAGCGACGAGGTGATCGACGTTCGTCGCGGCATGTTCGGAGCGCCCGGTACCGGCGACACGTCGGGATACGGACGGCTGGTGCGTCAGATCACGCTGCCCGGCAGCAGCCCCCGGCCCTACGGCGGGTATTTCGACGAGGTCGTCGATCGGCTGGCCGAAGCGCTGCACCGTGACGGCGTCGAATTCGCCGACGCCGTCGAGAAGGTCGTGGTGTACCGCGAAGAGTTGACCCTGGGGGTGCGGCGCGAGCTGCTGCCGCAAGTGGCCCAGCTGCTCCGCGACGACTCCGGCCTGCGCTTCGAGCTGTGTCTGGGCGTCAGCGGCGTGCACTACCCGCACGAGACGGGGCGCGAGCTGCATGCGGTGTACCCGTTGAACTCGATCACGCACGGCCGTCGGGTACGGCTGGAAGTGACTGCGCCGGACGGTGATCCGCACATCCCGTCGTTGTTCTCCATCTACCCCTCCACCGACTGGCACGAGCGGGAAACCTACGACTTCTTCGGCATCGTCTTCGACGGCCACCCCTCGCTGACCCGCATCGAAATGCCCGACGACTGGGTCGGGCACCCGCAACGCAAGGACTACCCGCTCGGCGGCATCCCGGTCGAATACAAAGGCGCACAAATTCCCCCGCCCGACGAGCGGAGGTCCTACGACTGATGAGCGAACCCACCGACACCATCGTGATGGCCGGCGGCCAGGACTGGGAACAGATCGTCCAGGCAGCCCGCAGCGCAGACCCGGGTGAGCGCATCGTGGTCAACATGGGGCCCCAGCACCCGTCCACCCACGGCGTGCTGCGGTTGATCCTGGAGATCGAGGGCGAGACCGTCACCGACGCCCGGTGCGGAATCGGCTACCTGCACACCGGGATCGAGAAGAATCTGGAATACCGGTACTGGACGCAGGGCGTCACGTTCGTGACCCGGATGGACTACCTGTCGCCGTTCTTCAACGAGACCGTCTTCTGCCTGGGCGTGGAGAAGCTGCTCGGCATCACCGACGCGATCCCGGAGCGGGCCAACGTCATCCGGGTGATGATGATGGAACTGAACCGGATTTCGTCGCACCTGGTCGCGCTGGCGACCGGCGGCATGGAACTCGGCGCGATGACCGCGATGTTCCTGGGATTCCGGGAGCGCGAACTGGTGCTCAACCTGTTCGAGTCGATCACCGGGCTGCGGATGAACCACAACTACATCCGGCCCGGCGGGGTGTCGCAGGACCTGCCGACGGGCGCGGAGACCGAGATCGCCGACTTCCTGCCGCTTATGGGCCGCCGGCTCAACGACATCGAGAACCTGCTCAACGAGAACTACATCTGGAAGGCCCGCACGGCCGGCATCGGTTACCTCGACCTGGCCGGGTGCATGGCGCTGGGCATCACCGGCCCGGTGCTGCGCTCCACCGGGTTGCCGCACGACCTGCGGCGCGCCGAGCCGTACTGCGGCTATGAGAACTACGAATTCGACGTGATCACCGACGACGGCTGTGATGCGTACGGCCGCTACATCATTCGCGTCAAAGAGATGCGGGAGTCGCTGAAGGTCGTCGAGCAGTGCCTAGAAAAACTCCGCACCTTGGGGCCCGGCCCGACCAGGGTCGAAGACCGCAAGCTCGCCTGGCCCGCCGACCTGAAGGTCGGCCCGGACGGTCTGGGCAACTCCGAAGAGCACATCGCACGGATCATGGGCAGCTCGATGGAAGGGCTGATCCACCACTTCAAGCTGGTCACCGAGGGCATCCGGGTGCCCGCCGGGCAGGTCTACGTCGCGGTGGAGTCGCCGCGCGGCGAGCTGGGCGTGCACATGGTGTCCGACGGCGGCACCCGTCCCTACCGGGTGCACTACCGCGACCCGTCGTTCACCAACCTGCAGGCCGTGGCCGCTATGTGCGAGGGCGGGATGATCGCCGACGTGATCGCCGCGGTCGCCAGCATCGATCCGGTGATGGGCGGAGTGGACCGGTGAGCGTGTTCGTCCAGCTCGGCCCGCCCCCCGACGAGCCCGGCCGGTTCGGCCCCGCCTTGAACCACGACGGCGGTCGCCGGTCTTATCCGGCCGACGTCAGGGCCCGGCTGGAGGTCGACGCCAAGGAGATCGTCGGCCGCTACCCCGCCGCGCGGTCGGCGATCTTGCCGCTGCTGCACCTGGTGCAGGCCGAGGACTCCTGCCTTACCCCGGCGGGCCTGCAGTTCTGTGCGGAGCAGCTCGGGCTCACCGGCGCCGAAGTGGCGGCGGTGGCCAGCTTCTACACCATGTACCGCCGCGAACCCACCGGCGACTACCTGGTCGGGGTCTGCACCAACACGCTGTGCGCGATCATGGGCGGCGACGCGATCTTCGCGGAGCTGCGCGAACACCTCGGCGTCGGCAACGAGGAGACCACCGCCGACGGCGCCGTCACCCTGGCGCACATCGAATGCAACGCGGCCTGCGACTACGCGCCGGTGGTCATGGTCAACTGGGAGTTCTTCGACAACCAGACCCCGGAGTCGGCGCGCCGCCTCGTCGACGCGCTGCGCTCCGGCGAACCGCCCCGGCCGACCCGCGGCGCCCCGCTGTGCCCGTTCCGGCAGACCCAGCGGGTGCTGGCCGGTTTCCCCGACCAGCGGCCCGACGACGGCCAGGGCGGAGCCGGCGCGGCCACCCTGGCCGGTCTGCGGGTCGCCCGGGAACGCGGCATGACGTCGCCGGCCGGCAACGGGGAGGACGGCGAGCAATGACCACCACCTCGTCGGGCCCCACCCGGTTGACTCCGGTGCTGAGCCGCTACTGGGACGACCCCGACTCGTGGACCCTGGCGGCCTATCGCCGCCACGCCGGCTACCGGGCCCTGCAGAAGGCGCTCGACATGGGTCCCGACGCGGTGCTGGCCGCGGTCAAGGACTCCGGGTTGCGCGGGCGCGGCGGCGCCGGTTTCTCCACCGGCACCAAGTGGTCGTTCATCCCGCAGGGTGACGACGTCGCCGGGGCGCGACCGCACTACCTGGTGGTCAACGCCGACGAATCCGAGCCGGGGACCTGCAAGGACACCCCGTTGATGCTCGCCACCCCGCACGTGCTGATCGAGGGCATCGTCATCGCCTGCTACGCGATCCGGGCCAGCCACGCCTTCATCTATGTGCGCGGCGAGGTGCTGCCGGTGATCCGGCGGCTGCACAACGCGGTCGCCGAGGCCTACGCCGCGGGCTTTCTGGGCCGCGACATCGGCGGATCCGGCTACAACCTGGAGCTGGTGGTGCATGCCGGGGCGGGCGCCTACATCTGCGGCGAGGAGACCGCGCTGCTCGACTCGCTGGAGGGCCGCCGCGGCCAGCCGAGGCTACGGCCGCCGTTCCCGGCGGTGTCGGGGCTCTACGGCTGCCCGACGGTGATCAACAACGTCGAATCGATCGCCAGCGTGCCGCCGATCCTCCTCGGCGGCGTCGACTGGTTCCGGTCGATGGGCAGCGAGAAGTCGCCCGGTTTCACGCTGTATTCGCTGTCCGGCCACGTGGCGCGGCCCGGCCAGTACGAGGCGCCGTTGGGCATCACGTTGCGCGAGCTGCTCGACTACGCCGGCGGGGTGCGGGCCGGGCACCGGCTGAAGTTCTGGACCCCGGGCGGGTCGTCGACACCGATCCTCACCGAGGAGCACCTCGACGTGCCGCTGGACTACGAGGGCGTGGGCGAGGCCGGCTCGATGCTGGGCACCAAGGCGCTGCAGATTTTCGACGAGACCACCTGCGTGGTGCGCGCCGCCCGGCGCTGGTCGGAGTTCTACAAACACGAGTCGTGCGGCAAGTGCACGCCGTGCCGGGAGGGCACCTACTGGCTGGTCCCAATCTACGAGCGGCTGGAGACCGGCCGGGGCACCCACGAAGACCTGGACACCCTGCTCGACATCGCCGACGTGATGTTCGGAAAGTCGTTCTGCGCGTTGGGCGATGGCGCGGCCATGCCGGTTCAGTCGTCGATCCGGTACTTCCGCGACGAGTACATCGCCCACGTCGAGAAGGGCGGCTGCCCCTTCGACCCGGCACAGTCCATGCTCACGGCGAACGGAGCGCGGCGCCTATGACACAAGCCGAGACCCAGCGCAGCGTCGCGGACGCGGAGATGGTGACGTTGACCATCGACGGCGCCGAGGTCAGTGTTCCCAAGGGCACGTTGGTCATTCGCGCCGCCGAGCTGATGGGCATCCAGATCCCGCGGTTCTGCGAGCACCCGCTGTTGGACCCGGTGGGCGCGTGCCGGCAATGCATCGTGGAGATCGAGGGCCAGCGCAAGCCGATGACGTCGTGCACGGTGGTGGCCACCGACGGCATGGTGGTGCGCACCCAGCTCACGTCGGAGGTCGCCGACAAGGCGCAGCACCTGGTGATGGAACTGCTGCTGATCAACCACCCGCTAGACTGCCCGATGTGCGACAAGGGCGGCGAATGCCCGCTGCAGAACCAGGCCATGAGCAACGGCCGGCCGGAGAGCCGATTCCAAGACAGCAAGCGGCATTTCACCAAGCCGATCAACATCTCGTCGCAGGTGCTGCTGGACCGGGAGCGCTGCATTTCGTGCGTGCGCTGCACCCGGTTCTCCGATCAGATCGCCGGAGACAATTTCATCGACGTCCTCGAACGCGGCGCGAACCAGCAGATCGGCATCTATGCCGACGAGCCGTTCCAGTCCTACTTCTCCGGTAACACCGTGCAGATCTGTCCGGTCGGCGCGCTGACCGGCACCGCCTACCGGTTCCGCGCCCGCCCCTATGACCTGGTCTCCGCCCCGAGCGTCTGCGAGCATTGCGCGTCCGGGTGTGCGCAACGCACCGATCATCGCCGTGGGAAAGTGTTGCGCCGCTTGGCCGGTGACGACCCAGAAGTCAACGAGGAGTGGAACTGCGACAAGGGCCGGTGGGCGTTCACCTACGCCACGCAGCGCGACCGGATCACCACTCCCCTGGTCCGCGACGGCGGCGCGCTGGTGCCGGCGTCGTGGCCGCACGCGCTGGCCGCGGCGGCCCGCGGGCTGGCGTCGGCGCGCGGCGGCGCGGGGGTGCTGGTGGGTGGGCGGGCGACGCTGGAAGACGCCTACGCCTACGCGAAGTTTGCCCGAATCGCATTGGGCACCAACAACGTCGACTTCCGTGCCCGGCCGCTGTCGGGCGAGGAGACCACCTTCTTGGCGGCCCGGGTCGCCGGGCGGCGGGGCGTCAGCTACGCCGACCTGGAATCGGCGCCGGTGGTGTTGCTGGTCTGCTTCGAGCCGGAAGAAGAGTCGCCGATCGTGTTCCTGCGGCTGCGCAAGGCCGCCCGCAAACACCGGCTGCCGGTCTACGCCGTCGCCCCGTTCGCCAGCCGCGGGCTGGCCAAGATGTCCGGCCGGCTGGTCAAGACGGTGCCCGGCGACGAGGCGGCGGCCCTGGCCCAGCCCGAGCCTGAGCTCGCCGAACTGCTGCGCCGGCCCGGCGCGGTCGTCATGGCCGGCGAGCGGCTGGCCGCCGTGCCGGGCGGATTGTCGGCGGCGGCCCGGTTGGCCGACGCCACCGGGGCGCGGCTGGCCTGGGTGCCGCGCCGCGCCGGGGAGTGCGGCGCGCTGGAGGCCGGCGCGCTGGGTGCGCTGCTGCCCGGGGGCCGCCCGGCCGGCGACGACATCGCCCGCTCGCAGGTCTGCGCGGCGTGGAACGTCGACGCGCTGCCCTCGGGCCCCGGGCTGGACACCGACGCCATGCTGGCCGGCGCCGCCGACGGCACGCTGGGCGCGCTGCTGGTCGGCGGGGTAGAACCGGCAGACCTCGCCGATCCCGACGCCGCGCTGGCCGCGCTGGACGCCGCCGGTTTCGTCGTGAGCCTGGAGCTGCGGCACAGCGACGTCACCGAACGTGCCGACGTGGTGTTCCCCGTCGCGCCGGCGGCGGAGAAGCCGGGCACCTACGTCAACTGGGAGGGCCGCCACCGCGAATTCCCGGCGGCGTTGCAGCCGGGCGACATCCCGGATCTGGAGGTGCTCGACGCGCTCGCCGACGAGATGGGCGTCGACCTGCGGCTGCCCGGCACCGACGCCGCCCGCGCCGAGCTGCGCCGGCTCGGCGGCTGGGACGGCGCGCACGTGGCCGGGCCCGGCGTTCCGGCCGGCGGCCCGCCCCGCCCCGGTGCGGGCCAGGCCGTCCTCGCCGGCTGGCGGATGCTGCTCGACGACGGCCGCATGCAGGACGGGGAGCCGCATTTGGCCGGCACCGCGCGGGAGCCGGTGGTTCGCCTGTCAGCGGAGACAGCAGCCGAAATCGGCGCCGCCGACGGCGATCCGGTGACCGTCAGCACGGCACGCGGGGCGATTACGCTGCCGCTGGTGATCACCGACATGCCCCAGCAGGTGGCGTGGTTGCCGCTGAACTCGCCCGGCTCGGCGGTGCACCGGCAACTGGGCGTCACCGCCGGCGCCGTGGTGTCGATCCGCGCCGGCGACGATGCAGTGGGGGCACCGCCCGCTCGCGGGGGACGAAGCGATGCGCAGGAGCCACGCACATGATCGGAGTGTCCTGATGAACACCTTCGGCCAGGACACCTGGTGGCTGGTCGTCGGCAAGGCCGTCGCGGTGTTCGCCTTCCTGGTGCTCACGGTGCTGGTGGCCATCCTGGCCGAGCGAAAGTTGTTGGGCCGCATGCAGATGCGGTGGGGCCCCAACCGGGTGGGCCCGCGCGGATACCTGCAGAGCCTGGCCGACGGCATCAAGCTGGCACTCAAGGAGGGCATCATGCCGGCCGGTGTGGACCGGCCGATTTACCTGCTGGCGCCTATCATTTCGACCGTCCCGGCGATCACCGCGTTCGCGTTCATCCCGTTCGGGCCGCAGGTGAGCGTGTTCGGTCATCGGACCGCGCTGCAGCTGACCGACCTTCCGGTGGCGGTGCTGTTCATTCTGGCGCTGAGCTCGATCGGGGTGTACGGCATCGTGCTGGCCGGCTGGGCGTCGGGGTCGACCTACCCGCTGCTGGGCGGGGTGCGCTCCACCGCGCAGGTGATCTCCTACGAGGTCGCCATGGGGCTGTCGTTCGCGGCGGTGTTCCTCTACGCCGGGTCGATGTCGACGTCGGAGATCGTGGCCGCCCAGGACCGGGTCTGGTACGTGTTCCTGCTGGCGCCGTCGTTCGTGGTGTACCTGGTCTCGATGGTCGGCGAAACCAACCGTGCGCCTTTCGATCTCCCCGAAGCCGAGGGTGAGCTGGTCGCGGGCTTCCACACCGAGTATTCGTCGCTGAAGTTCGCGATGTTCTATCTGGCCGAGTACATCAACATGACCACCGTGTCGGCGCTGGCGGCGACGCTGTTCTTCGGCGGGTGGCACGCGCCGTGGCCGCTGAACATGTGGGCCGGCGCCAACAGCGGCTGGTGGCCGCTGCTGTGGTTCACCGCCAAGGTGTGGATCTTCCTGTTCGTGTACTTCTGGCTGCGGGCCACGCTGCCGCGGCTGCGCTACGACCAGTTCATGGCGCTGGGCTGGAGGACCCTGATCCCGGTGTCGCTGCTGTGGATCATGGTCGCCGCGGTGTTTCGCACCCTGGGCAACGAGGGCGTCGCGCACTGGACCGCCTTGCTGGTGATCGCCAGCGCCGTCGTGGCCGCGGGCCTGCTGCTGTACATGCGAAGACCGCTGTCCGGCTTGCAAACCCGTCAGCTCGACGCTCCCGGGCCGGTCGGGGAGGCGGGATTTCCGACGCCGCCGCTGCCGCGCCAGGCGCCCACCAAGGAGGCCGCCCATGGCACCTAAGTTTCTGGACGCCGTCGCCGGATTCGGCGTCACGCTGGCGGCGATGTTCAAACGGCCGCTCACCGAAGAGTATCCGGAGAAGCCCGGCCCGGTGGCGCCGCGCTATCACGGCCGCCATCAGCTCAACCGGTATGCCGACGGGCTGGAGAAGTGCATCGGCTGCGAGCTGTGCGCCTGGGCGTGTCCCGCCGACGCGATCTACGTCGAGGGCGCCGACAACACCGAGCAGGAACGCTATTCGCCGGGCGAGCGCTACGGCCGGGTGTATCAGATCAACTATCTGCGCTGCATCGGCTGCGGCCTGTGCGTGGAGGCCTGCCCGACCCGGGCGTTGACGATGACCAACGACTACGAGATGGCCGACGACAACCGCGCCGACCTGATCTACGAGAAGGACCGGCTGCTGGCTCCGCTGCAACCCGGTATGCAGGCCGCGCCGCACCCGCGGACACCGGGCGCCACCGATCGGGACTACTACCTGGGCAATGTCAGCGCAGAAGGCCTGCGCGACAACCAGAATGACAAGAAGAATGCGGGTGCTCCACAATGACGACGCTGCTGGTCGCACAACAAGCCGCCGACACCCTGACCCGAACCTCCACCGGTGAGGCGGTGATGTTCTGGGTGCTCGGTACGCTGGCCCTGGTCGGCGCGCTGGGGGTGGTGACGGCGGCGAACGCGGTGTACTCCGCCATGTTCCTGGCCATGACGATGATCATCCTGGCGGTGTTCTACATGGCGCAGGACGCCCCGTTCCTGGGTGTGGTTCAGGTGGTGGTCTACACCGGCGCGGTGATGATGCTGTTCCTGTTCGTGCTGATGCTGATCGGCGTCGATTCCACCGAGTCGCTGGTGGAGACACTGCGCGGGCAGCGGGTTGCCGCGGTGCTGGCCGGTGTCGGATTCGGGGTCGTGCTCATCGCCGGCATCGGCGGCGTGACCACCGCCGGTTTCGCCGGGCTGGGCCGCGACGGCGCCGACGGCAACGTCCCCGGTTTGGCGGCGCTGATCTTCTCCCGGTACCTGTGGGCGTTCGAGTTGACCAGCGCGCTGTTGATCACCGCGGCCGTCGGGGCGATGGTGCTCGCGCATCGGGAACGATTCGAGCGCCGAAAGACCCAGCGGGAACTGGCGATCGAACGGTTCCGCACCGGCGGATACCCGACCCCGCTGCCCGGCCCGGGGGTCTACGCTCGTCACAACGCCGTCGACGTGCCCGCACGGCTGCCCGACGGCTCCTACTCGAGGCTCTCGGTTCCGCAGATGCTGGCGCAACGGACGGTCGGCGTCGGCCCCGCCGGCGAGACACCGCAGGACGGTGCGTCGTGAATCCGGGCAACTACCTGTATCTCTCGGCGCTGCTGTTCACCATCGGCGCGGCTGGAGTGCTGTTGCGGCGCAACGCGATCGTGATGTTCATGTGCGTCGAGCTGATGCTCAACGCGGTCAATCTGGCGTTCGTCACCTTCGCCCGCATGCACGGCCGGCTGGACGGGCAGATGGTGGCGTTCTTCACCATGGTGGTGGCGGCCTGCGAAGTGGTTGTGGGCCTGGCGATCATCATGACGATTTTCCGGGCCCGCAGATCGGCTTCGGTCGACGACGCCAACCTGCTCAGGGGTTGACATGACTCAGGGGTTGACGTGACCGCTGTCACCTGGCTGCTCGTCGCGCTGCCCGCGACCGGCGCACTGATCCTGCTGCTGGGCGGGCGGCGCACCGACCGGTGGGGGCATCTGCTGGGCTGCACCGCGGCGGTGGCGTCGTTCTCGGTGGGCGTCGCGCTGCTCGCCGACATGCTGGACCGCACCGACCGCGTCATCCACCAGAACCTGTTCAGCTGGGTGCCGGTCGGCGGTTTGCACGTCGACTTCGGCCTGCAGATCGACCAGTTGTCGATCTGTTTCGTGCTGCTGATCACCGGGGTCGGATCGCTGATCCACATCTACTCGGTCGGCTACATGGCCGAGGATCCTGATCGCCGAAGGTTTTTCGGCTACCTCAACCTGTTCCTCGCGGCGATGCTGCTGCTGGTGGTCGCCGACAACTACCTGGGACTCTACGTCGGCTGGGAGGGCGTGGGCCTGGCGTCGTACCTGCTGATCGGCTTCTGGTATCAGCGGCCGTCGGCGGCCACCGCCGCCAAGAAGGCGTTCGTGATGAACCGCGTCGGCGACGTCGGGCTCTCGCTGGCGATGTTTGTCATGTTCGCCAACTTCGGGACGCTGTCGTTCGCCGGGGTGTTCGCCGACCCGTCCGCCGCCAACGACGGCGCACTCGCCGCGATCGGGCTGCTGCTGCTGGCCGGCGCCTGCGCCAAGTCGGCGCAGGTGCCGCTGCAGGCCTGGCTGGGTGATGCGATGGAGGGCCCCACCCCGGTGTCGGCGCTGATCCACGCCGCCACCATGGTCACCGCCGGGGTGTACCTGATCGTGCGATCGGCGCCGCTGTTCGACCTGTCCCCGGCGGCGCAGCTGGCCGTGGTCGTCGTGGGTGCGGTGACGTTGCTGTTCGGCGCGGTCATCGGATGCGCCAAGGACGACATCAAGCGGGCGCTGGCAGCGTCGACCATCAGCCAGATCGGCTACATGGTGCTGGCCGCGGGACTCGGGCCGGCCGGGTACGCGTTCGCGATCCTGCACCTGCTCACCCACGGCTTCTTCAAGGCCGGCCTGTTCCTCGGATCCGGCGCGGTGATCCACGCGATGCACGACGAACAGGACATGCGCCGCTACGGCGCGCTGCGCACCGCGTTGCCGATCACGTTCGCCACCTTCGGGCTGGGCTATCTGGCGATCATCGGGGTGCCGCCGTTCGCCGGGTTCTTCTCCAAGGACGCCATCATCGAGGCGGCACTGGGTGCCGGCGGCATCCGTGGAGCAGTCCTCGGCGGTGCCGCGATACTGGGGGCGGGCATCACCGCGTTCTACATGACCCGGGTGATGCTGATGACGTTCTTCGGCGACAAGCGTTGGGCCCCAGACCAACACCCGCATGAGGCGCCCGCGGTCATGACGTGGCCGATGATCCTGCTCGCGGTCGGCTCGGTGTTCTCCGGTGGGCTGCTGGCCATCGGCGGGACACTGCAGCACTGGCTGGAGCCGGTGGTGGGCATCCGGGAGGCCGAGCACGCCGGCCCGGTGTGGGTGACCACCGCGGTGACCCTGGCCCTGGTGGCGGTCGGGATCGGCGTGGCCTACCGGCTCTACGGCACGCGCCCGGTGCCGCAGACCGCACCTGCCGCCGTGTCGGCGCTGACGGTGGCGGCGCGGCGGGACCTCTACGGGGACGTCTTCAACGAGGAGGTGTTCATGCGGCCGGGTGCCCAAGTGACCCGCGCGCTGGTGCAGGTCGACAACGCCGCCGTGGACGGCTCGGTCAACGCGCTGGCCGCGTTGGTGAGCCGGACCTCCGACCGGCTGCGCGGACTGCAGACCGGTTTCGCCCGCAACTATGCGCTGTCGATGCTGGCCGGCGCGGCGCTGGTCGCCGCGGCGATCCTGGCGGTGCGACTGTGGTGACCGGCGCCGGCGACGATGCAGCGGGGGCACCTCCCGCTTGCGGGGGACGGAGCGATGAGGAAGAGCGGCGCTCATGAACAGCGTTCCGTGGCTGTCCGTACTGTGGCTGCTGCCGCTGGCCGGCGCGCTGGCGGTGATTGTGGTGCCGCCCGCGTGGCAGCAACTGGCCAAGTGGCTGGGCCTGACGGTGGCCGTCGCCGCGTTGGCGGTGGCGATCGTCGTCACGGCGGGCTTCGACACCGGCGGCGCCGCCTACCAGTTCGTCGAATCCCGCTCCTGGATACCGGCGTTCGGTGCCGGCTACACGCTGGGCGTGGACGGCATCGCGGTGGTGCTGGTGCTGCTCACCGCGGTGCTGGTGCCGCTGCTGATGCTGGCCGGCTGGAACGACGGCGACGGGGAACGGGCCCGCGGCGTCCAAGGATACGTCGCGCTGACGCTGACCGTCGAGTCGATGGTGCTGATCTCGCTCGTCGCGTTGGACGTGTTGCTGTTCTATGTGTTCTTCGAGGCCATGCTCATCCCGATGTACTTCCTCATCGGCGGCTTCGGCAGTGGGGCGCAGCGGTCCCGGGCGGCGGTGAAATTCCTGCTGTACAACCTGTTCGGCGGCCTGATCATGCTGGCCGCGGTGATCGGGCTGTACGTGGTGACCGCGCAGCACGGTGCAGGCACCTTCGACTTCCGCGAGATCGTGGCGGCGGTCTCGTCGGGCCGCCTGGCGGTCGATCCCGGGGTGCTCAAGGCGTTATTCGGCGGTTTCATGTTCGCGTTCGCCGTCAAGGCACCGCTGTGGCCGTTCCACCGCTGGCTGCCCGACGCCGCCGTCGAGGCCACCCCGGCGACCGCCGTCTTGATGATGGCGGTGATGGACAAGGTCGGCACCTTCGGGATGCTGCGCTACTGCCTGCAGCTCTTCCCGGACGCCGCAACCTATTTCCGTCCGCTGATCGTCGTGCTGGCCGTCGTCGGGGTGGTGTACGGCGCGGTCGTGGCGATCGGCCAGACCGACATCATGCGGCTGATCGCCTACACGTCGATCTCGCACTTCGGCTTCATCATTCTCGGGATCTTCGTGATGACGACGCAGGGCCAGAGCGGGTCGACGCTGTACATGGTCAACCACGGGCTGTCCACCGCCGCGGTGTTCCTCATCGCGGGCTTTTTGGTCTCCCGCCGCGGCACCCGGTCGATCGCCGCGTACGGCGGCGTGCAGAAGGTGGCACCGGTGCTGGCCGGGACGTTCCTGGTGGCGGCCATGGCCACGCTGTCGCTGCCCGGGTTGGCGCCGTTCATCAGCGAATTCCTGGTCCTGCTGGGCACTTTCAACCGCTACTGGCTGGCCGCGGCGTGTGGCGCCACCGCTCTCGTGCTCTCGTCGGTGTACATGCTCTGGCTCTACCAGCGAGCCATGACGGGGCCCGTCCGCGAGGGCAACGAGCGGATCCGTGACCTGGTACCGCGCGAGATCGCCGTCGTCGCACCGCTGATCGTGCTGCTGTTCGTGCTGGGCATCTACCCCAAGCCGGCGCTGGACATCATCAACCCCGCCGTCGGCCACACCATGGCCACGATCGGCCAGCAGGACCCCGCGCCGACAGCGACGGTGAAAGTCGAAGGGCGGCATCGATGATCACACCCAGCGTCGAATACGAGCTGCTGTCTCCGATGCTCATCGTCTTCGGGGTCGCGGTGGCCGGCGTTCTGGCCGAGGCATTCTCGCCGCGACGGTTCCGCTACACGGCCCAGGTCGTGCTGGCGCTCGCCGGGCTGGGTGCCGCGTTCGCGGCGGTCGTCGTAGTGGCCGGATCGCTTCCCGCGTCCGGTCGCACCGCGGTGCTGGGTGCGCTGGCCATCGACAGGCCGGCACTGCTGCTGCAGGGCACTGTGCTGCTGGTCGCGATCATGGCCGTCGTCTTCATCGCCGAACGCCGCGGCGCCGACAGCGCCGTCGCCGGCCCGGGAGCGGCGACGGCCGTGGCGGCCGGGCTGGATTCCTTCACCGCGCAGGCTTCCGCGATCCCCGGCAGCCCGGCCGAAAAGCAGGCAATCCGGGCCGGTGCCATCCAGACCGAGGTGTTCCCGCTGACCATGCTGGCCGTCGGCGGGATGCTCGTCTTCCCGGCCGCCGACGACCTGCTGACGATGTTCGTCGCACTGGAGGTGTTGTCGCTGCCGCTGTACCTGCTGTGCGGTCTGGCCCGCCACCGGCGGCTGCTGTCGCAGGAAGCGGCGCTGAAATACTTTCTGCTGGGCGCGTTCTCGTCGGCCTTCTTTCTCTACGGCGTGGCGATGATCTACGGCGCCACCGGCACGTTCGCGCTGCCCGGCATCAGGGATGCGCTGGCGGCCGGCGCCGACAACTCGACGGCGCTGATCGGTGTCGCGTTGCTGGCGGTCGGCCTGTTGTTCAAGGTCGGCGCGGTTCCGTTCCACTCCTGGATTCCCGACGTCTACCAGGGCGCCCCGACGCCGATCACCGGGTTCATGGCTGCGGCCACCAAGGTGGCCGCGTTCGGCGCGCTGCTGCGGGTGGTCTATGTCGCGCTGCCGCCGCTGCACGACCAGTGGCGTCCGGTGCTGTGGGCGATCTCGATCCTGACCATGACGGTCGCCACCGTCACCGCGATCAACCAGACCGACGTCAAACGGATGCTGGCGTATTCGTCGGTCGCCCATGTGGGTTTCGTCCTCACCGGCGTGATCGCCGACAGCCCGGCGGGTGTGTCGGCGACGATGTTCTACCTGGTGGCATACAGCTTCAGCACGGTGGGTGCGTTCGCTGTGGTGGGCCTGGTCCGGGACGGCGACGGCGACGAGGTCGCCGAGATGTCCCGATGGGGCGGGCTGGGCCGGCGCTATCCCGTTGTGGGCCTGCTGTTTTCGATGTTCCTGCTGGCGTTCGCCGGTATTCCGCTGACCAGCGGGTTCGTCAGCAAGTTCGCGGTGTTCAAGGCGGCCGCGCAGGGCGGGGCGGTGCCGCTGGTGATCGTCGGCGTGATCGCCAGCGGGGTCGCGGCCTACTTCTACGTCCGGGTGATCGTGCTGATGTTCTTCACCGACGCGCCGGCCGACGAGGTGACCGTCGTGATGCCCGGCATCTGGAGCAAGGCGGCGATCGCGGTGTGTGCGGCGGTGACCATCGGGTTGGGGGTCATGCCGCAGCCCCTGCTGGACCTGGCCGACCACGCCGCGCAACTGGTGCGATAGCCCGCGCCGAACGCGCCGCCGTCACCGGCCGTCGACCACTCCGCCCACGCGTTGCCACAGTCCTCTTCGAGGGCGGGATGGCGGAACATGCGAATCGCTCGCTGGACGGCCGCCGAGCGCGAGAGCAACCCCGTCTGTTTGACGTACGCGTCCAACACCGGATTCGAGGAACCCGCTTCGCCGTGCTGAATATTCTGCGTACTACATATACGTAGTACAGTGGTGAGCATGTCTGAGGTGCCGGTGCGTGAGCTGAACCAAAATACTGCCGGGGTGCTCGCGCGGGTCAAACGCGGCGAGCAGATCGACATCACCGAACGTGGCGTCGTCGTGGCCCGCCTGGTCCCGACCCAGGAAAATCCCCTGACCGAAATGATCAGCACCGGGAGGCTTCACCCCGCCACCCTCAGTGGGCCGGCGCCCCGTCCATCCGGACCGGTGAAGACCGACCACGAGGCCGGGCAACTGCTGCGCGATCTGCGCGACAATGAGCGCTATTGATGCTGTATCTCGACACGTCGGCCCTGCTGAAACTGATACGGCGGGAACCTGAAAGCGCTATTCTCGCCGACTGGCTCGACGCGCAGATACCGGCGCCGTGGGTGTCGTCGACGCTGATCGAGGTTGAACTCCCCCGGGCCCTGCGCCGAGTCGAGCCCGCGCTGCTCGCCGATGTTCCCGTGATCGTGGCTCGAGTCGCGCGCTACGAAGTCGACGAGGTGGTCCGAGCCGCCGCCGCGGCCTATCCGGACACCACGTTACGGTCGCTCGACGCGATCCATCTCGCGACCGGGGACGCCGTGTTCGGTCCTCGGTTGACGGCGTTCGTCACCTACGACGAACGCCTCCTCACGGCCGCCAAGGCGGCCGGCCTGCCGACCGCTGCCCCGGGCCGCCGAGAGTCGTAACGATTCGTCGGTCTGCAGAGGCGTCCAACGAATTTCCGGTGATTGACAGCGGCCGAGGCTGTCTCGATACCGTTCCAGTACGGCCGCCGTTGGAGCACGAGCGAGTCGGACATGACCGATTTAGGCCTATCCGGCAAGCGAGCGGTGGTGTCGGGTGCGGGCTACCTCCCGGAGCGCGCGGGCCACGGCTGGTTCACGTCGTTGGCCTTGGCCGAGGCGGTAGCCGTGGTGGCTGCATCGATATCGACGAGCGGCGCGCAGAGCACATCGCCGGCAGGGGAGGCACTGCCGTCCCGATCGTCGTCGATATGACTGACCCCACGCAGGTGGGTCGGGCGATCGACGACACCGTCGCGGCGCTGAGTGGTGTCGACGTGTGCGTCAACATCATCGGTGACGCGACATGGTCGAAGGTCGAGGACTTCCCTAATCAGTTGTGGGACGAAGCGATTCACTGCAACCTGACGCAGGTGTTCTACCTTTTTCAGGCCGCGGCAAGATACATGATCGCCCAGGGCAGCGGTGGATCGTTGGTCGCGCTCGCGTCGGTCGATAGCTTTGCTTCGGCGACCTACCATGCCGCCTACGGCGCCGCCAAGGCCGGCGTCATCTCGCTGGTCGAGACCTTCGCCGACGAACTGAGCCGGTACGGTGTTCGCGCCAATGCGATTGCGCCGGGCAACGTGCGCTCCGGCAACGAGGACCAACCGCCGAACGAATACGACGTCAATGGAATCGATCGGGTGGCGGCACCCCGCGCGCACGACGTCGCCAACGCCGCATTGTTCCCGTCGTGCGAGCTGGCCGCCCGTATCACCAGTCAGACCCTCGTCGTCGACGGGGATGCCACGATTCGGCAGCTGTGGGGACTGCCCGCATCGATGATCCCGCCTAATCGGGACGAGGCGATGCTGGTGGGACCTCGTAATAACGCGCCGCCGGGGTCGTCGAGGACTACCGTCGGCCATC
>NZ_JAVKSH010000017.1:0-38155 GCF_039583805.1 Mycobacterium sp. | reverse complement strand
CTTATTTTGTTCCCGCC
Source organism: Mycobacterium sp. (assembly GCF_039583805.1). Taxonomy (GTDB): domain Bacteria; phylum Actinomycetota; class Actinomycetes; order Mycobacteriales; family Mycobacteriaceae; genus Mycobacterium. The sequence continues at coordinate 38,138 of NZ_JAVKSH010000017.1, read as the reverse complement.
ACTCATTGTCATGGCGTACGAGATGTTTGCTCATCCCACCTCATGTTCCTGGGCTGAAAGACCGCTGGCTTTCCCGACGGCGTGCTGTCTGACGGCACTGGGAGGCTGGCTCGCCGTGAGCGTATTCGGAAGCGGCGGGACCGCGGCGGGGTGCGCGATGCTGGTCGGCGTCGGTGTGCTTCGCCTCTTACACCTGAACCTGCCGCCTGTGCTGGCGATCGGGCTGCTGCCCCTTGTCATCGATTCGCCCGGTCTGGAATATCCCCTCTACGTGAGCATCGGGACGGCCGCCCTGACGGTCGTCTTCCTGCTCTACCGGCGGTGGGTCGTCGGCCACGGGCAAGCCCCGGTCGGCGGTGATGTCCCCGGCGCGGGCCATCACGGTCGATGATCCCGGTCGGGCGACCATAGTCAGCGGCCGCTGCGGCCACGCCCACCGGCAGCCCCGCGGTCCGCAGAACTCACAGATCGCCGGCCACGTCGGCAATCCGCCGCAGCTGCCCCAGGTCATTCCTGGTTGGGATGAGCTGGATTTCGTCGGCGCCGACCGCGTCGAACTTCCGCAGCACATCTACCAGCGGGTCATCGCTGCCGGCAAATCCCGTCGTCGGCGCCATCGCGTCGACGTACCCGGCCGGGATCCAGTTCAGGTACCGGCGCAGATGCCGATGCACCTGAGCGCGGGCACCATCGGACGACCCCAGCGCGAACCAGAACGACGTCGCCAGATGCGGTTTCGATTTGCCCGCTGCAGCCCACGCAGTACGCCCAACCTCGAAGAGCTCATTCTGCTTGGCGACGTCGAGGTCCAGTGTGGTCCCGCCAGCCCGTCGGCCCACCCGGATGCGCTGCGAAGAGTTTTGGGCCCGATGGTTCCGACCAGCAGGGGCGGCCCGCCCGGCTGCGCCGGCGTCGGTCCGACCGGCGACGCCGCGTCGCCGACACGCTCGCCTGCCGAGACCCGCTTCATCACCGCGACCCGCTCGGCCAGGCCATGCCTGGTCTGCGTCGACGGATCCGCGCCGACCGCGCGGTAATCCTCGTCTCGACCGCCCACGCCGACACCGACCGTCAGCCGTCCGCTGCAGAGCATGTCCCCGGTCGCCAGCGCCTTGGCCAGCATGACGGGGTCATGCAGCTGGGGCACGATCACCGTCGTCACCAAACGCACCCGGTCGGTCCAGGCGGCAAGCGCCCCCAGCAAGGTCAGAGTCTCGGGGTTGTCGAACGCGATGCGCTCACCCCAGCACAGCGACGAGAACGGGCCGTCGTCGATCGCTCGGGCCCACGCTCGCAGCAGACCTGCGTCGAGGTCGGGCTCCATCACCGGCATCGTCATGGCGATCTGCACGCCCGCGATTCTGACATGCGACAACGCCGGTGAGGCCGCGCGTCGCCGGGTTCGGGCACGGCGGCCGGCGGCGGAGTTGACCGCGGCGAGCTGTCGCGCGTGGGCGCACAGTGGTTGACTGGCAAGCACTATGACTATCGCGTTCAACCACACCATCGTCGCCGCCCGCGACAAGCAAGAGTCCGCGACGTTTCTCACCGAGCTGTTCGGGCTGCCGGATCCGACGCCGTTCGGTCATTTTCTGGCCATCACCCTCGACCACGGTGCCACGCTGGACTACTCCGACGTTGCCGACGGCGAGCAGATCCACCCGCAGCACTACGCATTCCTGGTGTCCGAGGACGACTTCGACGCGATCTACGCCAAGATCCGGTCGCGCGGCATCGAGCACTGGGCCGACCCGGCGCCGAAACGGCCGGGCGAGATCAACCATCGCGACAGCGGCCGCGGCGTGTACTTCCGCGACCCCGACGGTCACTTCCTGGAGATCCTCACCCGGCCGTACGGCTCGGGCAGCTGACCGACCCGGCGCGCACCGTGTCGGCCGGCGCCACGCGGGCCACCGGTGGGCGCCGCCGTTACCGGATTGAATCCCCGTGCGCCGATCTCATGCGCGACGACCGCGACATGTTTGCTGGGCGAAACTGGCAGCGACCCTTCGCACGAACCCGGAGTGACCGCGGACATGCCGCCCCCGCGCTCGCTACCCTGTGCCCATGCAACACCGGCGAAGCAGGCGGACATGACCCGCTTCCTGGCGCGCCGGTTGCTGAACTATGTCGTGCTGTTGGCGCTCGCGTCGTTCCTGGCGTTCTGCTTGACGTCGCTGACGTTTCATCCGCTGGACAGCTTCATCCAGCGCCACCCCCAGCCGCCGCCGGAAGCCATCGCCGCCAAGGCCGCCCAGCTGGGCCTCGACAAACCCATACCCCTCCGTTACGCGACGTGGGTCGCCGGCGCGGTTCGCGGCGACTTCGGTGCCACCGTGACCGGCCATCCCGTCTCCGAGGAGCTGTGGCGCCGCATCGGGGTCAGCCTGCGGCTGGTGGTGATCGGTTCGGTGCTGGGCGCGGTGATCGGCGTCGTCGCGGGAGCCTGGGGGGCGATTCGTCAGTACCGGCTCAGTGACCGGGTTGTCACCCTGCTGTCGTTGACGATTCTGAGCATCCCGTCATTCGTGCTCGCCGGTCTGCTCATCCTCGGGGCGTTGCGGGTGAACACGTTCACCGGGCTGCGGATCTTCCTTTATACCGGAGAGACGTCGCCGCTTCTGCCCGGCGGACTGTGGGACCAGCTGGTCGACCGGGCACAACACATCGCATTGCCCACTCTCACACTGGCTCTCGGCGCGGCCGCAAGCTTCAGCCGCTATCAGCGCAACGCGATGCTCGACGTGCTGGGTGAAGATTTCATCCGGACCGCGCGCGCCAAAGGACTGACTCGCCGGAATGCACTGTTCAAACACGGCCTTCGCACCGCGCTGATTCCGCTGGCCACCCTGTTCGCCTACGGGGTCAGCGGGCTGGTCGTCGGCGCGGTGTTCGTCGAGAAGATCTTCGGCTGGCACGGCATGGGCGAGTGGGTCGTGCAAGGCATCTCGACCCAGGACACCAATGTCGTCGCGGCCATCACGTTGTTCACCGGAGCGGCGATTCTGCTCGCGGGCTTGCTGTCCGATGTCCTCTACGCGGCGCTGGACCCCAGGGTGCGGTTATCGTGACACACCAAGCTGCTCCTGACTGCGGCGAAACCACGTCCGTCACGTCCGGTATCCACGCGAGCGCATTCACGTCGCGGCGACACTTGTTGGTACGCCGGTTTATCCGCAACAGGACCGCGGTGGTGGCACTGATTCTGCTGGTCCTGTTGTTCGTCGGGTGCTACGCGCTGCCGTCGCTGCTCCCCCACGGCTACAACGACCTCGACTACGACGCGCTGCTGGCGCCGCCGTCGCCGCGGCACTGGTTCGGCACCAACGCGCTCGGCCAGGATCTGCTGGCCCGGATCCTGCGCGGTATGCAGAAGTCGATGCTGATCGGCGTGAGCGTGGCAGTGATTTCGACCAGCATCGCCGCCGCCGTCGGATCGGTCGCCGGTTACTTCGGCGGATGGCGCGACCGGGCGCTGATGTGGCTGGTGGACCTGCTGTTGGTGGTGCCGAGTTTCATCCTGATCGCCATCGTCACTCCACGCACCAAACGGTCGGGCAGCATCGCCTGGCTCATCGTGCTGCTCGCGGTGTTCGGCTGGATGGTCAGCTCGCGAATGGTACGCGGCTTGACGATGAGCCTGCGAGAGCGCGAATTCGTCCGCGCGGCAACGTATATGGGAGTTTCACATCGTCGCGTCATCGTCAACCACATCGTGCCGAATGTCGCCTCGATCCTCATCATCGACGCGACGCTCAACGTCGGCTTCGCGATCCTGGCCGAAACCGGGCTGAGCTTCCTCGGGTTCGGTGTTCAGCCACCGGACGTGTCGCTGGGAACGCTGATCGCCGACGGCACACCCTCGGCCACCACGTTCCCCTGGGCCTTCCTGTTCCCGGCCGGGGCGCTGGTACTGATCGTGTTGTGCGCCAACCTTGCCGGCGACGGACTGCGCGACGCGCTCGATCCCGGCAGCGGATCTTCGCGACGCAGGAGACGCCGCCCGAAGTGACCGCCCTGCTGCAGGTGACGGACCTGTCCGTCACCTTCGAAACCGAGGACGTGTCCGTGCCCGCGGTGCGCCACACCAGCTACCACATCGACGCGGGCGAGGTGGTGGCCATCGTCGGGGAATCGGGTTGCGGCAAAACCACCGCCGCGATGGCCGTCGTCGGATTGCTGCCCGACTACGCACACGTGTCGGGATCGGTGCTGCTGCGCGGCGAGGAGTTGCTCGGGCAGTCCGACCAGGCACTGTCGCGGATCCGCGGCAAAGCGATCGGCACCGTGTTCCAGGACCCGATGTCGGCGCTGACGCCCGTCTACACCATCGGCGACCAGATCGCCGAAGCCGTCGAGGTCCACAACCGCGGCATCAGCCGGCAGTCCGCCCGCGCGCGTGCCGTCGAGCTGCTCGAGCTGGTCGGCATCGCGCAGCCGCACCGCCGGACGGGAGCCTATCCGCACGAGCTGTCCGGTGGCGAACGCCAACGGGTGGTGATCGCAATCGCGATCGCCAACGATCCGGACCTGCTGATCTGCGACGAACCGACCACCGCGCTGGATGTCACCGTGCAGGCGCAGATCCTCGACGTGCTGCGGACCGCGCGAGACGCCACCGGGGCCGGCGTCTTGATCATCACCCACGACCTGGGCGTGGTGTCGGAATTCGCCGACCGGGCAGTGGTCATGTACGCCGGGCGCCCGGTCGAGACGGCCAGTGTCGACGAGCTCTACCGGGACCGCCGGATGCCCTACACCGCCGGCCTGCTGGGCTCGGTGCCGCGCCTGGACGCCCCGCAGGGCACCCGGCTGGTTCCGATCCCGGGCGCGCCGCCGACGACGACGTCGCTGTCCCCCGGCGCGTGCCCGTTCGCCCCCCGCTGCCCGCTGGTCGTCGACGAATGCCGCTCGGCAGAGCCCGATCTCGTCACCATCAGCGACGGCCACCGAGTGGCGTGCATCCGCATCGACCACGTCGCAGGGCGCAGCGCAGCCGAGATCTTCGGGGTGTCAACGCAACCCGAGCCGGTCGACACCACGGCGGGCGAGCCGCCGCCTGTGCTGCGGGTCACCGATCTGGTCAGGACCTACCGGCTCACCAAGGGGGTGGTGCTGCGCCGGCAGGTGGGTGAGCTGCGCGCTGTCTCTCGCGTCAGTTTCACCATCGAGCAGGGCCGCACCCTGGGCATTGTCGGCGAATCCGGTTCGGGCAAATCGACGACGCTGAGCCAGATCCTCGAACTCGCTGCACCGCAGGCGGGTTCGATCGAGATTCTCGGCGCCGATGTCGCGACCCTCGACGCCGCGGCCCGGCGCAGGCTTCGTACCGAGCTGCAGGTGGTGTTCCAGGACCCGGTGGCGTCGCTGGACCCCCGGCTCCCGGTGTTCGACGTGATCGCCGAACCGTTGCTGGCCAACGGGTTCGACAGGGGCCGCTGCGCGGAGCGGGTTGCCGAGCTGATGGGGATCGTCGGCTTGGACCACGCCGACGCCGGCCGCTATCCCGCGGAGTTCTCCGGCGGGCAGAAACAGCGGATCGGCATCGCACGCGCCCTTGCGCTGCGGCCCAAGATTCTCGCGCTGGACGAACCGGTCTCGGCGCTGGACGTGTCCATCCAGGCCGGGATCATCAACCTGCTGCTCGATTTACAGCAGGAGTTCGGGCTGTCGTATCTATTTGTGTCGCATGATCTTTCGGTGGTCAAGCACCTAGCTCACCAGGTAGCGGTGATGTACCGAGGCAGGATCGTGGAGCACGGCGAGGCCGAGCAGGTGTTCACCGATCCGCAGCACGAGTACACCCGGCGGCTGCTGGCCGCCGTCCCGCGGGCTCACCGCGATGCTGCCGGCGGTTAGCATCGACAAAGTGTCCGTCCGCCGGTTTGCGCTGCATGCGCTCGTGGTGTGCGTGGTCGCCACCGCATGCGCGGACGGGTATCGGGACCTGCCGGCGGCGCAAGCCGCGCGGGTCGGCACCACCAGCGACATCAACCCCCGCGACCCGGCGACGCTGCGCGACGGCGGCAACCTGCGGCTCCCGCTGACCTCGTTCCCGTCGAACTTCAACGAGTTGAACATCGACGGCAACACCGCCGACCTCGGTTCCATCGTCACGCCGACGCTGCCGGGGGCATTCCTCACCCAGGCCGACGGTTCGCTGAAACTCAACACCGACTACTTCACCGGCGCCGAGCTGACCGGCACCGGCCCGCAGGTCGTGACCTACACCATCAACCCGAAAGCCACCTGGAGCGACGGCACGCCCGTCACCTGGGAAGACCTCAAATCCGAGGTCGACGCGTGCAGCGGGCGCGACAAGCGGTACCTGATCGCCAGCCGGGCCGGCTTCGAGCGGGTCGAGTCGGTGACCCGCGGCGTCGACGACCGGCAGGCGGTGATCACCTTCGCCAAGCCCTACGCGGAGTGGCGGGCGATGTTCGCCGGGGGGATCCAGCCCCGCAGCATGACGGCGAACCCGGATGTGTTCAACAAGGGCCAACTCGACGCCCCCGGCCCGTCGGCCGGACCGTTCATCGTGTCCACGATCGACCGGACAGCGCAGCGCATCGTGCTGACCCGCAATCCCCGCTGGTGGGGTACGGCGCCGCGGCTGGACTCGATCACCTTCCTGGTGCTCGACGCCGCCGCGGTCATCCCGGCGCTGCAGAACAACGCGATCGACGCCGCCGGTGTGGGCACGCTCGACGACCTGGTGACCGCCCAGCGCACTCCCGGCATCGCGATCCGCCGCGCGCCGGCGCCCACCTGGTACCACGTCACCTTCAACGGCGCAGCCGGGTCGCTGCTGGCCGACGAAAGGTTGCGGCTGGCGATCTGCCGGGGCATCGATCGGCAGGCCGTCGTCGACGTCGTCCAGCACGGGTTGACCGGCCACCCGGCGCCGCTGGACAACCACATCTTCGTGGCCGGCCAGCTCGGCTATCAGAACAACAGCGCTCCGGGCGCATACGACCCCGACCGGGCCGCCAGGGATTTGGACGCGCTGGGCTGGACGCGTGACGGGGCCGGGCGGAAGAAGGACGGCAGGCAACTGGCTGTTCGTGACGTCTTCTTCGACGCGCCGGCAAACCGGCAGATCGCCCTGGTCGCCCAGCAGAACCTGGCGCAGATCGGCGTCAAGCTGGTGCTCGACCCCAAACCGGGCACCGGATTCTTCAGCCAGTACGTGAGCACCGGCGACTTCGAAATCGTCCAATTCGGTTGGGTGGGAAACGCTTTCCCGCTGTCGGCGCTGCCACAGATCTACACCTCCGACGGCGACAGCAACTTCGGCAGGATCGGCAACCCCGTGATCGACGCCGAGATCGACGCGACGCTGTCCGAGCTGGACCCGGACAGGGCGCGCACGCTGGCCAACCGCGTCGACACGATGATCTGGCAGGAAGGCTTCAGCCTGCCGCTGTTCCAGTCTCCCGGCGACGTCGCGGTGCGCGCGAACCTGGCGAACTACGGCGCGTTCGGGTTGGCCGACGTCGTGTACACCGCGATCGGGTTTACGCGCTGACACGTCGTGCCGCGAAAATGCATCCGGCGACGCATTTCCCGAGTAGGCCCGCCGCTGGTTGCACCCTCGCGGTTACGAGGAGATCAGGTCGGCGGCCTTCTCCCCGATGAACAGCGACGGCGCGTGGGTGTGCCCGCGGATGATGGTCGGCATCACCGACGCGTCAGCGACCCGCAGTCCGTCCACCCCGCGCACCCGCAGCTGCGGATCGACCACACTTGCCGCATCGGTGCCCATCCGACAGGTGCCCACCGGGTGATAGAGCGTGTGCGAGCAGGTGTTGAGGGCCTCCTCGAAGGTGGCCTCGTTCCACTCGGTGGCTCCCCGCGGCCGAGCGATGGCGCCGAGCAGACCCTTCAGCGCCGGCGCTTCGGCGATCCGGGCGCAGATACGCAGGCCCGCCATCATCGCGGCGCGGTCGGCGCCGCCGGGATCGGTGAGGTAACGCGGATCGATGATCGCCTTGGCGTGCGGGTCGGCGGACCGCAGCGCGACCTGCCCCCGGCTGCGCGGTTTGAGCAGGATAGGCCCGAAGACCACGCCGTGACCGGGCGGCTCGGTCAGAAGTCCCTCGTCGTAGAACGGCGCCGGGGCGAAGATCAGCTCGAGGTCGGGCAGGTCAAGCTCGGGCCGGCTGCGCACGAACCCGTACGCCTCGCCGACGTTGGAGGTGAGCATGCCGCGGCGTCGCAGTAGGTAGTCGGCCAGCTGCCGGGGTTTCTCGGCGCCGAACAGTGTGTCGTCGGTGACCTCGACACCCAGGGGCGTCACGAGGTGGTCGAGCAGATTCTGCCCCACCTCGGGTGCGTGGTAGACGGTGTCGATCCCGTGGTCGTCGAGGTGGTCGCGGTCACCGATGCCGGACAGCATCAGCAGCTGCGGGCTGTTGACGGCCCCGCCGCAGAGCACCACCTCGCGGTGGGCATAGACGACACCCCGCTGGCCGGCCTGCTCGAATTCCACGCCCACTGCGCGGGTCCCGTCGAACACGACGCGGGTCGCGGTGGCCATGGTGAGCACACTGAGGTTTCGGCGACGCATCGCCGGTTTGAGATAGGCGTCGGCCGCGCTCCACCGTGCACCCCTGCGCTGGGTGACAACGGTCTCACAAAAGCCCTCTGGCAAAGCGGAATTCGGATGCTGCGGCGAAAAGCCGCATTCACGCGACGCGGTGAGCCAGGCGGCTGTCCAGGACCGTGGGCTGCGCAGCGGGGACACGTACAGCGGGCCGGTCACTCCGCTGTCTTCCCCGCTGACGAAATGCCATGCGGCGGTGATGTTCTCGATGCGACGGAAACAGCTCAGCGCCTGGGCGTACGACCACTCCGGACCCGCGCGCTCGGCCCACTCGTCGTAGTCTGCCCCGAAGCCACGCACCCACATCATCGCGTTCATCGACGACGAACCGCCGAGCACTTTGCCCCGCGGCCAATAAATTTCGCGGCCGTTGAGCTCTTTCTGCGGCTCGGTGAGGTAGTCCCAGTCGACTTCGCTGCGGAACAGCTTGGAGAACGCCGCCGGGATGCCTATGAACCTGTTGGTGTCGCGTGGCCCGGCCTCCAGGGCCACCACGGCGGTGGCCGGGTCGGCGCTGAGCCGACTGGCCAGCACCGACCCGGCCGAACCGGTTCCGACGATCACATAATCGCAGTGCACATCCATCACATTCACCCTGGGCCAGTGTAGGGCGTGCCCGATCGCTCCGTGCTCAATTCGCTTCCGTGCTCAATTCGATTCCGTGCTCAATTCGATTCCGTGCTCAAATCGATTCCGTGCTCAAATCGATGTGGTGCGCGCCGGTCACCCCGTCGTAGCGGGCCGGGGTGCAGGTCAGCACGATCACCTGGCCGTGGGACCCCACGGCGTCGAACACCGCGGCCATCTTGGCCAGCCGGTCGAGGTCGGTGAAACCCAGCGCGTCGTCGATGAGTACCGGGACGGTGTCGTCTTCGGCGACCAGCGCGGCCCCGGCCAGCCGGGCGAGGATGCCCAGTTGCTCCTTCGCCCCGCCGGACAGCGACTCGTAGGGCACCGTGCAGCCGTCGAGAGTGCGGTTACAGATGCGCAGGTCGCTGTCGACGTCGACCTCGAAACTGGGCCCGAACACCGGGCGGCCCAGGCGTTGCAGCTCGGCGCGGAACGGCTCGACGTAACGCAGTCGCGCGGCGTCGCGGTGGCGCGCCATCACCGAGCGCAGCAGCTGCGCGGCCTCGGCACGCTGCCGCACCCGCTGGTACTCGTCCAGGGCGTGTTCGCGTCTGGTCTGGGCGGCGTCGAGGTTGCCCTGGCGGCCCTCGGTGCGGAAGATGCCGAGTTCGGCGGAGATCTCTCGCAGCTGCTGGGTGATCTCGTCGTGGCGGGTGTGCAGTGCCTCGGCGGCCCGGCGCGCGTCGGCGAGTTCGGCGGCCACCGCATCGGGGCCGGCCGCGGTGAGTGCGTCGGTCAGCTCGGCGACTCGGCATCGCGCGGCCTGCGTGGCGCGCAGGCCTGTCTCGGCGGCGGCCGCCAGATCCTCGTCGGTGCGCGCGGCCCGCCGCTCGGCCAGCCGTTCGGTAACCGCCGCGAGCTCAGCCTGGTGGCCGGCCGCCGTGTCCCGCGCAACCGTTGCCCGCGTCGCCGCCTCGGTCAGCTCCGTCCGAGCCGTGTCCGCGGCCAGGCGGCAGGTCTTGCGGTCTTCAGCTGCGGCGGTTTGGACCGCCCGGGCGCGGTCGAGTTCGGCGTCGTCCACGCGCACAGCGCCCAGGCCGGCGAGCAATTGCGCCAGGGTAGCGCGCAGGCCGTCGATCTCCTCGCCGCCGCACAGCCCCGCCAGGTTCGCGGCCAGCTGGTCACGACGGCTCTGCAGCTCGCGCCGGTGCTGGTCGGTGCTGCGCGCCGCCGCCGCGTCCTCGACATGCCCGGCGGCCAGCGCGGCGGCCAATTCCCTTTGTGCCGACGCCAGTTGGCCGTGGACGTCGGCGGCGGTGAGACCCGGGCTGAACCGGGCGGTCAGCACATCGGGAACCGTGACCTCGGTGGTGGCGCTCACCGCGGTGGACCAACTCTGGCCGGCCGACAGCGACATCCGCCCGCCCTCGACGACAAGTTCGATGTCGGCGGCGGCAATGAATTCGACCGTCGCCGACAGCGACGCCAGCTGGGCTTCGGCCCGGTCGGCCGCGGCGGCGGCCTGCTCGATCCGCGCCATCAGGTCCTCGGTGAGCCGGATCGTCGAAAGCTCGTCGCAGACCTGGTCGCGGTCGCGCCGGGCGGCGTCGATCGCGTCCAGCCGCGCCGCCAGCCGGTCGGCCTCCTGCCGGCGGCGCAGCTCCTCGACACGCTGCTGGGCCGCCGCCACGGCCTGTTCGGCTTTCTCAACGGCGGTGTCGGCCGCGGCGGCGGCACCCCGCGCTGACTCCTCCGCCGCGGCGGTTTGGCGCGCTTCAGCCTGCCGGGCGGCCAGCGCCGCGGCGTGCCGGGCGACGTCGGCCAGCAGCCGCTGCCGCTCGTCGTGCGCTGCCGCCACCTCGGACCCGGTGGCTGCGGCAACTGCGGCGGCTAACTCGGCCTCGCGCAGTTGCGCGGTGAGATGTTCGACGGCCTCGGCGGCCTGGAGGGCCGCGCGGTACCGCTCGTCGGCTCTCCGGCGATCGCCGGACAGCTCGGCCAGCTCGGCGCTCAGCTTCTCGTGACACGCAACCCGCTCCTCGACCTCGGCGAGGGCGACCGTGCAGCGCTGCACCTCCTCATCGGCCTGCTCCCGCGCGGCGGACACGGCGGACCATTCGCCGGTGGGCCGACCGGTCGAGGTGAAGTAGCGGGCATACTCGGCGTCGATGCGCTCCAGAAGCGACGATTCGGCGCCGGACAGTGTCGCCGCGTCGCCGGCCGCGATGTCCAGCGCCCGCGACAGCGCGTCGCAGCCGGACAGGTCCACCGCGGTCGTCGATGCCGCCTGCAGCACCCGTTGGGCCCGCCACAGCTCGGTGTCGACGGTCTCGGCGAGGATCGCCCGTACCCGGTCATGCGCCTCGTCACCGGTGAGCTGTTCGCGCCGCGGAGCCAGCACCGTCAGCTCGGTTTCGGGCCGCTTGTGGAACCGTTTATGGTAGACGAAACGGTAAGGGCCGGTGGAGATTTCGGCAGTGATCTGCGAACCCGCGTCGACGTTTGTCGGCTTGACCTGCTTGACTTCCTTTTTCGTCGAGCGGTCCTTGTGTTCCAGCAGCAGGTCCAGCGCCTCGATCATCGACGACTTGCCGGCCTCGTTGACGCCGTGCACCACCACTACGCCGTGGTCGGGAAAGTCGACCTCGCGGTGGGTGATGCCGCGATAGTTGGTCAGAACCAGCCGGTGCAGTCTCATGCGCTGATCCGGTCGGTCAACCGCAGCAGCAAGGCCAGCGCCGCCCGCGCGTGCTCGGCGCGCTCGTCGTCGCCGGAGCGTGCCGTCTCGACCAGTTCCTCGACGGCGGCGGCGGCGAACCCGCCGAGACCGAGGTCGTCGAACTCGCCGTCGCCCGGCAGCACCACCAGGTTGGTGTGGCGGTCCCAAGCGCCCAGCCACGCGAGCAGCCGCGAGTATTTGTCCAGGCACTCCTCCAGGGCGGCGCGGTCGGTCACGGTCAGCGAGCCGACCAGAGCCAGCCGCACCACCGTGCGGTCCTTGTCGCCGATGCCGTCCAGATACCCATCCAGCTCCGCGATGTCGGCGCGGGTGTCGAGCTGACGGCGAACGGTGCGGAACCGCCAGCGGCCGACGCGGCGGACATCGACGGTGACGGGCCGGTGCGGGTCCGTGTCGTCGATGTCGACAACCAGCACGTGCCCCGGGTCGGGCTCGACGTCGTCGAAATTGGTGACCTCCGGTGAGCCGGAATACCACACCCGACCGCTGCCGCCGACCTCGGTGACCGAATGTTTGTCGCCCAGCGCAACGTAGTGGATCGCGCCGCGGGCCAGCGCGTCCTCGACGGCGGCCAGCCGGATCAGCGCCGGGTTGGCGGGGTCGGGGTCCAACACGTCGACCCCGCCGTGGGCGACCAGCACCCGGGTGACACCGTAGGCCGGCGGGCCTGCGAGATCGTCGAGCACCTCGGCGGCCAGGTCCTGCGTGGGAGACTTGGAACGCCACGGCGCCGCGACGATTTGCAGACCCGGCCGCACGTCGTGAACGCCGGACCGATCGAGCACCACGACGTTGTCCGGGCATTCGTCGCGGAACAGCTTGCCGGTGTAGATCGACGAGGCGTCCAACGGGTCGTGGTTGCCCGGAAGCAGATAGACCGGAACCCCGATGGCGCGCATCGCCTCCAACGACTGGCTGACGACCTGCGGGCCAAGCTGGTTGTGCTCGAAGACGTCACCGGCCACCACCACGAAATCGACGTCGAGGCTGCCCAGCCCGGCCACCGCGTCGCGGCGGGCCGCCGAGTACCGCGGCTGAGCGTCACCGGCCAGGAAGTGACGGGTCATGCCCAGCTGCCAGTCGGCGGTGTGCACGAATCGCATGCCTACTGCCCTTCCGATGGTTCACGGCTCTGCGAGCAAGGCGAGTCTAGGACCAGGCACCGACCAGCCTTCGGACCCCGACCGGCAGGTCCGGGCGCCACTGGCGAGGCCCGCCGCGCCGGGCTGCCCTACCGTGGTCGGGGTGAGTGGTCTGCGGCGGCGTCTGGTGCTGCTCCGCCACGCCAAGTCCGCGTACCCGGCTGGGGTCACCGACCACGACCGCCCGCTGGCCCCGCGGGGTGTCCGCGAGGCCGGGCTGGCCGGAGACTGGCTGCGCGCCAACCTGACCGCCGTCGACGAGGTGCTGTGCTCGACGGCTACCCGCGCGCGGCAAACCCTGGCGCACACGCACATCGACGCCGCGGTGCGCTACACGCAGCGGCTCTACGGCGCCGACCCGGCGACGGTGGTCGACGAGATCCACGACGTCGGCGACGAGGTGGGCACGCTGCTGGTGGTGGGACATGAGCCGGCGATGTCGGCGGTGGTGATCGGGCTCGCCGGCGGGCACGGCACCGATACCGCTGCGCTGCGCGATGTTTCGTCGAAGTTCCCCACGTCGGGCATCGCGGTGCTGCGGGTCGGCGGAAGCTGGCGGGACCTGGGATTCGGCGGCGCCGCGCTGGTCGAATTCCACGTGCCGCGCTGACGGGGGCCGGATGGCCGCACGCGAGCGCCGGGTCACGACGGCGATCCGATCACAGCCATGGCGTGGACCAGCGGATCTCTACGAGTTCGTCGACAGCGTCAGCTCCATCAACTTGATGGCCTGCGCGCACGCGTCGATACCGGGGGCCTGCGGGTTGACCCACCACCCGACCACGCCCGCGGCGTCGCTGGCGACACCGCACGAGCCGTTGGGGTCGTTGGGCCGCATCACGATCGACTGCACACCGGAGATGGAGCGGTTCTCGATCTGGTATTTGAGGAACTCCGCGACCTTGCGCTCCTCACCCAGGCCGTCCTGCTCGAACCAGAACCGGGTGATGTCGATCAGACCGGCCGGGTTGGCCGCCTGCCAGCGGCAGATGGCACCGACGAACGTGCTCTGGATATCCTGCGGATCGGCGCCCACCGTCTTGGCGAGCAGGTCGGTGGTCAACACCTCGCACTCCTTGAGCAGGTTCGGGTACTGCTGCTCGGAGTTGTTGTTGCGCTCGACATCACCCGAGCCCGCCCTCACCGCGGTGCCGGCCACCGACCGCGTGCAGCCGGTCAGCACCGACAGCGCGGTCAGCGCGAGCGCGGCCAGGATTCGGCGGCGCACCGAGGGACTCATTTCGAGTTCGCAATCGACTGGCGGGTCAGTTCCCTGGCCACGTCGCACGGGTTGGGAAACGGCTTCTGGTTGAAGCTGACCGACCATTCGATGAAGTCGTCGGAGAACTGAATTCCTATCTCGCACAACGAGTCACCCAGTGCCGGCTCGTTGCCGATGGCGATGAAGCCGCTATGTCCGTTGATGTTGATGTCCTCCACGCTCGCCCGGGACAACTGCTCGGTCTTGCGTTCCCGCCCGATCGGGCTGCCGCGATACCAGGAGAAGGAGAAGTGCGGTCCGAGGATCCCGCCGCCCGCCAGCCACTGGCAGCCCACCGAATTCTGGGCGGTGTTGACCAGCCCGGTCACCTGCGTCAGCTGGGTGACCGTCTCGTCGCTGACGCCGCCGCACTGCGGGAACAGCGGACCGTGACGCCCCTCCCCGGACGGGGTCTGCGACGACTCGGCCTGCTGCGTCTGGTCGGAACCCGAGCCGGAGCATGCGGCCAGCACCGGGAGCGCGGTTGCCGCTGCCAGCGCCAGCGCCGCCACGTCACGCCGCACGGCTACTCGCTCCTCGTGGTGTTCACACGATGCACTGTAGCGGCAGCACCTGGGGTCAACCACCAGAACACGCCCCGACCAGCCCGGATACCCAGGTGACGAGGCCCGGCAGTCATCCGGACCCGACCGCCCGCGGTGTGCGACAGTTACCACATGCTCCTGGCACTGGTGCGCCAGTTCATCCGGCCGTACCGATCGCTGGTCGCGGTGGTGATGGTGCTGCAACTGGTGAGCACGCTGGCGTCGCTCTACCTGCCGACGGTCAACGCCGCCATCATCGACGACGGGGTCGCCCGGGGAGACACCGCCACCATCGCGGGGCTCGGCGAGGTGATGCTGGGCGTCACGGCACTGCAGATCGCCTGCGCCGTCGGCGCCGTCTACTTCGGCTCCCGCACCGGCATGGGGTTCGGCCGGGATCTGCGGTCGGCGATATTCCACCACGTCGCCACCTTCTCGGAGCACGAAGCCGCCCGGTTCGGTGCCCCAACCCTGCTGACCCGCACCACCAACGACGTCCGCCAGATCCAGTTCCTCGTGCAGATGACCGCCACGGTGCTGGTCACCGCGCCGATCATGAGCGTCGGCGGAATCGTCATGGCCGTCCACCAAGACGCCGGGTTGTCCTGGCTGCTGGCGGTCGGTGTCCCCGTGCTGGCTCTGGCGAACTACCGGATCGTGTCGCACATGCTGCCGATCTTCCGCAGCATGCAGCGGCGGATCGACGCCGTCAACGCGGTGATGCGCGACCAGTTGTCCGGCGTGCGGGTGGTGCGGGCGTTCGCCCGCGAATCCTTCGAACGCACCAGGTTCGACCACGCCAACCGCACGCTGTCGGATACGGCTCTGGCGGCCGGCAACTGGCAGGCGCTGATGCTGCCGGTGACCACGCTGACCGTCAACGTCTCCAGTGTGGCGGTGATCTGGTTCGGCGGGCAGCGTATCGATGCCGGCCACATGCAGGTGGGCTCGCTGATCGCATTCCTGTCGTATTTCACCCAGATCCTGATGGCCGTGACGATGGCGACCACGACGCTGATGGTGCTGCCGCGCGCGTCGGTGTGCGCCGATCGGATCAGCGAAGTGCTGCGCACTTCTCCGGCGGTGGTCAGCCCCGAGCACCCGGTGCATCCGTCATCCGGCATCGGGGGAACCGTCCGGCTGGACGGCGTGACATTTCGTTATCCGGGCGCCGACCGCGCTGTGCTGCAAGATGTCTCGCTGAGCATGGTCCCCGGCACCACCACGGCCGTCGTCGGCGGCACCGGCTCGGGCAAGTCGACGCTGGTCGCCCTGATCTGCCGGCTCTACGACGTGACCGGCGGCGCGGTGCTCGTCGACGGTGTCGACGTCCGCGGCTACGCCCTCGAGCGGCTGTGGTCGGCTATCGGCCTGGTGCCGCAGCGCGGCTATCTGTTCTCCGGCACCGTCGCCGACAACCTGCGCTACGGCGCCGCCCCGGGGCAGGTGGTCACCGACGCGCAGATGTGGGAAGCACTGCGGGTGGCGGCCGCCGACGAGTTCGTGGCGGCACACGACGACGGGCTGGACATGCGGGTGGCGCAGGGCGGCATCAATTTCTCCGGCGGCCAGCGACAACGACTCGCGATCGCGCGGGCGGTGATCCGGCGCCCCGCCATCTACCTTTTCGACGACGCGTTCTCGGCTCTGGACGTACACACCGACGCGCAGGTGCGCGCGTCGCTGGCCACGATCACCGCACAGGCAACCGTCCTTGTTGTGACACAACGGATTTCGATCGCAAGCGAAGCCGGCCAGGTGATCGTCGTCGACGACGGGCACGTCGTCGGCGCAGGCAGCCACGAATCGTTGCTGGCGACCTGCCCCACCTACGCCGAGTTCGCCGAATCGCAGTCGTTGGGCTCCGGAGTCGGAGGCCTGCCGTGACCGTGGCGACGGTCCGCGCTCCCACCGAAAGATCCCGCGATTTCCGGGGTTCGGTGCTCCGGCTGGTCACACTCCTTGCTCCACAACGGGGTCCGGCCGTGGCGGTGATGGCGCTGGGGATCAGCGGCACGGCGGTCGGGGTCGTTGTCCCACGGATCCTGGGCCATGCCACCGACCTGCTGTTCAGCGGCGTGATCGGCAGGCAACTGCCCGCCGGGCTGACCAAGCAGCAGGCTGTCGCCGCGGCCCGCGCCCGCGGGGAGGGCACCTTCGCCGACTTGATCTCCGGGATGAACCTGGTTCCGGGCCGTGGTGTGGACTTCGCCGCGGTGGCACGAACGCTGGCGCTGGCTCTGGCCCTGTATCTGGTTGCCGCCCTGTTGGTGTGGGTGCAGGCCCGACTGCTCAACCTGATCGTCCAGCGCACCCTGCAGGCGCTGCGCCGTGACGTCGAGGCCAAGGTGCACCGGCTGCCGCTGGCCTACTTCGACCGACGCCAACGTGGCGAGGTGCTCAGCAGAGTGACCAACGACGTCGACAACGTCGCGACATCGCTGTCGATGACGATCACCCAACTGCTCAGCGCGATCCTGACGGTGGGGGCCGTGCTGGTGATGATGCTGACAATCTCTCCGCTGCTGACCGGGATCACGCTGCTCACCGTCCCGCTGTCGCTGCTGGCGACCCGGGCGATCGCGGGGCGCTCGCAGCGGCTGTTCGTCGCGCAATGGACCAACACCGGGCGGCTGGCCGCTCACATCGAGGAGACCTACAGCGGTTTCACGCTGGTCAGGACATTCGGCCATCGCGCTCGGGCGCAGGAGTGCTTCCGCGAGCTCAACGACGAGGTCTACCGGGCCAGTTTCGGCGCCCAATTCTTCTCCGGACTGGTGTCACCGGCGGCGACGTTCATCGGCAACCTCGGCTACGTCGCCGTGGCGGTGGTGGGCGGCCTGCAGATCGCGACCGGACGGCTCACCGTCGGCGGCATCCAGGCGTTCGTCTCCTACGTCCGTCAATTCAACGCGCCGCTGACCCAGGTGGCCGCGATGTACAACACGCTGCAGTCCGGAATGGCCAGCGCCGAGCGGGTTTTCGACCTGCTCGACGAGCCCGAGGAACCGCCCTCCCCCCCGACCGCGCTGCCGTCGCCCAACGGTCGACGGCCCACCGGGCGGGTCGAATTCGAGCACGTGAGCTTCGGCTATCGACCCGGAACCACGGTTATCGACGACCTCTCGCTGATCGCCGAACCCGGCAGCACGGTAGCGCTCGTCGGTCCGACAGGGGTGGGCAAGACCACGCTGGTGAACCTGCTGATGCGGTTCTACGACGTCGACGCCGGCCGGATCTTGATCGACGGCGTGGACATCGCCTCGGTGAGCCGGCAGTCGCTGCGATCGCGCATCGGCATGGTGCTGCAGGACACCTGGCTGTTCGACGGCACGATCGCCGAGAACATCGCCTACGGCCGGCCCGACGCCACCGACGACGAGATCGTCGCCGCGGCCAGGGCCGCCCACGTCGACCCCTTCGTGCGCACGCTCCCGCACGGCTACCACACCCGCATCGGCGACGACGGCGCCGACATCAGCGCCGGGGAGAAGCAGCTGATCACCATCGCCCGGGCGTTTCTCACCCGTCCCCAGCTGTTGATCCTCGACGAGGCCACCAGCTCGGTGGACACCCGGACCGAGATGCTGGTCGCCCACGCGATGCGTGAGCTCAGGCGTGGCCGGACGAGTTTCCTTGTCGCCCACAGGCTTTCCACGATCCGCGATGCCGACGTCATCCTGGTGATGCAGGCGGGCAGGATCGTCGAGCGCGGCAGCCACGCCGAACTGATAGCACGCCGGGGTGCCTACTACGCCATGACGCGGGCCTAAGCTCGCCGACCCGCAACAGCTGACATCCCCCATCGACTCGCGGCCAGCGCGGCTCCGGCGCCGCGCCGAGAGGCCGTCATCGCAGGGTCAGCCCGGCCAGCAGATCGGTTTCCCAACCGCGGCTGTCCCGCGGGCCGGGGCGGCCCACCGCGAGGACGTAATGCTCGTCGGTCACTATGGGCAGCGCGATCTTGTTCGACAGCGCAAGGGAGCGCCGATCGGGCGCCAACATGAGCTGGGTGGCGTGCGCGGCGAGGGCCGCGAGCATGGCGTCCAGATGCTCGCGGACGTCGATGACGGCGTCGATGTCGCGGTCGGAATATCCGAACCCCGCAGGGCTGTTCGGCCTGATCCATCCGGGCGGGATGTCGTCCAGGGCGGCCAGGCCGGCCCGCACCGCGCCGGCCGAGCCGACGGTCCAGTACACCTTCGGGACGCGCCACCCGCTGGCCGCGACCGCGGCCGCCGTCACCCGGTGCGTCTGCACGTGGTCGGGATGGCCGTAGCCGCCCTGGGGGTCGTAGGTGACGACGACGTGCGGGCGGATCGTGTCGATGATCGCGGCAAGCTCCTGCACGGCGTCGTCGCCGGCGTCCGCGAACGCCGTCTGACGCCGACGCGCGGTGGCCGGCATCCCCGAGTCGCGCCAGCGGCCGGGACCGCCGAGGAAGATCGGTTCGCCGACGCCAAGCGCGGTCAGCGCCTGCGACAACTCGCCGATGCGGTACCCGCCGAGTTGGTCGGCGTGGTCGGCCGTCAGCAGCGCGTAGCGCTCCCCGACGACTTCGCCTTCCTCGCCGAGGGTGCAGGTGACGACGCGGACCTCCGCACCCTCGGCGACATACCGCGCGATCGTGCCGCCGGTGGTGAGGGTCTCGTCGTCGGGATGCGCGTGCACGAACAGCAGGCGAGGCTTTCCCGACGGCGACGTCACGGCCGGCACCGCACCGGGAACTCGGCCAGCGCGCCGCACGACTTCTCAGTGCCCAATCTCAGCTCCTCACCTGGCGCCGCACACCGAATCTTCTACGAACCGGTGAGCCGGTTTGTAGGATGCCGGCGATCTGGATGCCTACCCGCGGCGCGGCCGATCCACACCCGAATTGGCTCTCCGGTTACAGGTCCGGGCCCTGCGCGCGGACCTCGTCGACCGCTGACATGGCGTCGCGCAGCTTGGCCAGCCACTCCTCGGCGTGTTCGCCGACAAGTTTCACCGACCAGGCCAGCGCGTCGGACCGCGACCGCGCCACGCCGGCGTCGACCAGGGTGTCGAGCACCCGACGCTCGGACTGCTTCAGCCGCGTCATCACCGGAACAGCGATGTGGGTGAACAGGATTCGCTGATCACCCACCTCGACGCCCCAGGACACCTTGCGGCCGTAGCGTTCCTGCGCTTCGTCGGCGATGCGCATCCGTTCCGGCCGGGTCTCTTCCCGGAACCGCGCGACGCGACCCGACGCGTGGGCCTCGCTCTCTTCTTTGTCCGGTTTTCCTGCGGCCTGCGGTGTGGGCAGCGTACCGATGATGGTGATCTCCTCGCGGTCGACGATGACGCTCGGATCGCCGTCGAACCAGTCGCCGGGCAGACGTCCGGCGAACCAGTCGGCGGCAGTGCCGGCATCGGGCTGGGCGGCCTGCTGCCAGCCGCCGGGGCGGCCATACCGCCGCTCTTGCTGGTGATGGTGTCTCATGCTTACATCATTACAGAATTACGTTGCATACAGAACGGTGTTCACCGATGGCGAACCGGCGCGAACGGCCTCGCGGCTACGCGGTCGACCCGTCTGCCCCGCACTGCGGCAGATCCTGGCCGCGGCGTGCGCGGTACAGCCTGACCTCGCCCCTGATGCCCTTGAGATGACGTGCACCCGCGAACGACCAGGAGAACCCCGCCGCGTCGCCGAGCACGGCCCGTGTCGATTCGGCGACCAGCACCGCACCGGGCCGGGCGACCGCGGTCACCCGGCTCGCGACGTTGACGGGGTTGCCGAACCAGTCACCGGCGCGGCTGACCGCCATCCCCGACGCCGCACCCGCTCTCAGCCTCAGAAAATCGTCATCGGTGTCGGTGGCCTCGACCAGCTTCAGGACAGCATCCAACAGCGGCGCGGGGTCGGGGCAGACAAACATCACCGCGTCACCGATCGTCTTGACGAACTGCACCGGCGGGGCGGCCACGTCGCGGGCGTTATCCGCCAACCGGTTCGCGAGTTGTCCCAAGTCCTCGGGCGGGACCGACTCGCCCAGTGCAGTGAAGCCGACAAGGTCGGCGAACGCGACGCTGACCTCCCGCGCGCCCGGCAACGCCGCCCCGGCCGCACGCTCGCCGGCGGTGACGGCCTCCGTTTCCAACTGGTGCCGCAGGTGCATGAACAACATGTCCTCGATCCACGGGCCCAGCAGCGGTGCGATCCGGCTCACCAGCGCCTGGGAGCGCACTGCGATGCCACGTTCGCTCATCCCGGGCCGCAGGACGGCCGCCAACGCCGCGTAGCGCATTACTTCTGCGGTATGCGAAAGTCCTTCGGCGAGAACACGAACGACCTGGATGACGTCCTCGGGATCCAGGCCGGCGTCAAGGAAACGTTGCACGTGTGCGGCGGCTTCGCCGTCCTCCCGCAGGTGCACTGCGGCGTCGGGATCGTCGACCCGGGCCAGCCCGATCGCGCGCTGCACCCGCTGCAGCAGGTCGAGGTCGACCCCGTGACGCTCGGCGATCTCCCGTGCCGAGACATAGGTCCCGTCGTCGCCGATGATGCGCCGCGACGCCAGCAGCACCGGCATCGGCGCCTCACGGATCTGCTCCGCGGTGATGCCTTGCTCGAGCAGCCACTCGATCAGCTCGGCGCGTTCGGCGCGCGCGGCGCCGTCGAGGCCGTCGAGCAGGCCGTCCGGGACATCCACGTCGTCGACCTCTACCCGCGGCTCACGACACCGGCGGGCGCCGCTGCGCCCACGGGCGCACCGCCTCGATCTGTGCGCTCAGCGCCAGCAACGTCGCCTCGTCGCAGGGCCGGCCGACCAGCTGCACCGACACCGGCAGCCCGTCGGAATCCAGCCCCCACGGCACCACGGCGGCGGGCTGGCCGGTCAGATTCCAGATCACGTAAAACGGAACCTTGGCCGTTGCCAGCAAAAACGACGAGACCGCGCCGCGGCGTTGATAGGCGCCGACACGGGACGGGCCGGTCGCATTGGCCGGCGTGACGACGACGTCGACATCGTCGAAGATCGACTGGATCCGGGCGGCCACGGCCGCCTCGCCGGCACGCACCGCTGCCATCCTCCGGTCAGAGAACAAGCCGCCGATGCGCGCCATGGCGCGGGTGCGGGCCTCCAGCCGCTCGGGATGTGGCAGCGTGCGAGCGTCGTCATAGATGCCCCGGAAGTAGCGAGGCAGGCAATGCCCGAACATCGCCGACGGCGGGTAGTCGGGGTCGCGGGCGATGACGTGATGGCCCAGCTCACGCAGCAGTGCGCCCGCCTGGGCCACCGCCGCCCGCTGATCCTTGCCGAGCCGGGCAACCAAGGGCGGTGGAGCCTTGGTGCTCAGCGCAATTCGCAGCCGACCCGCGTCGCGTGTCGCCGCGGCGACGAATCCGCCGTCCGGGCCGGGCAGCGTCGTCGTCGCATCCAGGAACAACGCCGCGTCGGTCACCGAACGCGCGAGCGGACCGTTAACGCTCAGCCCACACCAGGCGTCGTCATGCGGCGCCACCGATACCCGGTCGCGCTGCGGTTTGATACCGAACAACCCGCACCACGTCGACGGGATGCGGATCGAGCCGGCGCCGTCGGAGCCCAGCGCCAACGGCGCCAGCCCGGCGGCCACCGCGGCGCCACTGCCCCCGCTGCTGCCCCCCGGCGTGCGCGAGGTATCCCACGGGTTGCGGGTCGCCCCGAACGTCAGCGACTCGGTGTAGGGCATCATCATCAACTCGGGCACCGCGGTCTTGCCGAGGATGACCGCGCCGGCGTCGCGCAGCGCGCGCACCACTTCCGCGTCGGCGGTCGCGGCCGGGCCATGCGCGGTGGTGCCGAGAGTTGTTGTCTGGCCGGCGATGTCGACGTCGTCTTTGATCGCGACCGGCACCCCCAGCAGCGGCAGCCGCTCGCCGGCGTCGAGGCGGCGCTGGGCGGCGGCGGCCTCCTCGCGTGCGGTGTCGGCGAGCACGACGCGGTAGGACCGCAGCTGCGGGTCGAGCCGCGCGATGCGCTGCAGGTAGACCTCGAGCAGCGACGGCGCGGTGACCGCGCCGTCGGCCAGCATCCGCGCCTGCGCGGCCGCGCCGGCGAACGCAAGCTCACGAGGGTCCATGAGCAGGCAGACTAATGCCATGACCGGCACGACGTTCGATGAACTGACCGAAGACCAGCTGCGTGGGCGCAACACCATCAAGTGGAACCACTTCGAGCCCGACGTGTTGCCGCTGTGGATCGCCGAGATGGACTTCCCGACCGCGCCCGCGGTGCTCGACGCGGTACGGGCGTGCGTCGCCAACGAGGAGTTCGGCTACCCGCCCGTCAGCGCGCACACACTGCCGCAGACGACCGCCGACTGGTGCCGGGCCCGTTACGGGTGGCACATCGAACCCCAGTGGGTCCAGGTGGTTCCCGATGTGCTCAAGGGCATCGAAGTCGTCGTCACGTTCCTCACCCGGCCGGAAAGTCCGGTGGTGCTCCCCGTCCCGGCCTACATGCCCTTTTTCGACGTACTGCGGGTCACCGGCCGGCAGCGTGTGGAAATCCCAATGCCACAACAGGATTCGGGACGCTACGAGATCGACCTGGACGCCCTGGACGCCGCCTTCGCCGGTGGGGCGGGGTCGCTGATCTTGTGCAACCCGAACAACCCGCTGGGCACCGCGTTCACCGCCGACGAGCTGCGCGTCATCGCCGACATCGCGGCACGGCACGGCGCCCGGATCATCGCCGACGAGATCCACGCGCCGCTGGTCTACGACCGGCCCCACGTCGCCGCCGCGTCGGTGTCCGACACCGCCGCCGACACGGTGGTCACGCTGCTGTCGGCCTCCAAGGGGTGGAACCTGCCCGGCCTGATGTGCGCCCAGGTGGTGCTGTCCAGTCCGCGCGACCTCGACGAGTGGCACCGGATCAACATGCTGCACAAGATGGGCGCGTCCACCGTCGGGATCCGCGCCAACATCGCCGCCTACCGGCACGGCGGTCCCTGGCTGGACGACCTGCTGGGCTACCTGCGGGCCAGCCGTGACCATCTGGCCCGGGCGCTGCCGGAGTCGGCGCCCGGGGTGAAGGTCAACACACCGGAGGCCACCTACATGTCATGGGTCGATTTTCGGGCACTGGATCTGCCCGCCGAGCCCGCGGAATACCTGCTGCCGAAGGCCAAGGTGGCACTCAGCCCGGGTATCCCGTTCGGTCGCACCGTGAGCTCCGGGTTCGCCCGGCTGAACTTCGCGACCACGCGCACCATCCTGGACCGGGCGATCGAGGCGATGGCCGCAGCGCTGTCGATCTGACGGCCGTTACGGTGGCAGCATGCCCTGTGTGTCCAGCATGCCCTGTGTGTCCAGCATGCCCTGTGTGTTCTGCGCGATCGTCGCCGGCGATGCGCCGGCCGTCCGCGTCTACGAAGACGACGACCATCTCGCCATCCTCGACATCCGGCCGTTCACCCGCGGGCACACCCTGGTGCTGCCCAGGCGCCACACCGTCGACCTGACCGACACCCCGGCCGAGACGCTGGCCGGCATGGTGGCGATCGGGCAGCGGATCGCGCGGGCGGCCCGGGCGACCGAGCTGGCCGACGCCACCAACATCGCGATCAACGACGGCCGCGCCGCCTTCCAGACGGTGTTCCACATTCACCTGCACGTGCTGCCGCGGCGCACCGGCGACAAGCTCTCGGTCGCCAAAGGACTCGTGCTGCGCCGCGACCCGGACCGGGAAGCCACCGGGCAAATCCTCCGCGACGCGCTGGCGGAGCTGGACGCAAAGCAGTAAGACTGAGCCATGGCTATCTCCGATTGGATGGAACAGCACATCATGGTCCCGCTGCTGAGGTGCCACGACGCGATCTATCGGGGCACCAAGGGGCGGATCGGGCACTGGATCCCGGGGGCGCCGCCCAGCCTGCTGCTGCACACGATCGGCGCCAAGACCGCTAAACCGCGCACCACGACGCTGACGTATGCGCGCGACGGCGACGCGTACCTCGTGGTCGCCTCCAAGGGCGGCGATCCACGCTCGCCCGGCTGGTATCACAACCTTCGGGCCAACCCGAACGTCGACATCAATGTCGGACCACGGCGGTTCGCCGTGACGGCGGTGCCGGTACTGCCGGGCGACCCCGACTACCCGCGGTTGTGGCAGCTCGTCAACACGAACAACGCCAACCGCTACGAGGCCTACCAGCGCCGCACGTCGCGTCCGATTCCGGTGATCGTGTTGACACCCGTGCGGCGAGCGTGACGCTGTTGCGAAGGAATTGGACTTTTTTTCACAACAGCTTCACAGTCGGCGATGGCCGGCGCGCTACAACAGCTCTTTGGCCAACAGCTCCAGCGTGGTGACCCGCGCCGGCGCGATCGCGGCAGCGGTGCCGCGGTGCGCCGACGCGACCGGGTTGACCATCACCTCGTCGACACCGAATCGTGTGGCCAGCGCACGTATCTGCTCGGCGGTCTCGGCGGGTGTGCCGACGACCGCGCGCCGCAGCCCGCTGTCGACGATATGGCGCTGATCCGGTGTCAAGTGAGCGTTGTGAGCATCCTCGACGAACTGCAGCGGCCCGAGCGGTTCGCCGGTGCGAAGCCGGGCCATCATCACCAGGTTGGGCAGCATCAACGCGACTGCCTCGTCACGGGTTTCGGCCACCGCGGCGTTGACGGTCAGAAAAGTCGTCGGCTCCGCGGCCAGCTCGCTGGGCACGAACCCCGACCGGTAGGTCGCGAGCGCCTCCTCGGTCCCCTGACCGGAAAAGTGGTGAGCGAACACGTAGGGCAGCCCCTTGGCCGCCGCCAGCCGCGCGGAATACAGCGACGACCCCAGCAGCCACAGCCGCGGCTCGCTCGCCGCTGACGGCGTGGCCTTGAGCAGATAGTCCCCGTCGCGCAACTGCACCTTCACCCCGCCGCGGCTCATCATCGCCTTCACGTGGTCGAGATAGTCCGGGAACTGGTCTATGTCGCGATCGTCGCGGCCGGCCGGGCCGCGCAGCATGAATGACGTGACCGGGTCTGAGCCGGGCGCGCGGCCGATGCCGAGGTCGATGCGGCCCGGTGCGGCCGCTTCCAGCAGCGCGAACTGCTCGGCCACCGCCAGCGGCGCGTGGTTGGGCAACATCACCCCGCCCGACCCGAGCCTCAACCGCGTGGTCTGCGCGGCCAGGTAGGCGATCAGCACCGGCGGGCTGGTGGCGCCCACAGCCGGCATGTTGTGGTGTTCGGCGACCCAGTAGCGGGTGAAGCCCAGCCGGTCGGCGGTCTGCGCCACGGCGACCGTGGCCGCCAGCGCGTCGGCAGTGCTCTGGTCGGTGCGAACGGGGACGAGATCGAGCACGGAAAGGCGCACGGTGCCGTCAACGCCCGCGATCACCGGGATAGTCCTGCGATGGCCGCGGCCCGCCCGAACACGTCGTCGAGCATCGCGGTGGTCAGCTTGCCGGTGAAGGTGTTCTGCTGGCTCGGGTGGTAGCAGCCCAGCAGCACCACCTCGCCGGGTCCGGCGTGCAATGTCGCGGCCGCGCCGTGACCGAACCTCGGTTGCGGGCGGGGCACCCGGCCGCCGCCGTAGCGGACCATGTCCAGCGTCGAACGCCACGCGTAGCCGCCGAGCGCGACGATGGCCCGGACGTCGCCGCCGCCGAGCCGCCACTCCGCGGTCAGCCACGGCGCACACGCGGCCCGCTCGGCGGGCGTCGGGGAGTTGCCCGGCGGCGCGCACCGCACCGGTGCGACGATACGAATACTATTGGCCTGCAACCCATCCGCAGCGTCGACGCTGACCGGTGAGTTCACCATCCCGGCGCGGTGCAGTGCCGCAAACAGATGGTCGCCGGACCGGTCGCCGGTGAACATCCGTCCGGTCCGGTTGGCACCGTGCGCGGCCGGCGCCAACCCGACGACCAGGAGCCGCGGCCGCTCCGATCCCCATCCCGGCACCGGCCGTCCCCAGTACGGCTGGTCGGCGAAGGCCCGCCTTTTGACGACGGCGACCTCCTCCCGCCAGGCGACCAGCCGGGGACACGCCCGGCACACGCTGATCGCCGCGTCGAGTTCGGGTATCGAGCCGGCCCGGTCCGCCAGCCTGCGAACCTGCGCGGCGTCGATGGCCACCGGGGTCTGCGGCGCCCCCGGATCACCCGGCCATCCGGCGCCGGACGCAACCGGGGAATCGAACGGCCGGCCGGTACGCGGATGGACGAACACCCCACCATCGTGCATTCCCACGCCTGGCTTCGCCGTCGATCCCGGGCCGTAGCATCGACGAGGTGAGCACCCCGTGAAAAAAAACGCCCTGGTCGGCCTGATCGCCGAGCTGCCGGACGGCATGGTGGTGACCGACCCGGCGGTGATCGAGGGCTACCGACAGGACCGTGCCCTCGACCCGTCGGCGGGAAAACCGAGCGCGGTGGTCCGGCCGCGGCGCACCGACGAGGTGCAGACGGTCCTGCGCTGGGCCAGCGCGCACCGGGTCCCAGTAGTCACGCGCGGCGCGGGCAGCGGCCTGTCGGGCGGGGCGACCGCGGTCGACGACGGCATCGTGCTGTCGACGGAGAAGATGCGCGACATCGCCGTCGACCCGGTCACCCGCACCGCGGTGTGCCAGCCCGGCCTGTTCAACGCCGAGGTGAAGAAAGCCGCCGCCGAGCACGGGCTGTGGTATCCACCGGATCCGTCGTCGTATGAGATCTGCAGCATCGGCGGCAACATCGCCACCAACGCCGGCGGGCTGTGCTGCGTGAAGTACGGCGTCACCACCGACTACGTGCTCGGTGTTCAGGTGGTGCTGGCCGACGGGACCGCGGTCCGGCTGGGTGGCCCGCGGCTGAAGGACGTCGCCGGTCTCTCGCTGACCAAGCTGTTCGTCGGCAGCGAGGGCACGCTGGGCGTCATCACCGAGGTCACGCTGCGGCTGCTGCCGGCGCAACACTCCTCCAGCGTGGTCGTGGCCACCTTCGCCTCGGTGCGGGCCGCGGCCGATGCGGTGCTGGCGGTGACGTCGCGGATCCGCCCGGCCATGCTGGAGTTCATGGATTCCGCGGCCATCAACGCCGTGGAGGATCACTTCCGGATGGGGCTGGACCGCGACGCCGCCGCTCTGGTGCTCGGCGGCTCCGACGAACGCGGGCGAGCCGGCACCGAGGACGCCGAACTGATGGCCGCCGTGTTCACCGAATACGGCGCCAAAGAGGTGTTCGCCACCGACGACCCGGACGAAGGTGAGGCCTTCATCGCCGCCCGGCGGTTCGCCATCCCGGCCGTCGAAGCCACCGGCTCGCTGCTGCTGGAAGACGTCGGCGTGCCGCTGCCCGCACTAGCCGACCTGATCACCGGCATCGAGGCGATCGCCGCCGAGCGCGAGTTGACGATCTCGGTCATCGCGCACGCCGGTGACGGCAACACCCACCCGCTGATCGTCTTCGACCCCACCGATCCGGCGATGGCCCGGCGCGCCCAGGTCGCGTTCGGCGAGATCATGGACCTGGCTGTCGGGTTGGGCGGCACCATCACCGGCGAGCACGGCGTCGGGCGGTTGAAACGGCCGTGGCTGGCCGGTCAGATCGGACCGGACGCGATGGCACTGAACCGCCGCATCAAAGACGCTTTGGACCCACTGGGCATCCTCAACCCGGGAGCGGGCATCTGATCTCTGGGGCCATCTGATCTCTGGGGCCATCTGATCTCTGGGGCCATCTGATCTCTGGGGCCATCTGATCGCTGGGGCGCCCGGCGGCGCGCAGAACTGGTCGGCTGGCGGGCGGCGGCGCGCCGGACTGTCACTTCTGACCCTTGCGCACTTCATGACCCTTGCGTCTCCATCGCAGCAGGGATAG
Organism: Mycobacterium sp.; assembly: GCF_039583805.1. GTDB lineage: Bacteria > Actinomycetota > Actinomycetes > Mycobacteriales > Mycobacteriaceae > Mycobacterium. The sequence goes on along the minus strand of NZ_JAVKSH010000017.1, from coordinate 9,463 downwards.
GTCGTCTGCCCGGCTCACTCGAAAATTGCGCAAAAGCCCTGGTTGGGGCTCGCGTCGAGCAGAGCTATTCGTCGAGTGTGCGGTTTGCTACGCCAGCGCCGGCGCGTCGCGTACGAAATCGCACACTCGACAGATTTTCAGGTGCTCACACCGGGGCGCAGCCCCCTTGAACGCTCGCAGCGACAACCGGGTGCCGGCCGACACCGCCCTGCTCGGTGGTCGCTACGAGCCGGGCACATCGGCACTTGCCCCGGGCCAAGGACACCAAGCACCCCCGTGGCAGCTGTGACCCCAGCCGATTGTTGACAGATCGGTCAATCCGTCGTAGGCATAAGGCATGACTGCTGTTGTGTCTCACGGGCCGTCCGCGAAGTTCGAGCTGGGCACCGCCGAGACCTGGCCCGATCCGTGGCCGATGTACCGGGCGCTGCGCGACCGCGACCCCGTGCACCACGTGATCCCGGATCGCCGACCCGAGGACGACTACTACGTGTTGTCCCGGCACGCCGACATCTGGGCGGCCGCTCGCGACCACGAGACGTTCTCCTCAGCGCAGGGTTTGACGGTCAACTATGGTGAGCTGGAACTCATTGGACTGCAAGATAATCCACCGATGGTGATGCAAGACCCGCCGGCGCACACCGAGTTTCGCAAGCTGGTGGCTCGCGGGTTCACCCCGCGACAGGTCGAGGCTGTGCAGCCCACGGTGCACGAGTTCGTCGTGCAGCGCATCGAACGGCTGCGCGGCAACGGCGGCGGGGACATCGTCGCCGAGCTGTTCAAACCTCTGCCGTCGATGGTGGTCGCGCATTACCTGGGCGTCCCGGAAGAGGACCGCGACCAGTTCGACGGCTGGACCCAGGCCATCGTCGCGGCCAGCGTCACCGAAGCCGGCTTCGCCTCCGCGGGCGACGCCATCGGGTCGATGATGGCCTACTTCACCGGGCTGATCGAGCGCCGCCGCCGCGAACCGGCCGACGACACCGTCTCGCATCTGGTCGCCGCCGGCGTGGGTGCCGACGGCGACATCGCCGGAACCCTGTCGGTGCTCGCGTTCACGTTCACCATGGTCGCCGGCGGCAACGACACCACCACCGGCATGCTGGGCGGCTCGGTGCAACTGCTGCATCAGCGGCCCGACCAGCGGCGGCTGCTCGTCGAGAATCCCGGGCTGATCCACGATGCCATCGACGAGTTGTTGCGGCTGACGTCACCGGTGCAGGGTCTGGCCCGCACCGCCACCCGCGACGTCACAATCGGCGACACCACGGTGCCGGCCGGGCGTAAAGTGCTGCTGCTGTACGGATCCGGCAACCGCGACGAACGGCAGTACGGTCCCGACGCCGGTGAACTCGACGTGCGACGGGGCCCACGCAACATCCTGACGTTCAGCCACGGTGCCCACCACTGCCTGGGCGCGGCTGCCGCCCGCATGCAGTCGCGGGTCGCGTTGACCGAACTCCTGCGGCGCTGCCCGGATTTCGAGGTCGACGAGGCGGGAATCGTGTGGTCCGGGGGCAGCTATGTGCGGCGTCCGCTGGCGGTTCCGCTGCGGGTCGGGTCCTGATGGCCGGCAACGACTGGCTGGCGGCACGTCGCGGCGAGGTGGCCGCCGACCGGATCCTCGACGCCGCCGAGGAACTGTTCACCCGGACAGACCCGAGCTCGGTGGGGATGAGCGAAATCGCCTCAGCGGCAGGCTGTTCCCGAGCGACCCTGTATCGCTATTTCGAGAACCGCGACGCATTGCGGACGGCCTACGTGCACCGCGAGGCCCGTCGGCTCGCCGAGACGGTCCAGAGCCGGATCACCGGGGTCGACAACCCGGGGGACCGTCTCGTCGCCGGGATCACCACCGCGCTCCGGCTTGTTCGCGAAAACCCGCCGCTGGCGGCATGGTTCACCGCCGCGCAGCCGCCGATCGGCGCCGAGATGGCCGACAAGTCGGAGGTGATCGCCGCGCTGGCAGCGGCGTTCGTCACCTCGCTCGGCGCCGAGGACCCGGCGGAGGTCGAACGCCGCGCGCGCTGGCTGGTTCGGGTGATCACCTCGCTGCTGATCTTCCCCGGCCGCGACGACGCCGACGAGCGGGCCATGGTCGAGGAGTTCGTCGTACCGATCGCGGCGCCCGGTGCCACGCCGGCCCGTCAGGCTCAGGTCAGCCGGGCACCCGCGTGACACGGTGCAACAACCAGGCCGCCGGAACGGTGAGTGCCGTCGTCGCCACGAACAGGCCGGCCATCGACCCGGTGTACACCGGGGAACGCACCACCTCGACCATCGCGATCTCCATCGTCACCAGATGAATCAAAAAGATCTCGTAGGAGATCTCGCCCAGCCACACCATCGGCCGGGTCGCCAGCAGGCGTGCGTACCAGCCGCGGTTGCCGAGCGCCAGCGGAGCCACCGCCAGCGCGGCGATCGCCCCGTAGAAGCCCGCTTTCACCAGCGCCTCCGCCAGACCCTGCGGCGACGTCGTCGGCGCGCCCGCTATCGGGGTGGACGCGATGACGTAACTGATCACTGCCAGCGGCACCGCGACGAACGCATAACAGCGCACCCCCATCGCCTGCAGCACCGCCAGCATCATGCCGGCCAGGAACCAGGCCAGGTAGGCGGGCGGCCACAGCCGAGCCCCGGTGGGCAACCAGTCCGTGGTGTGCACCAGCACCAGCCAGGCGGGCGTGACCGACACCAATGCCGCCAGGGCGACCAGCAGCCGCACCGGCTGCCACCGGTGCTGACACACCACGCCCAGCACCAGGTACGCCAGCAGCGGCAACACCACGTAGAAGGCGACCTCCACCGCCAGGCTCCACATCTGGGTGAGGCCCTGATGCAGATAGCTCCCCAGGTAGTTTTCGGTGTAGATCTGGGTCAACGTGAGGTTGCGGACCAACCCGACCCAGGTGTGACCGGGGTTGGGCCCCGCGCTGCGGAACTGGTAGAGCAGGAAGGCCAGCAACACGGTGACGATGTAGGCGGGCATGATGCGCCGGACACGGTGCCACGCGTAGCGGCGCAGCGACGGCGCCGGCGCGCCGACGGCAACCGAGGCGACCCACGGCCGGAACAGCAAGAACCCGGACAGCACGAAGAAGATCGGCACCCCGATCTCCATTCGCGAGCCGATCAGACCGAGGTAGCCGTGGGTGTACTTGCCGGTCGTGTAGGCCGCGTGGGTGCCGACCACCAGCAGCGCCGCAACAGCCCGGATGCCGGTGAGCGACGCGACCCGGTGCGGGCCGGAGAGCTGGTCGAGTCCGCCCCGCTCGGTGGTGGCCCCGGACAGCGTCACGCGCTGGGTTCCCGGTGCTTTGTTCCGCTCTGACGCCGGGAACCGTCCGGCAGGCGGTCCGGCTTCAGGTTGATCAACACCCCCGAAATACGTGTGCGTTCAAGCGCTTTGAGCGTCGAGCGGGGCAGCTTGGCCGGCAGCTCCACCAACGAGAAATCTCCCCCGATGGTGATGTGGCCGAAATCGCTGCGGTGCAAACCGCCCTCGTTGGCGATCGCGCCGACGATGGCCCCCGGCCCGACCTTGTGCCGCTTGCCGACCGCGATGCGGTAGGTGGCAAAACCGGCCCCCGGCCTGCGCGACGGCTTGGCCCGGTGCTCCGCGCGGCGCGGCTCAGGTGGCGGCTCCGGCCGCATCAGGAACGCTTCGCCGTCGCGGGCCTGCAGCGCCAATGCCGCGGCGATGTCGGCCATCGGAACGTCGTACTCGCGCTCGTAATCCTCGACCAGGCCGCGGAACAACTCGAGTCCCGGCGCGCCGAGAGCGTCGGTGATCGAATCGGCGAACTTCGCCACCCGCTGCGCGTTCACGTCCTCGACGCTGGGCAGTTGCGTCTCGACCAGCTTCTGTCGGGTCGCCTTCTCGATCGACGTGAGCAGATGCCGCTCTCTTGGCGAGACGAACAACACCGCGTTGCCGGACCGTCCGGCCCTGCCGGTGCGCCCGATCCGATGCACGTAGGACTCGGTGTCATGCGGGATGTCGTAGTTGAGCACGTGTGAGACGCGGTCGACATCCAACCCGCGGGCTGCCACGTCGGTGGCGACGAGGATGTCGATGCTGCCGTCGCGCAGCGCCGCGATGGTCTTCTCCCGTTGGCCCTGCGCGATGTCACCGTTGATGGCCGCCGCGGAAAACCCTCGGGCGCGCAGCTTTTCAGCGACCTCTTCGGTGGCCAGCTTGGTCCGGACGAACACGATCATCGCGTCGAACGACTCGACCTCGAGCACCCGGGTCAGCGCATCCATCTTGCGCGGTCCGGCGACCTGGATGTAGCGCTGCGAAATGTTCTCGGCGGTAGCGGTTTTGGTTTCGAATGCTACTTCCACCGGGTCGTGCAGGTACTTGGTGGTGAGCTTGCGGATCGCCGGCGGCATGGTCGCCGAGAACAGCGCCACCTGCTTGTACTCCGGGGTCTCGGACAGTATCCGCTCGACGTCCTCGGCGAAGCCCATGGTGAGCATTTCGTCGGCCTCGTCGAGCACCAGGTAGTCCACCCGGGACAGGTCCAACGTGCCCCGTTCCAGGTGGTCGATGATCCGCCCGGGGGTGCCGACCACCACCTGCGCGCCGCGTCTGAGACCGGCCAGCTGCACCGCGTAGGACGACCCGCCGTAGATCGGCAGCACGTTGACTTTCGGCAGGTGCGCGCCGTAGCGGCTGAACGCCTCGGCCACCTGCAACGCCAGCTCACGGGTCGGCGCCAGCACCAACGCCTGCGTCGCTTTGTTGGCGGTGTCGATCTTGGACAGGATCGGGATCGCGAAGGCGGCCGTTTTGCCGGTGCCGGTCTGCGCCAGCCCGACCACGTCGGAGCCGGCCAGCAACGGCGGGATGGTCGCGGCCTGAATCGCCGACGGCGACTCGTAGCCGACGTCGGCGATGCCCTGCAGCACCGCGGGGTGAATCTGCAGGTCGGAGAACGTCGGGGTGGGGTGGTCCGGGGCAGCCATTTGCAGACGGAGTCTACTGGCCGGCCATCCACGCACCCTCTTCCGCGGCCCCGCCTGCCATATCTGTGCGTCCGGTGCCAGTACGCTGCAGCGCTGTGTGGAGGCGATCAGGCGTGGCGCGAGGTATGACGGGACTGGCGGTCGCCGCACTGACCGCCGCTCTTGCCGGCGGCTGCGGGTCGGGCGACTCGACCGTCGCCAAGACGCCGCAGGCCAGCCCGGCCCAGCGCACCACGACACCCGAACGGCCGGCGCCGGCCGCGACCGCCGCCCCGCCCGGCACCGCCGAGGCGCCGGCCGACCCGTGCCCGGTCGATCTGGCAGCCCCGGCGATCGCCCGGGCTGTCTCCGAGCTGCCTCGTGACCCGCGCAGCCAGCAGCCCTGGAACCCCGAGCCGCTGGCGGGCAACTACAACGAATGCGCCCAGTTGTCGGCGGTGATCGTCAAGGCCAACACGAACGCCGAAAATCCCGACACCCGGGCGGTGATGTTCCACCTCGGTAAGTACGTCTCGCAGGGCGTGCCCGACACGTTGGGGTTCACCGGGATCGACACCTCGCAGTGCACCGGCGACACGGTGGCGCTGACCTACTCCAGCGGTATCGACGGCATAGGCGGGGTGGTGAAGTTCCACTGGAACGGCAACGGCGTGGAACTGATCGCCAACACCGGCGGCGGCTGAGCGGACCACCTACCGGCGCCGGGGCCGGCCTCAGTCCTCGCCTCGCCCTGCTACTCCCGCCGCCGCGCGCGTGTCGCCGGACTCGGGGGCGTCGGACGCGGGGGTGCCGGACGAGCCGACCATGAACAGCGCCGCGGACACCCCGAAGAGCGCGACGAACGCGGGCAGCAGCATCGACTGCGACATCGCCGCCGCGAACGGCTCACGCAGGGATTCCGGTAGCCGCAAAGCCCCGCTCCCGGAGTGCTGGGCGTGCGACCCGCCGGGCATCGGCGGCAGCTCCGCGCCGATCCGCGACGTCATGAACGCGGCGATGCCGGCACTGCCCAACACGGCGCCGACCTGCCGGGTCGTGTTGAAGACACCGGAGCCGGCGCCGGCCAGCCGGGGCGGCAGGTTGCGGGTGGCGGTGGCGGCCAGCGGCGACCAGACGAATGCGGTCCCGACACCCATCGTGACGAACGCCGCCACCAGCCGCCAGATCGGCGTGGCCGGGGTCATCTGGATGGACAGCCAGGTGAGCGCGATCGCCAGCATCGAGAAGCCGAACCCGACCACCGGCCCCGGGTGCGAGCGGTCGACGATCCTGCCCACCGCAGGGGCGAGCACACCGCTGGTGATCGCCATCGGCGCGGTCAGCAGCGCCGAGCGCGTCGGCGACAGCCCGCACACCGCCTGCGCGTAGAACATCAGCGGCAGCACCATCGCCGTGCCGGCGAAGCCGATGATCGCCACCCCGAGATTGGCCAGGCCGAAGTCGCGGTCGGCGAACATCTGCAACGGGATCAACGGCTCCCGGGTGTTGACCGACTGCCAGTAAACGAAGGCGGCGACCAACCCTGCGCCGGCCAGCAGCATCCCCCAGATCCACGGCGCCCAGCCGCCGGCCTGGCCCTGCTGCAGGGCGAAGACGACGAGAAACAAGCCGACCGCGGACAATCCGACACCGACCAGGTCGAACCGATGGGTGTGGGTGGGCAGCGCCGGGATCAGCCAGGCCGCCAGCCCCAGGCCGACGACGCCGATCGGGAGGTTGACGAAAAAGATCCATTCCCAGCCCAGCCCGTCGACCAGCAGACCACCGGCCAACGGCCCGACGAGGGTGGCGACGCCGGCCGTGGCCCCCCACACGCTCATCGCGACCCCCCGGCGCTCGGGCGGGAAGATACGCGTGATCGTCGACAGCGTCTGCGGGGTGAGCAGGGCGGCGCCGATGCCCTGGACGACCCGCGCCGCGATCAGGGTGCCGACGCTGCCCGACAGGCCGCACCACAGCGACGCGACAGTGAACACCGCCAGCCCGCCCAGGTAGAGGCGTTTCGGTCCGAGCCGGTCACCGAGCCGGCCGGCCACCAGCAGCGGAACCGCGTAGGCGAGCAGGTAGGCGCTGGTCACCCAGATCACCGTGTCATATCCGGTGCCCAGCGCGGTCATGATGCTCGGGTTGGCGACCGCGACGATGGTCGAGTCGAGCAGGATCATGAAGAACCCGACCATCATCGCCCACAGCGCGTACCAGGGATTCGCGCCGGCGGAGCGGTTCGGCGCGGCCCGGTCGCGCCGCGAGCCGCCGGCCGGAGGCCGGATCGTCGACGTGCCCATATGCTCACCTCGCCTGGAATCCCCGATGACGGTCCGGGCGGCAGCGGCCCCGCCGGGTGCCAGTCGCCCGGGCCGGATTATTCCCGGTGCGGTCGGCCCGCGGCTGCCCACCCCGCGGCCAGGGCCCACGACGCTAGCCTGGTGAGACGCTTTTGCAGATAACGGAGGCACGGATGAGCGCCCGACGGGGCAGGTCGACAACCGACCCGACGCCCGCCCCCACCAACGGGAAACCCCGAGCGTCCGCCCGCGCGTTGGCGCACGTCATCGAACGCAGTTCGCGGATTCAGGGGCCGGCGGCGAAGTCCTACGTCGACCGGCTGCGCAACGCGAACCCGGGCGCTGCCCCCGCCGCCGTCGTCTCGAAGCTGGAGAGGCGCTACCTGGCCGCGGTGACGGCCAGCGGCGCCGCGGTGGGTTCGGCGGCGGCGTTGCCGGGGATCGGCACGTTGGCCGCGCTGTCGGCGGCCGCCGCGGAGACGGCGGTGTTCGTCGAAGCCACCGCGTTCTTCGCGCTCGCGGTGGCCACGGTGTACGGCGTTCCCGCCGGCCAACGGGAACGGCGCCGGGCGCTGGTGCTGGCGGTGCTGGTCGGCGACGACAGCAAGCACGCGATGGCCGAGCTGATCGGACCGGGCCGCACCGGCGGCGCCTGGCTGGCCGAGGGCGTGGCGTCGATGCCGATCCCCGCGCTCTCGCAGCTGAATTCGCGGATGCTCAAATACGTCGTCAAGCGGTATGCGCTGCGGCGCGGCGCGCTGCTGTTCGGCAAATTGCTGCCGGTCGGCATCGGCGCCCTGGTCGGCGCCGTCGGCAACCGCATGGTGGGCAGGAAGATCGTCCGCAACGCGCGCAACGCTTTCGGCACGCCGCCGTACCGCTGGCCGGTGACGCTGCACCTGCTGCCCGCGGTCCCCGACGAATAAGTGGAGGAGTCGATATCTGAAAGAGATTCGCGTAATTCAGTGACGCGTTGGTCATAGAGTAAGGACGGTGTGGCGCAGCAGCGCGAAACACAGGTCGGCGTCGTTGCCGGCGCGTTCGAGTCCGCCGCAGGCGGCCTGCATCGCCTCGTCGGGTGTCGGAGCAGCGATTGGCCAGTTCGGTTCCTTTGACGTTGCCCCATAAGCCTTTCACCGGGTTGAGTTCTGGGGCGTAGGCGGGCAGTCGTTGCACGTGCAGCCAGGCTCGAGCGCCGGCGATGAACCCGGTCATGTCGCGGCTGCGGTGACTGGGCAGCCCGTCCCAGAGCAGAATGCCCAAAGCAGAATGCCCAAAGCAGAATGCCCAGAACAGAATGCCCAGAACAGAATGATTGTGGCGTCCTCGCCGAGCAGGGTGTGCCGTTGGCGCAGGAAGTCGATGAGGGTCTCGGGGTTGTGGGCGCCGGGCTGGGTGGCGCGCACCACCGGGGTCAGCGACCCGCCGGATTCGTCTTGGAAGACGATCCAGGCGCCGCGCGCTTTTTGTACGGGCGGCCAGTCTTGTTTGATCCAGCGGGCGACAGCCTGCTCGTCGCGTTCGGCGGCACACCGGGCCGGGCGTTGCCGAGACCAGCCCCGCTCGCGCAGCAGCCTCCATACATGACCGGGGTGATAGCGCACCCCGGTGATCGCCTCGATCACCTCGGCCACCCGCGCCGACCGCCCAGCCCGCCCGGCGCCGACCAACGCTTGCGCGCCCTGCTCCCGCCACCTCTGCTGCCAGCGCGACACGCTTTGGCAGCTCACGTTCAATCGGCGCAGAGCCTTTGGCTGCCAACGACTGTGCCGTCGCACTCGCCACGACAACAATTACCGCAGAGAATCAATTGATCGTCACTCGATAACACGAAGTTCTTTCGGCAGTTCGGCGTACGCTATGACACCTACCGTCGCCGTTGGATCGTCGACGTTGACGACTTCGCAAACACCGATGCTTTGTCCGTCGAAGTGATTGCGCCGCAGTATGATTCACTGCTCGACTGGCGGTTACCCGCGCCGGTAAACGTTGTTGCCGCTGGCGGGGTCTGGACGAGTGTGGTCATCGACTCCGGTAGCGCCATGGTTCCGACTGATGCCGAGGGGGGCTGCGCGTCACCGCAACGTGGGGATGGCCGACTGTCCCGCCGACCAACAAGCTCGCGACGTTGATCCAAGCATCCCGGTTGTTCGGTCACGACAAAAACAACCCGCCGCAGCGCAACTGGTTTTCGTGGACTCGACACG
>NZ_JAVKSH010000016.1:29707-38353 GCF_039583805.1 Mycobacterium sp. | reverse complement strand
AACTTTCTGACACTGCTCACCGAATTCATCGGTATCACGCTGGCGGCCGACTACATCGGCATCCCCCGATTCGTCGTCGTGCCGAGCGCGGCGATCGCGCTGATAGCCATCATGGCCACCGGCAGCTTCCGGCGCTGGGAACGCGCGATGCTGGCGTTCATCGCGATCACGCTGCTGCAAGTCCCCATGCTGGCGATGTCGCATCCGGACTGGGGGCACGCGTCGAAATCCTTTGTCATTCCGGGTGTGAGCGGGGGAGTGACGTCCGATGCGGTGCTGCTGGTCATCGCCATCGTCGGGACCACGGTCGCGCCCTGGCAGCTGTTCTTCCAGCAGTCCAACGTCGTCGACAAGCGCATCACGCCACGCTTCATCGGCTACGAGCGGGCCGACACCGCGCTGGGCGCCTTCGTGGTGGTGATCGGGGCGGCGGCGTTGATGATGACCGGTGACTGGGCGGCCCGTGCCACCGGCAGCCGCGGGGGGTTCGTCGACGCCGGTGCACTCGCCCGCCAGCTCGGCCACTCCAGCACGACCCTCGGGTCGGTGTTCGCGATCGTGTTGCTCGACGCCTCCATCATCGGAGCCGCGACGGTGACGCTGTCCACCAGCTACGCGTTCGGCGACGTGTTCGGGCTCAAGCACTCGCTGCACCGCGGATTCGCCGACGCCAAGCCGTTCTACCTGTCCTATACCGCGATGGTCACCCTCGCCGCGGTCATCGTGCTGATCCCCGGCGCGCCGCTGGGGTTGATCACCACCGGTGTGCAGGCACTGGCCGGGCTGCTGCTGCCCAGCGCGACGGTGTTCCTGCTGCTGTTGTGCAACGACCGGCAGGTCCTGGGCCCGTGGGTGAACCGGCCCTGGCTCAACGTGGTCGCCGGCGTCATCGTCTCCTCGCTGCTGGTGCTCTCCGGGATACTCATGGCGACAACGATGTTCCCCGGACTCGACGTCGCCACCGTTTCCACCCAGGTTTCGGTGGGTCTGGGGGTCTGCGTCGCGGTCACCGTCGGCGTGTTGCGGTGGTCCGGCCGCCGGCGACCGAAACCGCCGGCACCCGACCGACCGTCCCGCGCGCCGGCCAGGACGGACCGCTCGACCTGGCGGATGCCGCCGTTGGCCGTGCTGGAGCCGGTCATGTGGTCGGTCGAGACTCGGCTGGGCATGCTGGCTTTGCGCGGGTATCTGGTCGTCGGCGCGATCCTGCTCGCTGTCAAAGCCATCCAGCTCGGTAGCGCCTGAACCACAGCGGCGTCGCGGTATCCGCGACGCCAATGATCAGCCCTCACAGCAAACCTTCAGCTGTCATGCAGCCGACCGGCGGCGATGCCTGCGTATGCTCACCGCACGATAGGAGACGTAGATGACCATTAACGACCGGTTCTGCGACGTCGATGCCACGGGCTCCGAGCCGCGCCCCGGCGACGTGGCCGGCGGCCGGGCATGAGGCCGTCCTGCACGACGATCTGCGTGCCGCCGCACTCGAGGTCGTACGCCACGTCACACCGTCACCGGGTCCCGCCGCCGCCACGAGACCACGGGAGCAGACCCCGGCGCACCAATGGCGCCGTGGCACTTCTCCCGAAGCCAGGTGCTCACGCCGCTGCGGATTCGTGGAGCCGAAGCCTCACCGCGACGGCGACGACACCGGCCGTGGCACAGCCGAGGGCCGCAGCGGTACGTCCGGTCACCACACGAGGCGGACGGCGAGAGCCGGGGAAGTAGTCGCGCAGTTGTCGAACTGCGTTGCGCAACGCGTTATTCGACGACGCCGGCCACATGGCCGGCAACACGACTAGAGGACAACGACATGGATTTCGGCTTGTTACCGCCGGAGGTCAACTCCGGTCTGATGTACACCGGTCCCGGCGCCGGACCCATACTCACCGCCGCGTCCGCCTGGGACGGGCTGGCCGGCGAATTGAGTTCCACCGCCTCGTCGTACCGGTCGATGATCGACGGCCTGGCCGGTGCAGCGTGGCACGGTCCGGCATCGGCGTCGATGGCCGCTGCGGCCGCGCCCTACGTGAGTTGGATGAGCACGAGCGCGGCGCAGGCGGAGCAGACCGCCAACCAGGCGCGCGCGGCCGCGGCGGCCTACGAGGCGGCGTTCGCGGCCATGGTGCCGCCGCCGGTGATCGCCGCCAACCGTGCGCAGTTGATGTCGCTGATCGCCACCAACTTCCTCGGGCAGAACACTGCGGCCATCGCCGCCGCCGAATTCCACTACGCCGAGATGTGGGCGCAAGACGCCGGCGCCATGTACGGCTACGCGGGCTCGTCGGCCACCGCAACCCGGCTGACACCGTTCACCGAACCCCCGCCGACCGCCAACCCGTCCGGGCCGCCCGCCCAGTCTGCCGCCGCCGCCCAGGCCGTCGGCACCTCGGCCGGCGCGAGCACGCAATCGGCGCTGTCGCAGATGATGTCCGCGGTGCCCGGCACACTGCACGGCCTCACGTCGCCGCTATCGTCGGCGGCCGCGGCACCCGCCGCGGCCAGCACACCCGCCTCCACGCTGGCGTCGTCGCTGTCGACGTTGATCGGTTCCATCACCGGGCCGACAGCACCGCTCTCCTACTTCACGATTGCCGGGGTGCCCGGTCTGTTGGGCGCCCAGCTGTACCTGCTGCCGCAAGCCGGGGTGAATCTGGCCGGCGCGGCCAGCAAGGCGGCGGCGGCGCCGGCCGCGGGTGGCGCAAGCCTGCTGGCCGGCGAGCTCAGCCCGGCTCTCCCAGCTGTTGGTTCTCTCCCAGCTGTTGGTTCTGGCGGATCCGTGGCGGCCGGGCTGGGCAATGCCGGAGTGGTGGGCAAGCTTTCGGTGCCGCAGAGCTGGACCGTCGCCGCCCCGGCGATTAGGACCGTCGCCGTCGAGTGGCCGGTCGCCGGCCCCGGGGCCGCCCCGGCGGCCATGGCGCAGAGCCCCGGAAACCTGTTCAGCCAGATGGGCTTGTCCAGCCTGGCCGGGCGTGCGGTGGCTGGCACCGGCGGCAGCGTCGCGCGCACTGCGGCAATCGGCGGCGGCACTGCGGCCGCCGAGCCCACCACCGCCACGATCATCGTCATACCGGCGGACGAATGACCGCCCTGATGGCAACCGAAAGAAGTTCCATGACAAGCAATCACCGGGTTGACGACGTCACCGCGCATCGGGCCCTTCTCGCAGGGCCAGCGGCACAGTCGTTTCCGGGTCGCGGCTGACCCCAGGCGAAGGAGGAGCGATGGATTTCGGAGCCTTACCACCGGAAGTCAACTCGGCCAGGATGTACGCCGGCCCCGGGTCGGAGTCCATGATCGCCGCCGCGGAAGCCTGGGACGGGTTGGCCGCCGAACTGCGTGCGACGGCGGACTCCTACGGCTCGGTGATCGCCGGGCTGACCGACGCCTCGTGGGTGGGCCCGTCGTCGGCAGCGATGGCGGCAGCCGCCGCGCCCTACGCGGCGTGGATGAGCGCCACCGCCGCGCAGGCCGAGCAGACCGCCACCCTGGCCAGATCGGCGGCGAACGCCTACGAGACGGCGTTCGCGGCGACGGTGCCGCCGCCGCTGGTTGCGGCCAACCGCAGCCAGCTGGCGTCGCTCGTGGCGACCAATATCTTCGGACAGAACACGTCGGCGATCGCGGCCGCCGAAGCCCAGTACGGGGAAATGTGGGCCCAGGATGCCGCCGCCATGTACACCTACGCCGCCCAGTCGGCCGCCGCGTCGTCGGTGACGCCGTTCACCCCGGCGCCCCCGACGACCGACCCGGGCGGGGTGCTTGGTCAGCTCGTGACAGCCGTTGCGTCGATCGGCGCCGGCGCGCAGACGCAACTGTCGCAGACGTTCGCCGCGGTGCCCGCCGCTCTGCACAGCCTCGCGTCGATCGCCACATCGCCCAATCCGTTGCAGGGAATGCTGTCGACTCTGCAGAGTCTCGCCGGGATGCAATCGCTGTCGTCCATCAGCGGTGATATCGAGCTGATCCCCAAAGTGATCCTGCCGGTTAACGACACGCTGATCTTCATCATCTTGGGTGTGGTCGCGCAGACAAGGCTGCTTGTTACCGCGCCTGCCGCGATCGCCGGCAGCGCGGGGTCGCTGGCCGCGGGCCTGGCCTCGACAACGCATGTCGCGGGTGTCGCCGCGGTGAGCGCGGCGGCGACGTCGGCGGGCATGGGTCACGCCGGGCTGGTCGGCGACTTGTCCGTACCGCCCAGCTGGGCCGCGGCCACCCCGGCGATCCGCCTGGCCGCCACCGTGTTGCACGGCACCAGCCTGGCCGGCGCACCGGCCGTGGTCGCCGACGGCTCCGGAGGCCTGTTCGGTCAGATGGCGCTGGCCGGGATGGCCGGCAGCGCCCTCGGCGGCGCGGCCCCGCGGACCGTCGGCGCAACTGCGGGCCGGATCGGCCTGCCCACGGTCGACAAGAACAAGCAGACCCCGGACAAGCTCAAGCGGGTGCTGGCGGAGATGTCGCTGAAACCCGAGTCGGTACAGCACTGGCACACCGACCAGGCGCACCTGGACAGCCTGCTGGCCCAGCTGTCGAAGAAACCCGGTATCCACGCCGTGCACCTGTCCCGCAAGGGCACACCCACACCGAAGCCCCAGGCCGGGCAGTCCGGGCAGTCAACCGGGTAGTCGGCGACGTCGGCGCGCGGTCGTGGCGCCCGTCGTCCACACTGGAGCGGACACAGGGTCACGACAGGGGAGCCGGGTGGAGCAGACGCTGAGCATCGCGGACTTCGCGCTGCGGCTGGCCGTCGGGGTGGGCTGCGGAGCGGTCATCGGTCTCGAGCGGCAGTGGCAGGCACGGCTGGCGGGTCTGCGCACCAACGCACTGGTGGCTGCCGGGGCGACAATGTTCGTGCTGTACGCCGTCGCCACCGACGACAGCAGCCCCACCAGGGTGGCGTCCTACGTGGTCTCCGGGGTCGGGTTCCTCGGCGGAGGGGTGATCCTGCGGGAGGGCTTCAACGTCCGCGGCCTCAACACCGCTGCGACACTGTGGTGTTCGGCCGCGGTCGGCGTGCTGGCGGCCTCAGGGAACCTGGTGTTCGCGATCATCGCCACCGGCACCGTCGTCGGGATCCACCTGCTGGGCCGACCACTGGGACATCTGATCGACCGCGACAACGTCGTCGAGGAGGACGAAGACGACCAGCCCTACCAACTGCAGCTGATCTGTCGACCCAAATCCGAGAAATACGCCCGAGCCCAGATCGTGCAGCGCACCCGCACCAACGACTTCATCCTGCGGGGCGTGCACACCGGGCGTGTAGGCGACGACAACATCGCCTTGACCGCGTACCTGCTCAGCGACGGTCACGCGCCGGCCCGGCTCGAGCAACTCGTCGCCGAACTGTCGCTGCAACCCGGTGTCGCCGCCGTGCACTGGTACGCCGGCGACCAGGACGAGCCCATGCCGCCCGCGCCACTGCCGGGCTAGACGGTATGGGGGGCTGGGGCTGGCCCCCCGACGTCACAGGCCTGCGTTCAGCTGTCATTCGCGCAGTGGTCTCGACGGCAGAAAGCCGAAACCGCCCCCGGCCGAACCCCGATCAGTAAGCTCGCCGTGTACACGCAGCGACACCCGGTCGGGGCTCCGCCGGACCGGAAAAGCCCGAAAGGAACCCTGAAAGGAACTCCTTGGCAGACACACTCACCGCAGGCCAAAAGCTGGTCAACGGCGAGTCGCTCACCGCCGGCAACGGCGCCTACACCCTGACGCTGCACGACGACGGCAATCTGGTGCACTACTCCGCCGACGGACCGGCCTGGTCGACCAAGACCGAGACCGACGCACCGCCCCCGGAAGCCGAAGCCGAGGTGGCGCCCGCGGCCGCCGAGGAGACTGCGGCGCCTGAGCCCGAGCCCGAGCCGGCCGCGCGCACCTACACCGTCGTCTCCGGCGACACGCTGTGGGCCATCGCGGAGCGCTTCTACGGCGATGGCAACAAGTACCAGCAGATCGCCGACGCCAGCGGGATTTCCAACCCGGACCTGATCCAACCAGGTCAGGCGCTGACGATTCCCCGATCATGAATGAGTCGGCGCGGCGGTCCGGGCACCTGTGGGCCGGGCCGCCGCGTCGTCTCCGGGCGGTGCCCGTGTTCGCCGCGGCGCTGACGGTCGCGTCGTCGCCGGCGCTGGTCAGAGCGGACCCGGTGCTGGTGTTCCCGGGAATGGAAATCCGCCAGGGCAACCACGTGTGCACGTTGGGATTCGTCGACCCGGCCCTGCGGGTCGCGTTCACCGCAGGGCATTGCCGGGCAGACGGCCCCGTCACCGACCGGGACAACCACGTCATCGGCACCCTCGCGACGTACCGCGACAACACCCCCGACGGGGCAACGGTGGCCACCGACCAAACGATCAACGATTACGAGTCGATCGTGCTGGGCGACGGCGTGACCGTGAACAACGTCCTGCCCGGCGGCCGGCCGCTGCGGTCGGATCCGGCTCTGGCGGTCGCGCCTGGCGCCGCCGTCTGCCACTTCGGTGTGGTCACTGGAGAAAGCTGCGGGACCGTCGAGAGCGTCAACAACGGATGGTTCACCATGGCGCACGGTGTCGTCAGCCAGAAGGGCGATTCCGGCGGCCCGGTCTACGTGATCGGCGCCGCGGGGGCCGCGGTGATCGTCGGGATGCTCAACAGCACCTGGGGCGATTTTCCGGCCGCGGTGTCCTGGCGGGACACCACCCAACAGGCCCGCGAGGACGGCGCGGGCACACCCGACCCCGGCGGCCCGCTGCCGACGTGAGCGGTCACCGCGGATCCGCCAGCGCGAAGACCGGGATCGACGGCGTCGCCGCCCGCAACTGCTGCGCACTCGAACCGGGTGTCAACCCGCCCATATGGCCTTTGACCTGCCAGTACCACCGGTCCAGGTAGCACCTCAGCAGATCGGTCCTGGCGTCGTCGGCCACCTCGGAGGCAAGAAGACGCCGGCTGCGCCAGCGCGGACCGAGGTCGACGACGCCGGCGGCGCGGACATTGCGGGCCCATTGGGTGGTGCCCCGCGGTGACACCAGATAGTCCACCCCGTCGACGGTCAACACGTTGACCACCACGCGACGGCTCTTCCCGGTCTTGCGGCCGCGGACCCGAAGGGCCCTGGTCCCGGCGATGCTGACGCCCAGTTCGGCGAGCCAGCGGATGAGCGTATTTGCGGCCCGGGCGGGCCGGCCGGGTTTGTCGTATCGCACGGGCACAGCGCATCCTCTCAGTCACGGGGAGAGCACTGCTCTCAACAGGTATGAGGTTGCCACCGCGGCGGCCAAAATTCAAGAGCAGTGATCTCTTTTGTGTCAGACTTATCCGGATGGGAAAACGACGCGAGGCGCGAGAACGGATCGAGGCGAACATCATCGAGCTCGGCCGCCGACAACTGGTGGATCACGGCGCGGCCGGGTTGTCGCTGCGCGCGATAGCACGCGATCTGGGCATGGTGTCCTCGGCCGTGTACCGGTACGTGTCCAGCCGCGACGAGCTGTTGACCTTGCTGCTGGTCGACGCCTATTCCGATCTCGCCGACGCCGTGGACCGCGCCCGCGACGCGGAAGCCGAGCTGTGGAGCAACGACGTCATCGCGATCGCGCATGCGGCGCGGCGATGGGCCGTCGCGCATCCGGCCAGCTGGGCGCTGCTCTACGGCAGCCCGGTGCCCGGCTACCACGCTCCGGCCGAACAGACCGTCGGACCCGGCACCCGGGTGATCGGCGCACTGCTCGACGCGGTCGCCGCCGGAATCGCTACCGGCGACATCGTATTGACCAATAACTCTGCGCCACAACCACTCTCGTCAGACTTCGAACGGGTCCGCCACGAATTCGGTTTCCCCGGCGACGATCCCGTCGTCGCCAGGTGTTTCGCTGTCTGGGCCGGCGTGGTCGGCGCGATCAGCCTGGAGGTGTTCGGGCAGTACGGTGCCGACACGCTGACCGACCCGGAGGCGGTGTTTGATTCCCAGGTTCGGCTGCTGGTCGGGGTGCTGACCAAGCACTGACCGTCAAGGGGATTAGAACGTGTTCAGCGGCAGCTGTGCAGTGCATGCCGGCAGGACGTGGCAACGTCTTTCCGACGGCTGAGCCGCTGGGCTATCCTGCGAGACGATGACCCTCACCGTCCGCTCGCCGGCGCAGATCGCCTGGGTGACCACCGACCTGGATGCCACGGAAACGGCGCTCACCGGCCTGTTGGGCGCCAAGAAGTGGGTGCGGATGCCGCACGTGCACTTCGGCCCCGACACCTGCCGCTACCATGACGAGCCGGCCGATTTCGTCGCCGACATCTCGTTGAGCTATGCCGGCGACATACAGTTGGAGCTGATCGCACCGGTGCGTGGCCCTAACATCTATAGTGACGTGCTCCGGGACTACGGGCCGGGCCTGCACCACATCTGCGTCGCGGCCGACGGTCCCGCGGACTTCGCGGCCAGGCTGGACGCCGCAACCGCGCAGGGAGCTTCGGTCGTGCAGCAGGGCGTGATGCCCGGCGGCATGCGATTCGCGTACGTGTCGGCGCCGCGGGCCGGGGTGCCGTTCGTGGAAATCGCGCATATCCCCGACCCGATCCGGCAGTTCTTCGACTACGTCAAACAGGAGCAGCGGTGAGCCGCGCCGGCGACGATGCAGAGCGCAGCGATGAGGAGGAGCGGCG
>NZ_JAVKSH010000016.1:10128-29607 GCF_039583805.1 Mycobacterium sp. | reverse complement strand
GCGCAGCGATGAGGAGGAGCGGCGCCAATGAGCCGCGCCGGCGACGATGCAGAGCGCAGCGATGAGGAGGAGCGGCGCCAATGAGCCGCGCCGGCGACGATGCAGAGCGCAGCGATGAGGAGGAGCGGCGGTGAGCACCCAGATACCGGCAACCGTGAGCGAAGCCGAGGTGTCCTCGTGGTCGGACGACGTCGACGTGGTGGTGATCGGTTTCGGTATCGCCGGCGGCTGTGCGGCGGTCAGTGCGGCGGCCGCCGGGGCGCGAGTCCTGGTGCTGGAGCGTGCCGCCGCTGCGGGCGGCACCACCGCACTTGCCGGCGGGCATTTCTATCTCGGCGGCGGCACCGCCGTCCAGCAGGCCACCGGGCACCCCGACAGCCCCGACGAGATGTACAAGTACCTGGTCGCCGTGTCGCGCGAACCCGAAGCCGACAAGATCACGGCCTACTGCGACGGCAGCGTGGAGCACTTCAACTGGTTGGAAGACTTGGGCTTTCAGTTCGAGCGCAGCTACTACCCGGACAAGGCGGTGATCCAGCCCAACACCGAGGGCCTGATGTACACCGGCAACGAGAAGGTGTGGCCGTTCTGCGAGCAGGCGGTGCCGGCCCCGCGCGGGCACAAGGTGCCGGTGCCCGGCGACACCGGCGGCGCCAAGCTGGTGATCGACCTGCTGCTCAAACGCGCCGAAGACCTCGGCGTGCAGATCCGCTACGAGACCGGCGCAACCGAACTGGTCGTGGACACCTCGGGCACGGTGACCGGGGTGATGTGGAAACACTTCGCCGACACCGGGGCGATGCGGGCCAGGTCGGTGATCATCGCCGCCGGCGGTTTTGTGATGAACCCGGAGATGGTCGCCAGGTACACGCCGAAGCTGGCCGAGAAGCCGTTCGTGCTCGGCAACACCTATGACGACGGGCTGGGTATCCGGATGGGCGTGTCGGCGGGTGGGGCGACCAAGCACATGGATCAGGTGTTCGTCACCGCGCCGGCCTACCCGCCGTCGATCCTGCTCACTGGGATCATCGTCAACAAGCTCGGACAGCGGTTCGTCGCCGAGGACTCTTATCATTCGCGCACTTCGGGTTTCGTGATGGACCAGCCCGAGAGCGCTGCGTTCCTGATCGTCGACGAGGCACATCTGCAACGCCCGCGGATGCCGCTGATCCCGCTGATCGACGGCTGGGAGACGGTCCAGGAGATGGAAGCCGCGCTGCGCATCCCGTCGGGTAACCTCGCCATCACACTCGAGCGCTACAACCAGTTCGCCGCCCGCGGCGAAGACCCCGACTTCCACAAGCAGCCGGAATTCCTTGCGCCGCAGGATAAAAGCCCGTGGGGGGCGTTCGACCTGTCGCTGGGCAAAGCCATGTACGCGGGGTTCACCGTCGGCGGGCTGGCCACCTCGGTGCACGGCCAGGTGCTCCGTGGTGACGGCAGTGTCATCCTCGGGTTGTACGCGGTCGGGGCGTGTGCCTCCAACATCGCCCAGGACGGCAAGGGGTACGCCAGCGGTACCCAGCTGGGGGAGGGGTCGTTCTTCGGCCGCCGCGCCGGAGCGCATGCGGCGAAAGCCGCCGGCGCCCAGGCGCGTTGAGGCCCAGCGCCCAAGTGGTCTCGCCGGTCAGTTCGTCGGACGTTGTGCAGCGAGGCCGATCGACCGCACGTCACACGGTCCGCACGGAGCACCTGTCGCTCACCGTGAGGCGGTCACCGCGACACCGGTTCTGCGGTGCTGACTCACGAGGCAGGTGCGACCCGTGCGACGTGAGGTCCGACTGTGCCCACCCCACGCCCAGCGAACGTGAAATTGTTGCGAGATTCGGCCCTGATTTTCGCAATGGCTTCACGTTCGGTGCGCGGCCCCGGCGCACGTAGACAGACAACCCCCGACGACCGTGCCGGCGCGACTACCGAGCTATCACGAAGAGTCACAAGGGATTTGGTGATAGCGTCACACCCGGCGGGCGGGTGTCGAGTTCGGATTCGAAGCCGAATCCGGCGTGCCCGGTGTGTTCTTCAGCCCGGAACGGGCAGAACCCAGTGGCCGCACGTACACCAGCCACGTCATCACCCCGGCAACGACGTAGAAAGCCGAGAAGATCCAATACGCCGACGTGTCGGTGCCGGTGGCCAGATAGGACTGCCGTAGCGCCAGGTTGATCCCCACACCGCCGAGTGCGCCGAACGCGGCGACAAAACCGATCACTGCCCCTGACATGGCTTGCGACCAGTGACGACGCTCACCTTCGCCGACGTCCAACGAATGGCTGCGGGCATCGAAGACCGACGGAATCATCTTGTAGACCGATCCATTGCCGATGCCGGCCAGGATGAACAACATGACAAAGCCGACGACATAGCCCGTCAGGGTTGCGGCGGTTGTCGGGCCGGGCGTGTGGTCGTCGTGGGTGCTCACCCCGGCCAGCAGCCCGGCGCCCAACACCATCGCGGCGAAAACCGCGAGAGTGACCCGGCTCCCGCCGAGACGGTCGGCCAGCCGGCCGCCGAAGATCCGTGACAGCGACCCCAGCGCCGGCCCGATGAACGTGAACTCGGCGGCGTGCAGCGACGCCTGGGCGAGGGTTTGCCCACTGCCCAGAAAGTTGATCTGCAGCACTTGGCCGAACGCGAACGAGAACCCGATCCATGAGCCGAATGTGCCCAGATAGAGCAGCGCGAGAACCCAGGTGTCGGTGTGCGACAAGATCGCCCGCAGGTGGCTCAGGTCCGTGGCGTGTTCCAGGTTGTCCATGTAGCGCGCCGCCCCGAGCGCGACAGTGGTCAGCAGCGCCAGGTAGAGCCCGCACACCCAGTACGGTTGCCGGTTACCGGCGAGGGCGATCACGATCAGCCCCACCAGTTGGATCATCGGAACCCCGAGATTGCCGGCGCCCGCGTTGAATCCCAGCGCGGTGCCCTTGACCCGCTGCGGGTAGAACGCATTGGTATTGGTCATCGACGCGGCGTAGTTGGCGCCGCCCAACCCGCACAGCGCTGCGCACACCAGGTACGGCCACAGCGGCAGGCCGGGGTGGGCCAGCAGCGCGATCGCACCGGCAGTGGGAACCATCAGCACCACGATCGAGCCCACCGTCCAGTTGCGGCCGCCGAAGGTGGAAATGCCCAAGGAATAGGGAATGCGCAGGCATGCCGCGACCAAAGTGGCGGTGGCGCCCAGGAGGAACTTGTTCGCCGGGGTGAAACCGTAGACGTTCTGCGGCATGAACAGCACCAGCACCGGAAAGAGCGTCCACACGCCGAAGGCGATGTGGTCGCAAGCAACGATCCAGAGCAGGTTGCGACGGGCTATCGCCTTGTTACCGGCCTCCCAGGCCGTGGTGTCTTCGGGATCCCAGTGCGAGATGATATGCGAGCGGGCCATGCACTATTCGCCTTTCCTTCCGGGGTTCGGAGAAACGTAGCAGCTCGTCCGAGAATGCGGGACGCGCGAGGGCGTCCATCTGGCGGCGGGAGGCTCCGACCGACGCGCGGCGCGGCTCATCGAGGCCTCCCACACCGAAAAGCGAAACCGAAAAGTTAAGTCCGCGACGCCGTCGCAGCCCGCGAGGGAAATCGGCGCACGCCGCGCCGACCGATGCGCCACGTGACAGTGATACTCGGAAACCGTTTGTACTTTCTATGGTCAAGACCTGTCAGGCTACTGTCCGTGCGCTGTGAGCAATCCCGCGAAAGGCGCCCCCGGCGGCCGGTCAACCTGGCCACGCCGGACGGTCGGCCGACTGGAAAGTGCGAGGCTCGCTGACGGCCGGCTACACCCCGGCCGGCTCTTTCTCCACCCGGCGCAGCCGCCATTCCCCCGCACCGAGCAACTCCAGCAGGTGGTCGTGGTGCTGCTCGACGGTGTGCCGGTGACTCACGCTGACCGTCACACACTCCGGCAGCTCGTCGCGCAGTGACTGGTAAAGCGCGAACTCCAGGCCTTCGTCGAGCGCCGACGTCGACTCGTCCAGGAACAGCGCCTGCGGTTTGGTCAACAGCACCCGTGCGAAAGCGATCCGCTGCTGCTCGCCGGGGGAGAGCACCTTGACCCAGTCCTGGTCCTCGTCGAGGCGGTCGACCAAGTGCGCCAGCATCACCTTGACCAGCGTGCGGCGGACGACGTCGTCGGCGAGGTCGTGCGGCCCGTTCGGGTAGCACACCACAGTCCGCAGATCGCCCAGCGGCACATACGGCAGTTGCGAGAGGAACATCGTCTGGTTGTCGCCGTCCGGACTGCGCAGGGTGCCCGACGCGAACGGCCACAGCTGCGCGAGGCTGCGCAGCAGCGTGGTCTTACCGCTGCCCGACGGCCCGATGATCACCATGGACTCGCCTTGATCGAGATGCACGTCGAGCGGATCGACCAACTGTTCACCTGTCGGCGTCCGAACCTCGATGCCGTCGAGCCGGACCGAGCCGTCGTCGCTGGGCCGCACCAGGATCTCCGGCAAAGCCCGCGCCCGCTCGTTGGCGTCGACCAGCCCGTACAACCGGATGATCGCCGCCCGAAACCCGGCGAACGCGTCATAACTGTTGCGGAAGAACGACAGCGAATCCTGGATGTTGCCGAAGGCGGCCGCGGTCTGCCCGACGTCGCCCAGGTCGATCTTCCCGGCGAACAGCCGCGGCGCCTGCAGCACCCAGGGCAGCGGGACGATGGTCTGGCTGACCGAGGCGTTCCACCCCAGATAGCCGATGGTACGGCTGACGTAGCGGCGGTAGTTGTCGATGATCGGGGTGAAGCGCCGCCGCAACTGGATGCGCTCGGCCTGCTCGCCGCGGTAGAACCCGACGGCCTCGGCGGTGTCACGCAACCGCACCAACGCGTACCGGAAAGCGGCGTTGAGCTTCTCGTTGGCGAAGCTGAGCCGGATCAGCGGGTGGCCGATCCAGAACGTGACGATGCTCGCGGTCAGCACGTAGGCGATCACGATCCAGAACATCGCGTGCGGCAGGCGCACACCCACGAAGGTCAGCTCGCCGGACAGATTCCACAGGATCGCCGTGAACGAGACGACCGAGACCACCGATTCCACCGCGCCGAACAGCAAGGTGGCGCCGGTTCCGTTGGACGGCACGTTCGGCGTTCCTCCGACACCGGTGGTGAAGATGTCGATGTCCTGCTGGATGCGCTGGTCGGGGTTGTCGATGGTGTCGTCGATGAAGCGGGACCGGTAGTAGGCGCGGCCGGTCAACCAGTCGGCGGTGAGATGGTCGGTGAGCCACACCCGCCAGGCGATGATGAACCGCTGCGTGATGAAGATGTCGGCCATGATCCGGGCGATGAAGATCGCGGCCATGATGCAGAAGATCCCCAGGGACATCCAGAACCCGTGAATCCCCGACTGCCTGACCGCCTCGTCGTGCGCACCCGAGCCCACGAAGGCCTTTTGCAGCCCGTTGTACAGATCTTTGCTCTGGTAACTGAACAGCACGCTGAGCCGCACCGCCGTGATCACCGACAGCAGCAGCACGCCCAACGTCAGCCACACACCGACCGACTGCGGCCCGACGAAGTATCCGCGGGTGATCCGCCAGTACTGACGGCCCCACCGGGTGGTGAACCTGAGTGCCACCAGGACGACAACCACGCAGACGGCGCTGATCAACCACGCCATGGCGATCCACCGCAGCGAGTCGGGCAGCGCGCTGCCCCAACGAATCGATGGTTGGAACGGCGTCAGTTCGCTGCCCACGTCGACGTCTCCTTGCGGCCAGAGGCGACCCCGCGACGCCTCAATCGGTAATCCTCAGCGCGAAGCTACCGCAGCCGTGGCCGCCCGGCGACGACGCGGGCGGCGAAGGAAGCCGCGGAGGATTCGGGCGATCGGATTAGGCTCGCCCCATGAGCATCGACGCTCCGACCACCGTGCACGCCGGCCGGCTGATCGCACGCCGGCTCAAGGCCAGCGGCATCGACACCGTGTTCACGCTGTCCGGCGGGCACCTGTTCTCGCTCTACGACGGCTGCCGCGCCGAGGGGATTCGGCTGGTCGACACTCGCCACGAGCAGACCGCCGCGTTCGCCGCCGAGGGCTGGTCCAAGGTGACGCGGGTGCCGGGAGTGGCGGCGCTGACCGCCGGGCCGGGCGTCACCAACGGGATGAGCGCGATGGCGGCCGCCCAGCAGAACTGCTCGCCGCTGCTGGTGCTCGGCGGCCGCGCGCCGGCCGGGCGGTGGGGCATGGGGTCGCTGCAGGAGATCGACCACGTGCCGTTCGTGGCGCCACTGGCCCGCTACGCCGCCACCGCGGGATCGGCCGACGCCGCGGGCCGGCTGATCGACGACGCGCTGCACGCCACCGTCGCCGCGCCGTCGGGAGTGGCTTTCGTCGACTTCCCGATGGACCACGTGTTCTCCGAAGCCGTCGACGACGGCCGGCCCGGCGCCCTGACCGGGCTGCCGGCAGCGCCGCCGCCGGACGGCAACGCGGTGCAGCGCGCCGTCGATCTGCTGGACACAGCGCAGCGGCCGGTGATCATGGCCGGAACCAACGTGTGGTGGGGCCGGGCGGAGGACGCGCTGTTGCGGCTGGCCGAGGAGCGCCGTATCCCGGTGCTGATGAACGGGATGGCCCGGGGCACGGTGCCCGCCGACCACGAGCTGGCGTTCTCGCGGGCGCGGTCACACGCGTTGGGGGAGGCCGACGTCGCGCTGGTGGTCGGGGTGCCGATGGACTTCCGGCTGGGTTTCGGCACGGCGTTCGGGCCGCAGACCCGCCTCGTCGTGGCCGACCGCGCCCGGCCCGTCCGCGCGCATCCCCGGCCGATCGCGGCGGAGCTCTACGGCGACCTGACGCAGACACTGACCGCGCTGTCCCGCCGCGGCAGCGCGCACGACGACTGGATCGCCGCGCTGCGGGTCGCCGAGACGACCGCGCGTGGCCAAGAGCAAGCCGAGCGGGCCGACGACCGGATCCCGCTGCATCCGATGCGGGTGTACGCGGAGTTGGCGCCGCTGCTGGACCGCGACGCGATCGTGGTCATCGACGCCGGCGACTTCGGGTCGTATGCCGGCCGGGTGATCGACAGCTACCGGCCGGGGTGCTGGCTGGACAGCGGACCGTTCGGCTGCCTCGGTTCGGGCCCCGGCTACGCCCTGGCCGCGAAGCTGGCGTGCCCGGACCGCCAGGTCGTGTTGTTGCAGGGCGACGGCGCATTCGGGTTCAGCGGCATGGAATGGGACACCCTGGTGCGGCATCACGTGCCGGTGGTCTCGGTCGTCGGCAACAACGGGATCTGGGGCCTGGAGAAGCACCCGATGGAGATGCTCTACGGCTATTCGGTGGTGGCGGAGCTGCGTCCGGGCACCCGCTACGACGACGTAGCGCGCGCCCTGGGCGGGCACGGCGAGCTGGTGAGCGCCCCCGCCGAGCTGCGCCCCGCCCTGGAGCGGGCCTTCGCCAGCGGCCTGCCCGCCGTCGTGAACGTGCTCACCGACCCGGCCGTCGCCTACCCGCGCCGATCCAACCTGGCGTGATCTTTTCGCTCGGCCGCGAGCGTGCTCGCTTGCACGGCAGCAGTCGGCGTGTCGCGCACAGACACGCACGCTCGCGGCGGGTGGAGCCCGCGTACGGTTGTGCTGTGGCCAAGACGACCAACCCTGAACCCGGCCGCCTGAACAGGCGATTCTGGCGGCTGCTCGGCGCCAACACCGAGAAGAACCAGAGCCATTCCCTCGCCCAGGTCACCGCGTCCGCCGAGTACGACGCAAAAGCCGCCGACCTCGACGACGACGAGCTGCGCAAGGCGACCGGCCTGCTCAAGCTCGGCGACCTCGCCGCGGCGGCCGACATCCCGCAGTTCCTGGCCATCGCCCGGGAAGCCGCGGAAAGGACGACCGCACTCCGTCCATTTGATGTACAGCTGCTCGGCGCGCTGCGGATGCTGGCCGGTGACGTGATCGAGATGGCTACCGGCGAGGGCAAGACGCTGTCCGGGGCGATCGCCGCCGCCGGGTACGCGCTGGCCGGCCGGCACGTCCACGTCGTCACCATCAACGACTACCTGGCCCGCCGCGACGCCGAATGGATGGGTCCACTGCTGCAGGCGCTGGGCCTCACGGTCGGCTGGGTCACCGCCGACTCGACCGCCGCGCAGCGCCGTGCGGCCTACCAATGCGACGTCACCTACGGCTCGGTCAACGAGATCGGCTTCGACGTGCTGCGCGACCAGTTGGTCACCGACGTCGCCGACCTGGTGTCGCCCAACCCCGACGTGGCGCTGATCGACGAGGCCGACTCGGTGCTGGTCGACGAGGCGTTGGTGCCGCTGGTGCTGGCCGGGACCACGCACCGGGAAACCCCGCGGCTGGAGGTCGTGCGGCTGGCCGGCGAGCTGACCGCCGGCGAGGACTACGAAACCGACGCCGAGGGCCGCAACGTCCATCTCACCGAGGCCGGCGCGAAGAAGGTGGAGGCGGCGCTCGGCGGTATCGATCTGTACTCCGAGGAGCACGTCGGCACCACGCTCACCGAGGTCAACGTCGCGTTACACGCCCATGTGCTGCTGCAGCGCGACGTGCACTACATCGTGCGCGACGACGCGGTGCACCTGATCAACGCATCCCGCGGGCGCATCGCGGCGCTGCAGCGCTGGCCGGACGGCCTGCAGGCCGCGGTGGAGGCCAAGGAGGGCATCGAGACCACCGAGACCGGCGAGGTGCTCGACACCATCACGGTGCAGGCCCTGATCAACCGGTACCCGACGGTCTGCGGCATGACGGGCACCGCCCTGGCCGCCGGTGAGCAGCTGCGCCAGTTCTACAAGCTCGGGGTGTCCCCGATTCCGCCCAACACCCCGAACATCCGCGAGGACGAATCCGACCGGGTCTACATCACCGCGGCCGCCAAGAACGACGCGATCGTGGCGCACATCGTCGAGGTGCACGAGACCGGGCAGCCGGTGTTGGTCGGCACGCGCGACGTGGCCGAATCGGAGGGACTGCACGAGCGGCTGCTGCGCCGCGGCGTGCCCGCGGTGGTGCTCAACGCCAAGAACGACGCCGAGGAGGCGCGGGTGATCGCCGAGGCCGGCAAACTCGGCGCGATCACGGTGTCGACCCAGATGGCCGGCCGCGGCACCGACATCCGGCTTGGCGGCTCCGATGAAGCCGACCACGATAAGGTCGTTGAACTTGGCGGACTGCACGTGATCGGCACCGGCCGGCACAACACCCAACGGCTGGACAACCAGCTGCGCGGCCGGGCCGGGCGCCAGGGCGATCCCGGTTCGACGGTGTTCTTCTCCAGTTGGGAAGACGACGTGGTGACGGCCAACCTCGAGCCGGGCAAGCTTCCCATGGCCACCGACGAGGACGGCCGGATCGTCAGCGCCAAAGCGGCCGGGCTGCTCGACCACGCCCAGCGGATCGCCGAGGGCCGGATGCTGGACGTGCACGCCAACACCTGGCGCTACAACCAGCTGACCGCCCAGCAGCGCGCCATCCTCGTCGAACGACGCAACACGTTGCTGAGCACGCCGGCCGCACGCGAGGAGCTCGCCGGGCTGGCCCCCGAGCGGTACGCGGAGCTCTCCGAGACGCTGTCCGAAGAGCAGCTGGCGAAGATCTGCCGGCTGATCATGCTTTATCACCTCGACCGCGGCTGGGCCGATCACCTGGCGTACCTGGCCGACATCCGGGAGAGCATCCACCTGCGGGCGCTGGGCCGCCAGAATCCGCTCGACGAGTTCCACCGGATGGCCGTCGACGCGTTCGCGTCGCTGGCCGCCGATGCCATCGAGGCGGCCCAGCAGACGTTCGAAACCTCGGCGAGCATCGAGGACGGGCCGGGGTTGGACGGGCCGGGGTTGGACGGGCCGGGGTTGGATCTGTCAAAGCTGGCCCGGCCGACGTCGACGTGGACCTACATGGTGCACGACAACCCACTGGCCGACGACACGCTGTCCGCGCTGAGCCTGCCGGGCATCTTCCGTTAGCCCGGTGACGATGCAGTGGGGGTCGCGCCCGGGAGCGGGGGACGCGCAGCCGCAAGGGGGTGGGGGCCCCTCTGCCTGCCGGAGAGAACCGGGCACGTGGAACCCGGGTACGTGGAACCCGGGTACGTGGACCAGGGGTCACGCCTGATGAACGCGGGGCCCGCAGACAACCGGGTGCTGACGGTGCCCAATGCGCTGAGCGGGTTACGGCTGGCGCTGATCCCGCTCTTCGTCTACGTGCTGCTCGGTGCCCACGCCGACGGCTGGGCGGCGGCGATTCTGATGGTCGGCGGCGCATCCGACTGGGCCGACGGCAAAATCGCACGGCTGATGAACCAGTCGTCGCGACTCGGCGAGTTGCTGGATCCCGCGGTGGACCGGCTCTACATGGTGACCGTTCCGGTGACGGTCGCGGTAGCCGGCCTGGTGCCGTGGTGGATCGTCGTCCTGATGTTGGCGCGGGACGGGCTGCTGGCCGCCACCCTGCCGCTGCTGCGAAGCCGCGGGCTGTCGGCGCTGCCGGTGACCTACGCCGGCAAAGCCGCGACCTTCGCCCTGATGTCGGCGTTCCCGCTGATCCTGGTGGGGCAGGGGGAGGCGTCGTGGAACCGCGTGCTGCTCAGCTGTGGGTGGGGGTTTTTGATCTGGGGCTTGTACCTCTACCTGTGGGCGTTGGCGGTGTACGCGGTCCAGGTGATCCTGGTGGCACGCCGGATGCCCAGACTCGGCGCGGCACACGCTGCGGGCGGCGATGGCTGACCGCGCACTGGGCGGCTACGATCCCGACGCCGGTCGCAGCGCACACGACGCCGGGCGGCCGCAGGTCATTCCGGTGCCGTCGCTGCTGCGGGCACTGCTGTCCCAGCACCTGGATCCCGGGTATGCGGCCGCAGCCGCCCGGCGTGACCGCTCCCAGACACCGGCGGGCCGGCGGCTGAACAGCCACGCATGGATCTGGCAGGTCACCGCGGCCCTGCTGGTGGCGACGGTGTTCGCCGCCGCCGTCGCCCAGGCCCGGCTGGTCGCGCCGGGCGTGACCGCGGCCCAGCAGGTGCTGGCGCGCACCGTGCGCTCCGAGGAGGCGGCCACCGGCAAGCTGGCGACCAGGCGCAACACGCTGTCGGCCCAAGTGGACCATGCGCGACGGCGCGCGCTCGCCGACGACGCCACGGGGCGGCGGCTGCTGGCCGACCTGGACGCGCTGAGTGTGGCCGCGGCGAGCAGCCCGGTCGTCGGCCCGGGGCTGGAGGTGACGGTGACCGAGCCCGGCGTGGGCCGGAATCTTTCCGATGTCTCCAAGCAGCGGGTGGCCGGCAGCCGGCAGATCATCCTCGACCGGGACCTACAACTGGTCGTCAATTCGCTGTGGGCGAGCGGGGCCGAGGCGATCTCGGTGGGCGGCATCCGAATCGGGCCGAACGTGACCATCCGGCAGGCCGGAGGCGCGATCCTGGTGGACAATGGTCCGATCACCAGCCCGTACACGATCCTCGCGGTCGGGAGACCGCTGGGCCTGCGCGACGCCTTCGACCGCAGTCCCGGCCTGTACCGGCTGCGGCTGTTGGAGGCCTCCTACCGCGTCGGCGTCACGGTCAGCGCGGGCGACCGCCTTGCGCTGCCCGCCGGGTCAGTCCGAGACATCAAGTACGCCAAGGAGATTGGGCCAACCCGATGATACTTACCGGTGGATTTGCGAGACCCTCGGGACATGGAAGGGGGTGCCGATGATCGGTTTTGCGGCGCTGGTCGCCGGGATCGTACTGGGCCTGGTCATCCACCCCAGCGTTCCGGAGGTCATCCAGCCCTACCTACCCATTGCGGTGGTGGCGGCGCTGGACGCGGTGTTCGGCGGGCTGCGGGCCTACCTGGAACGGATCTTCGACCCGAAGGTGTTCGTGGTGTCGTTCGTTTTCAACGTCCTGGTCGCCGCGCTGATCGTGTACGTCGGCGACCAACTGGGTGTCGGCACGCAGTTGTCCACGGCGATCATCGTGGTTCTGGGGATTCGCATCTTCGGCAACGCCGCGGCGCTGCGCCGCCGCCTGTTCGGGGCCTGACGGGCGTGAGAACGACATGAGCGACCCCGACCTTGAAGCCGACCGGAGCACGGCGCAGCCCGCCGCGGGCAGTGCCCGGCGCGGCCGCCACGAGTTGCCGCCGCGCATCCCGCGGCCCGAGATCGGAAAGCTGCAGGCACGCGTGTTTCCCGGCATGTTCCGGCGCGGCCGCACGACGTTCGGCGTGCTGGCGGTCCTGCTGTGCCTGCTGCTCGGCGTCGCCATCGTCACCCAGGTCCGCCGGAACGAATCCGGTGACGTCCTGGACAGCGCCCGGCCGGCCGATTTGCTGGTGCTGCTGGACTCGCTGCGGCAACGCGAGGCAACACTGAACGCCGAGGTGACCGAACTGCAGCAAACGCTGGATGCGTTGCGGGCGGCGGGCAGCAACGACCAGGCCGCCATCGAGAACGCCCAGGCCAGGCTGGCCGCCCTGGCCATCCTGATCGGCACCGTCGGGGCCACCGGGCCCGGTGTCACCGTGACGATCGACGATCCGGGCCCGGGTGTCGCGCCCGAGGTGATGCTCGACGTCATCAACGAGCTGCGCGCGGCGGGCGCCGAGGCGATCGAGATCGGCGACACCCACCAGGAGGTGCGGGTCGGCGTCGACACCTGGGTGGCCGGCGCACCCGGCGCGCTGACTGTCGACGACAGGACCCTCACGCCGCCGTATTCGGTTCGCGCCATTGGCGATCCGCCGACCCTGGCCGCGGCGATGAACATTCCCGGCGGTGCGGTCGACAGCGTCAAACGCGTCGGCGGCACGATGTCGGTGCAGCAGGTAGACCGGGTGGACATCACCGCCTTGCGGCAACCGAAACCGCGCCAATACGCTCAGCCCGTCAAGTGAGTCGTCGAGGAGGAACAAGATCATCGTGACCGACATCCCGCCCGATCTGCGCTACACCGCCGAACACGAATGGGTTCGCCGCACCGGGGACGACACCGTTCGGGTGGGTAT
This sequence comes from Mycobacterium sp., assembly GCF_039583805.1. Lineage (GTDB taxonomy): Bacteria > Actinomycetota > Actinomycetes > Mycobacteriales > Mycobacteriaceae > Mycobacterium. The sequence continues at coordinate 16,641 of NZ_JAVKSH010000016.1, read as the reverse complement.
CACCGACTTTGCACAATCTGCGCTCGGCGACGTCGTTTTCGTGCAACTGCCCGAGGTGGGCGCCGGTGTCACCGCCGGCGAGTCGCTGGGCGAGGTGGAATCGACCAAGTCGGTGTCGGATCTCTACGCCCCGGTGTCGGCGAAAGTGGTTGCCGTCAACGACGATCTGGGGGCCACCCCGCAACTGGTGAACTCCGACCCTTACGGCGCCGGCTGGCTGGTCGATCTTCAGCTCGGCGGTGAGGCGCTCGAACAGGGCCTGGCGGCGCTGCTGGACGCGGAGGGCTACCGGAGCACCCTGAGCGAATGAGCCTTGTTATCGTGCCTGCCAACCGCGGATCCGGCGAGGTGGGCACATCGGCGTCCGGTGCGCGGTACGGTCAACACATCGACGCGCATGCGGGCGGGGCTCGCGACGGACACCGCCACGGCGGCCAGACAGGAGCAGCGGGTGACGGACAAGGACACCGACAAGCAGCAGGACCAGGCCTCTGACGACGTCACGGTGGAGACGACATCCGTCTTTCGCGCCGACTTCCTCAACGAACTGGACGCTCCCGCACAGGCGAGCGGGGAGACCGTAGTGTCCGGCGTCGAGGGACTGCCGGCCGGCTCGGCGCTGCTGGTCGTCAAGCGGGGACCCAACGCCGGGTCCCGCTTCCTGCTCGACCAGCCGACCACCTCGGCCGGGCGGCATCCCGACAGCGACATCTTCCTCGACGACGTCACCGTGAGCCGACGGCACGCGGAGTTCCGTTTGGAGGACGACGAGTTCACCGTCGTCGACGTCGGCAGCCTCAACGGCACCTACGTCAACCGGGAGCCGGTCGATTCCTCCGTGTTAGCCAACGGCGACGAAGTGCAGATCGGGAAGTTTCGCCTGGTGTTTCTGACCGGCCCCAAGTCCGGCGACGACGACGGGGGAGCCGGAAGCTAGTGACCGCGCCCGGGACGCCCGCGCCGGCCGGGATGTCGATCGGAGCCGTCCTCGACCTGCTGCGGCCGGACTTCCCGGATGTGACGATCTCCAAGATCCGTTTCCTGGAGACCGAGGGGCTCGTCACACCCCGGCGGGCCGCATCGGGCTACCGCCAATTCACCGCCTACGACTGCGCGCGCCTGCGGTTCATCCTGACCGCGCAGCGGGATCACTACCTCCCGCTGAAGGTGATCAAAGCGCAGCTCGACGCCCAGCCGGACGGCGAGCTGCCGATGCCGCGATCGCCTTACGGCGTACCGCGATTGGTGTCGGTGGCTGGTGTCGCGCCGCCCGATCCCGGATCAGACCCGGCCGCGGTTGCGCCGACCCGCGCCCGGCTGCGCCGCGAGGATTTGCTGTCGCGCTCCGGGGTGGACGCCGAACTGCTGACCGCTCTGCTCAAGGCGGGGGTGATCACCACCGGCCCCGGCGGGTTCTTCGACGAGCACGACGTCGTGATCCTGCAGTGCGCACGGGCGCTCGCCGACTACGGGGTCGAACCTCGCCACCTGCGGGCGTTCCGCTCGGCGGCCGACCGGCAGTCCGACCTGATCGCGCAGATCGCCGCGCCGCTCGTCAAGGCGGGCAGGGACGGTAAGACGGGCGCCCGCGACCGCGCCGACGACCTGGCCCGCGAGGTGGCCGCGCTGGCGATCACGTTGCACACGTCGTTGGTGAAGTCGGCTGTGCGCGACGTTCTGCACCGCTGAAGGACTAGACTCGCATCGACAGCTTGGTGGGCCAGGTTTCCCGTCGGACAGGGCAGTGCGGGCGGAGGGGCAGACACAGATGGGTGAAGTTCGCGTCGTCGGCATTCGCGTCGAGCAGCCGCAGAACCAGCCGGTGCTGTTGCTGCGCGAGGCCGACGGTGACCGGTACCTGCCGATCTGGATTGGCCAATCCGAGGCGACGGCGATCGCCCTGGAACAGCAGGGCGTCGAGCCGCCCCGACCGCTGACGCACGACCTGATCCGGGATCTCATTGCCGCACTTGGCCATTCACTCAAGGAGGTGCGGATCGTCGACCTGCGGGAGGGCACCTTCTACGCTGACCTGATCTTCGACCGCAACATCACCGTGTCGGCGCGCCCTTCGGATTCCGTCGCCATCGCACTGCGCATCGGCGCCCCGATCTACGTCGAGGAGGCGGTGCTCGCCGAGGCAGGCCTGTTGATCCCCGACGAGAGCGACGAGGAGCCGACCGGCGCTGTCGGCGAAGACGAGGTGGAGAAGTTCAAAGAGTTCCTCGACAGCGTGTCGCCCGACGATTTCAAGGCCACCTGACGGTTGCTGCGACCGCCCGTCGTGCCGAGATCACGGATGCGTCTCATCCGCGGGTTTGCCGTCGACACGCCCGCCGGATAGCGTCCGGCGACCGTCGCGGCAGCCATACTTTGAGCTGGATGTGTTTGGGCGACAACTTGATGTGATTGAGCTACAAAAGGGCGACGGCGTGGCCAAAAGCGTATGCTCACAGAAACTTGGTCCCAGTACGGGCGGTGGCCGGGCAGCCGCGGAACTTGCGCGATCGGCGAGAGGAAGCATCGTGGGCGATCAACCACGTCAGGACCAGTTGGAGCTCGAATCCGGCGTCCCGACCGAAGGCTACACGATGACCAGCGACGGCCCGCCGGCCGCGCCCGGCCAACCGGTGCAACCCGGGTTGTTTCCGGACGATTCGGTGCCCGACGAGCTGGTCGGCTATCGCGGGCCCAGCGCGTGCCAGATCGCCGGGATCACCTACCGCCAGCTCGACTACTGGGCGCGCACCTCACTGGTGGTCCCGTCGATCCGCAGCGCGGCGGGTTCCGGCAGCCAGCGGCTCTATTCGTTCAAAGACATCCTCGTCCTCAAAATCGTGAAGCGGTTGCTCGACACTGGCATCTCGCTGCACAACATCCGGGTGGCCGTGGACCATCTGCGCCAGCGCGGTGTGCAGGACCTGGCCAACATCACGCTGTTCTCCGACGGCACCACGGTGTACGAGTGCACCTCCGCCGAGGAGGTCGTCGACCTGCTGCAGGGTGGGCAGGGGGTGTTCGGCATCGCGGTGGCCGGGGCGATGCGGGAGCTGACCGGAGTCATCGCGGACTTCCCCGGCGAGCGCGCCGACGACGGCGAGTCCATCGCGTCGCCCGAGGACGAATTGGCCTCACGGCGCAAGCAGCGCGACCGCAAGATCGGCTGACCTACCGTCTCCTCCTGCCCCGCGGGCGTGCGCGGTTGTCCGCGCATCGCGGCGTGTCGGTGGACAGACACGCGCGCTCGCGTATGCGTAGACTTGATTCCGCATCGCGCTTGCGCGGGAGAGTTCCGTGACGGCCAGCCACGGACGCCGAAGGAGCAACACCTCTCCGTCAACCTCTCAGGCACCCGGACCGCGCGACAACCTCGATGCCTCTGGAAAGTGGTGAGGACCGTCAGCGGTCGTCACCCGCCGATGGGGAAAGGCGATCCACCGAGCCGGTGACAAATCGCCGAATCTCTCAGGCGCCCGGTGTGGGTGGCGACAGAGGGAGAGGGCCCGTGACGACCCGTAACGACCCTGTGACGACGTCGCCCTCTGCCGGTGTCAGGAGTTCCGCCCATGTCCGACCGTCTCCGTTTCGCCGACCGCCACATCGGCCCGGACAGCCGGGCCGTCGAGGCCATGCTCGACGTCATCGGCGTCGACTCGCTCGACTCCCTGGCGGCGATGGCGCTGCCCGCCGGCATCCTGGACGTGCCCACCGACAGCGGCGCCGCACCCGGCCTGGACCGGCTGCCGCCGGCGGCCGGCGAAGCCGAGGCGCTGGCCGAGCTGCGGGCGCTGGCCGACACCAACACGGTCGCGGTGTCGATGATCGGCCAGGGCTACTACGACACCCTGACGCCGGCGGTGCTGCGGCGCAACATCCTGGAAAACCCGGCCTGGTACACGGCTTACACGCCGTATCAGCCGGAGATCAGCCAGGGCCGGCTGGAGGCGCTGCTGAACTTCCAGACCATGGTGGCCGACCTGACCGGCCTGGAGGTGGCCAACGCCTCGATGCTCGACGAAGGTACCGCCGCCGCCGAGGCGATGGCGTTGATGCACCGTGCGGTGCGCGGGGCCGCGAACCGGCTGGTGGTGGACGTCGACGTGTTCGCCCGGACCGCGGCGGTGCTGGCGACCCGCGCCGAGCCGCTGGGCATCGAGATCGTCGCCGCCGACCTGCGTGACGGGCTGCCCGGCGGCGAGTTCTTCGGCGTCATCACCCAGCTGCCCGGGGCCAGCGGGCGGGTCACCGACTGGACGGCGCTGGTCGCGCAGGCGCATGACCGCGGCGCGCTGGTCGCCGTCGGCGCCGACCTGTTGGCGCTGACGTTGCTCACGCCGCCCGGCGAGATCGGCGCCGACGTCGCGTTCGGCACCACGCAACGCTTCGGTGTGCCCATGGGCTTCGGCGGGCCGCACGCCGGATACCTGGCGGTGCACCCGCAGCACGCCCGCCAGCTGCCGGGCCGACTGGTGGGGGTGTCCGTCGATGCAGATGGGCTGCCGGCGTTCAGATTGGCGTTGCAGACCCGCGAGCAGCACATCCGCCGCGACAAGGCGACCAGCAACATCTGCACCGCGCAGGTGCTGCTGGCGGTGCTGGCCGCGATGTATGCCAGCTACCACGGCGCCGACGGGCTGACCGCGATCGCCCGCCGGGTGCACGGTCACGCCGAGCAGATAGCCGCCGCGCTGGGCGACGCGGCGGTGCACGACACGTATTTCGACACGGTGCTGGCGCGGGTGCCCGGCCGCGCCGACGACGTGCTGGCCGCGGCGAAGGCGCGCGGCGTCAACCTGTGCCGGGTGGACGCCGACCACGTCTCGGTGGCCTGCGACGAGGCCACCACCGCCGAGCACGTCGCGGCCGTGCTGGCTGCCTTCGGGGTGGCGCCCGGCGAGCCGGTGTGCGCAGATATCGCGACGCGCACGTCGGCGTTTTTGACTCATCCGGCGTTCACCCAGTACCGCACCGAGACCGCGATGATGCGCTACCTGAGGGCGTTGGCCGACAAGGACATCGCGTTGGACCGCAGCATGATTCCGCTCGGCTCGTGCACGATGAAGCTCAACGCCGCCGCCGAGATGGAGCCGATCACCTGGCCGGAGTTCGCCCGTCAGCACCCGTTCGCGCCGGCGTCGGACACCCCGGGGCTGCGCCGGCTGATCGAGCAGCTCGAGACCTGGCTGGAGCAGCTCACCGGCTATGACGCGGCCTCGCTGCAGCCCAACGCCGGATCGCAGGGCGAATACGCCGGCCTGCTGGCGATCCACGCCTACCACGCCAGCCGCGGCGAAGGCCACCGCGACGTCTGCCTGATCCCGTCCAGCGCGCACGGCACCAACGCCGCGTCGGCGGCGCTGGCCGGCATGCGGGTGGTGGTGGTGGCCTGCCGCGACGATCCTGGTCGGGCCGGCGACGTCGACCTCGACGACCTGCGCGCCAAGATTGCCGAAAACGCCGGGCGGCTCTCGGCGCTGATGATCACCTACCCGTCCACCCACGGCGTCTATGAGCACGACATCGCCGAGATCTGCGCGGCGGTGCACGAGGCGGGTGGCCAGGTGTACGTCGACGGCGCCAACCTCAACGCGCTGGTCGGCCTGGCCCGGCCCGGCAAGTTCGGCGGTGACATCAGCCACCTGAACCTGCACAAGACGTTCTGCATCCCGCACGGCGGCGGCGGCCCGGGGGTGGGGCCGGTGGTGGCGCGCGCGCACCTGGCGCCGTTCCTGCCGGGACGGCCGCAGGGCCGGCCGGTGGCGTCGGCGCCCTACGGGTCGGCGTCGATCCTGCCGATCACCTGGGCCTACATCCGGATGATGGGCGCCGACGGGCTGCGGGCGGCGTCGCTGACCGCCATCGCCTCGGCCAACTACATCGCCCGCCGGCTCGACGAGTACTACCCGGTGCTCTACACCGGCGAGAACGGCATGGTGGCCCACGAGTGCATCCTGGACCTGCGCGGTATCACCAAGGACACCGGCGTCACCGTCGATGACGTCGCGAAACGCCTGGCGGACTACGGTTTTCACGCACCCACCATGAGCTTCCCGGTCGCCGGCACGCTGATGGTGGAGCCTACCGAAAGCGAGAGCCTGGCCGAGGTGGACGCCTTCTGCGCGGCGATGATCGCCATCCGCGGCGAGATCGACACCGTGGCCACGGGGGAGTGGACCGTTGACGACAACCCGCTGCGCGGGGCGCCGCACACCGCCGAGTGTCTGCTGGTGTCCGATTGGGATCACCCGTACACCCGCGAGCAGGCCGCCTACCCGCTGGGCAGAGGCTTCCGGCCCAAGGTGTGGCCGCCGGTGCGCCGCATCGACGGCGCCTACGGCGACCGCAACCTGGTCTGCTCGTGCCCGCCGGTGGAGGCGTACGCGTAGCTTGTCGGTGGCGCCCCGCATCATCACACACATGTTCGAATAATTGGTGGCGATCGACCCGGCGGCCGGCGAAGCGGCCCTGGTCGGGCGGATCGCGGAGCTGGAGCGGTTCAAGTCGGCCGCCGCG
>NZ_JAVKSH010000016.1:1541-10028 GCF_039583805.1 Mycobacterium sp. | reverse complement strand
GGCCGCCGCGGCGCTGGATACGGCGCGCCGGGCCGCCGAGGAGGCCGCGGGTATGCCCGCCACGCGCCGCGGGCGCGGCGTGGCCGGCGAGATCGCGGTGAACCTGGTCCTCACCGACGAGACGCTGCTCGGCGGCGCCAACACGCCGGCCGAGATCTGCGATTACGGGCCTATCCCGGCAGCCGTCGCCCGCAACATGGTCGCCGGCGCCGTCGCCGACCGACGCTCCCGGGCTGCGCGACGGCCGCTGCCGCATGCCGTACTGCGACGCGCCCATCCGGCACCGCGACCATGCGCAGCGCCGGATCAGCTCAGGAAGCTGGCCACCGCGGCGGCCAGTTCGGGTGACGCCGACGACGCCAGGTTGCGATAGCTGCCTCCGGAGAGCTGCGCGACGGCCTCCCAGGTCGGCCGGTCGGAATCGTCGCCGAAGTCGATGACGTTCACGGCCACCGGTTTTGCCGGGTCGGCGTGGTCGCGGATGAAGCTCTGCAGACCGGGGCCGTCGAGCGTCTGGTCGGTGTGCGGCCCCGACGTGATCACCAGCACCGAATTCGGGTGTCCCTCGTCGAAACCAGCCACCGCCTGCTGGTAGGCCAGCCGCAGCGTGGTGAACGACACCGCGCCCCCCGACGACGAGTACTGCTTGTCCAGTGCGGCGGTCAGCGCCGCCGACCGGGGTTCGCCGTCGACCGGGTCGCCCAGCGGACCGGCCGGCACCTCCGATCGGCCTTCTTGTCCGTCGAAGGTCCACAACCCGAGCACCGAGCTCGGAGACAGGTTCCGGATCCCGTTGTCCAGCGCGGCGGTCACGTTGGCCAGCCGGGTCTTGCCGCCCTCGTCGGCGGTCATCGACTGGTCGAGCACGATGGTGACGGCCGGCCCGCCCGGCAGCGGGCTCAGTATGTTGGCCAGCGCCGCCCGCGTCGTCTCGTCGCCCACCGACAGCGTCGAGGGCAGGGCCGGGAAGCTGGCGACGTCGCTGCCCGGCGGTGTGACGCCCGGCACCCGGAACCCGGCTTTGGCCAGCTCCGCGAGCTGGTCGGGCTTGTGCATGAACCGGGCGAACGCGCTGGCCGCCGCCTGCTGCTCCGGCGACAGCCAGGAACCGCTCAGCAGCACCGCCGGGTAGTCGGCCACCGCCGCCGGCCCCGGCGGCAGCCAGGAACCAAGCATGGCGGTGGCGTCGGGCAGCGACGCGCCCCGCTGGAACAGCTGCTGCTCGGTGATGACCACCGCATGCACCGGCGCGGTCGCGGGATCGCCGGACCGCAGCAGGGCCTTCATCGCCTCGTCCAGAGAGTTGTCGGCCAGCTTGGGCTGGGCCGCGACGAGCGCGCGCACCGCGCCGCCGCCCTCGATCGGCGATGCGCCCGACGGTGCGGACGCCGCCGCAACCGCTTCCCCCGCCAGGAACGCCGCGTCGCTGTTTCCGCCGAGCGGCAGCCCCAGCCGCAGAGATCCCCACGCCGGCAGGTCCAGTCCGGCCAGCGCGTCCGGTTCGGTTTGCAGACCGGGCAGCGTCCCCCAGTTCTGGTTGGCCAGCGCGGACGACAGCGCGGGGCGGACCGCCAGCAGCACCGGAGACGTCACCAGGGAGCGGCTGTCGCTGACGGTGTGCGGGCCGACCGCGGCAACCAGCCGCGCCGTCGACACCGAGCTGCCCGGGATCCATAATGCCGGGCGCCGGCCCAGGTCGGCAGGCCAGCTCCCGATGAAACCGTTGACGACCGCGTCGGAGTCCGCGGCGGTGACGGCGACCGCCGCACAGCGGTCACCGACCGGGGTGGCCGACGCGTTGTAGCGTTCGGCGCGCTCGCGCACCGGCTCGGCGATCGACGGGTCAGCGACGACCGCGACCGTCTCAGTGCCGCCGACACAACGGCCGGCGGCCGTATGGGAGCGGTCGCTCAGCGCGTCGCCGAAGAAACGCCACAGGATCACCGCCGCCACCACCACGACAACGGCGACCAGCGCCGCGATCACCCCGATGCTGACGCCGCGGCGCCCACCGCGGCCGCGATGCCCGCCCGGCCACATCGTGCCGCCGCGACGGACGCCGCCGGCCGGCTCGTCGGGCGAATCCTCGGGGTGAGGGATGCTGTGCCTACCCACGCCAGCGCACCTCCACCGGTTCGGTCGAAGGGGTGGTCATCGCACGTCGCGCCGCAATCACGCGCTAATGCCGGCCTTGAACTCGCGGCGGCGCCGATGCAGGATCGGCTCGGTGTAGCCGTTGGGCTGCTGCGTCCCCGACAGGATCAACTCCTGCGCGGCCAGGAAAGCGGTGCTGTCGTCGAAGTCGGGTGCCATCGGCCGGTAGGCCGGGTCGCCGGCGTTCTGCTGGTCGACCATCGGGGCCATCCGCTCCAGGCTGGCCCGCACGTCCTCGACGGTGATCACACCGTGGCGCAGCCAGTTGGCCAGCAGCTGGCTGGCGATCCGCAGGGTGGCACGGTCTTCCATCAACGCGACGTCGTGGATGTCGGGCACCTTCGAGCAGCCGACACCCTGGTCGATCCAGCGCACCACGTAGCCGAGGATGGACTGGCAGTTGTTGTCGACCTCCTGGTGGATCTCGTCGGGGGACCAGGCCAGTTCCTCGGCCAGCGGAATGGTCAACAGCTGGTCGATCGTGGCTCGCCGCCGGCCCGCGAGATCCTGCTGCACCGCGAACACGTCGACCAGGTGGTAGTGCATCGCATGCAGGGTGGCCGCGGTGGGCGAGGGCACCCAGGCCGTGCTGGCGCCGGCGCGGGGTTGAGCGATCTTCTGCTCGACCATGTCGGCCATCAGCTCGGTCATGGTCCACATGCCCTTGCCGATCTGGGCGTGACCGCTGAACCCGGTGGCCAGCCCGGTGTCGACGTTGTTGTCCTCGTAGGCCAGGATCCACGGCTGGGTCTTCATGGCGCCCTTGCGCACCATCGGCCCGGCCTCCATCGAGGTGTGGATCTCGTCGCCGGTGCGGTCCAAAAAGCCGGTGTTGATGAACACCACCCGGTCGGCGGCGGCCTTGATGCACGCGGTGAGGTTGACGGTGGTGCGCCGCTCCTCGTCCATGATGCCGACCTTGATGGTCGCCGGCGGCAGCCCCAGCACCTCCTCGACGCGGCTGAACAGCTCGGCGGTGAACGCGACCTCGGCGGGGCCGTGCATCTTCGGCTTGACGATGTAGACGGAGCCGGTGCGGCTGTTGACCAGCGGCCCGTTGGGGTCTGCAGCCTTCAGCCCATGCATGGCGATCAGGCTGGTGAACAGCGCGTCCTGGATGCCCTCGAACACCTCGCTGCCGGCATCGTCGACGATCGCGTCGTTGGTCATCAGGTGACCCACGTTGCGCACCAGCATCAGGCTGCGCCCGGGTAGCATGAGCTCGCTGCCGTCGGGAGCGGTGTAGCGGCGATCCTCGCTGAGCACCCGGGTGAAGGTGGCGCCGTCCTTGACGACGTCCTCGGCCAGGTCGCCCCTGTTCAGGCCGAGCCAGTTGCGGTAGCCGAGGACCTTGTCGTCGGCGTCGACGGCGGCCACCGAGTCTTCGAAGTCCATGATCGTGGTGATCGCCGACTCGAGGACCACGTCCTTGACGCCGGCGGCATCGGTCTTGCCGATCGCCGACTCCGGGTCGACGAGGATGTCGATGTGCAGGCCGTGGTTGGCCAGCAGCACCGACGCCGGCGACTCCGGATCGCCGGTGTAGCCGGCGAACTGGCCGGGGTCGGCCAGCCCGCGGGACAGCTCATCACCGCGCAGGCTCACCAGCAGCCGGCCGTCGTCGACGGTGAAGCCGGTGGCGTCGGCGTAGGACCCGGACGACAGCGGCGCCGCGTCGTCGAGGAACGCGCGGGCGTAGGCGATCACCTTGGCGCCGCGCACCGGGTTGTAGCCGCTGCCTTTTTCGGCGCCGTCGGCCTCGGCGATGACGTCGGTGCCGTAGAGCGCGTCGTAGAGCGACCCCCACCGGGCGTTGGCCGCGTTCAGCGCGAACCGGGCGTTGATCACCGGCACCACCAGCTGCGGGCCGGCCGTGGTGGCGATCTCGTCGTCGACACCTGCCGTGGTGATGGTGACGCCGTCGGGCTCGGGGAGCAGATAGCCGATGTCGGTCAGGAACTGCCGGTAGGCCTGCGGGTCGTGCGGCTCGATGACCCGCTGACGGTGCCATCTGTCGATCTGGGCCTGCAGCTCGTCGCGCCGCGCCAGCAAATCCCGGTTCTGCGGAGTCAGGTCGGCGACCACTTTGTCGACGCCGGCCCAGAAGCTGTCCGGGTCGACGCCGGTGCCGGGCAGCGCCTCGGTGTTGACGAAGTCGTACAGCACCTTGGCGACCCGCAGGGTCCCCACCGACACGCGGTCTGTCATCATTCCTCCCTCACCGGCAATGACTCAGCCTAACGGTCCGCAGCCCGGCTAACCCTACCCGGCGGCCCGCAACAGCAGGTCACACCGGTCCGACAACGCCGCGCGCAGCGGGGCGGCGCGCGGCGCGATGGTGCTCTGGCAACGCCCATTCGGGCAGCCGCGTCGTGGCTGACCCCGCCGTGTCAGGCACGGCGCGTCCTGTCGCGCACCGTGCCGACCAGGTATTCCACCAGATCGGCCAGCGTCACGATGCCTACCGCGCTGCCGTCGACGCCGGTGACCAGCGCCAGGTGGCTGTTGCTGCGACGCAGCCGCGACAACGCTTCGGGCAGCGGCAGCGATGCCTCGAATTCCGGCAGTGGGCGCACCGCCGCCGGGACGATCACGGGGTCCTGGTTCTCCGGAAGTCCGGTCGACAGCACGTCTTTGATGTGCAGGTAGCCGATGAACCGGCCGTCGGCGTCGGTGACCGGGAACCGGGAGTAGCCGGTGTCGGCCAGGGCCCGTTCGACCGCCGCGACCGCCGGGCCGGCACCCGGCCGGGCGACCGGCACGGCACAAATGTCGGCGAGCGGCACCGCGACGTCGGCGACGACCCGGTTGCGGATCTGCAGCGCCCGGGTGAGCCGGGTGTGCTCCGCGGGATCGAGCAGGCCCTCCGACACCGATTCGGCGATCATCTCGCTCAGCTCGACTGTGGAGACGGCCACCGCCAGCTCGTCTCGGGGCGGTACCCGCAGTGCCCGCAGAATCGCGTTGGCGCACCAGTTGTAGAACGCGATGAACGGCCGGGCCGCCCGCACGTAGGCCAGGTAGAGGGGGATCAGCAACATCGCGGCTCGCTCCGGGCCCGCGATCGCGATGTTCTTCGGGACCATCTCGCCGAGCAGCACGTGCATCGTCACCACCAGCGCCAGCGCCACCACGAACGACACCGTGTCCAGCAGCGCATGGGAGACACCGACAACCTCGAACGGTCGCCGCAGCAGGTCGGCGACCGCGGGCTCGCCGATCCGGCCCAGCAGGATGGACGCCACCGTGATACCCAGCTGGGCTCCGGCGAACATCAGCGGCAGCCGCTCGCCGGCCCGGATCACCGTGACTGCACGTGACCTGCCCTGCTCGGCCAGCGCCTCAAGCCGGTCCCGGCGCACCGCGATGAGCGAGAATTCGGCACCGACGAAAAACGCGTTCGCGCCGACCAGCAGCAGGGTCGCCGCGATCACGAGCACGTCGTTCATCAGCGGCCCCGCCCCGAGTCGCGCCGACGGCCCAGCCGGACCAGCTCGAGCAGGTCGATGCGCCGGCCGTCCATCCGAACCACGCTGGCCTGCCAGCGAGTCGTGGCGGCGGGGAGCTTGTCGGGCTCGAAGGCGGTCAGCTCCACGCTTTCGCCGGCCACCGGGATGTGGCCGAGCTGTTGCAGCACCAACCCGCCGATCGTCTCGTAGGCGCCCTCGGGCGCACGATAGCCGGTCGCGGCGGCGACCTCGTCGACACGCAGCAGGCCGGACACCCGCCATCCCGAGCCGGCGGCCACCACGTGCGGCGTCGCGTCGTCGTGCTCGTCGCGGACGTCGCCGACGATCTCCTCGATCACGTCCTCGACGGTGACCATGCCCGCGGTGCCGCCGTATTCGTCCACGACCAACGCTGCCTGCCGGCCGTCGGCGCGGAGCTGGGCCATCAGCGCGTCACCGTCCAGGGTGGACGGCACCACGGCGACCGGCTGCGCGACGGCGCGCAGCAGCGTGTGCGCCCGCTCGGCGGGCGGTACCGAGAAGACCTGCTTGACGTGCACGATGCCGACGGTCTCGTCGAGGTCTCCCGCGACGACCGGGAAGCGGGAGAACCCGCTTTCGGTAGCGGCGGCCGCCAGCTCGGCGATGGTGTTGTCCTGTTGCAGCACAACGATTTTGGATCGCGGAGTCATCAGCTCTTCGGCCGTCAGGGTGCCCAACTGCAGCGAACGCTGCACCAGCGTGGCGGTGACGGCGTCCAGCGCGCCGCTGCGGGCGGAGGTGCGCACCAACGACACCAACTCCTGGGTCGAGCGGGCCGAGCGTAGCTCCTGGGCCGGCTCGATGCCCAGCCGGCGCAGGATCGCGTTGGCGGCGCCGTTGGTCAGCCGGATCGCCGGGGTCATCAGCGCCGAGAACACCAGCTGCGCCCCCGCGACAGCGCGGGCGGTCGGCAGCGGACGCGCGATGGCCAGGTACTTGGGCACCAGCTCGCCGAACACCATCGACACCGAGGTGACGGCCAGCAGCGTCAGGAACGCGACCACGCCGTCGCCGACGCGGTCAGGCACCCCGAGGGCGTCCATCACCGGGTGCGGCAGCTCGGCGACCAGCGGTTCGCTCAGATAGCCGATGACCAGGGTGGTGATCGAAATACCGAGTTGGGCACCGGAGAGTTGGAACGACAGGCTTTGGTGCGCGCGCCGGACGTAGCGGTTGCGACGGCCGCCGTCGCGGGCGTTGGCCTCGACCGTGCTGCGTTCCAGCGTGGTCAGGGAGAACTCGGCGGAAACGAACAACGCGGTGCCGGCGGTGAGCGCGGCGATGGCCAGCAGGCTGAGCAGGGTGACGGTGAGGTTCATTGTGGCTGCGTAGTTGAAACTCACATGGTAGCGAACATGCGACCACGTGGTGTTCACCCAGGCTGGCGTGCCTACCAGCCGAACGGCAGCGGATGCCCCTCGGCGAATCCCGCCGCGGACTGCACCCCGACCACCGCCCGCTCGTGCAGCTCGGCCGGCGTCGATGCGCCGACGTAGGTGCAGGTGCTGCGCACCCCGGAGGTGATGTGGTCGATCAGGTCCTCCACGCCGCCGCGGTCGGGATCCAGTCCCATCCTCGACGTCGAGATCCCTTCCTCGAACAGGGCTTTGCGGGCGCGGTCGTATGCGCCGTCGGCGGCGGCGCGCGCCACGACGGCCCGTTTGGACGCCATCCCGTAGCTCTCCTTGTAGGGCTGGTCGTCGAGGTCGCGCATCAGATCGCCGGGGGACTCGTAGGTGCCGGCGAACCACGATCCGATCATCACGTTGGATGCGCCGGCCGCCAGTGCCAGCGCCACGTCGCGGGGATGACGGACGCCGCCGTCAGCCCACACGTGAGCACCGAGTTGCCTTGCTGCCGAGGCACATTCGAGCACGGCTGAGAACTGTGGCCGACCGACGCCGGTCATCATTCGGGTCGTGCACATCGCGCCGGGGCCGACGCCGACCTTGACGATCCCCGCGCCCGCTTCGATCAGCTCCCGGGTGCCGGCCGCCGACACCACATTGCCCGCGACCAGCGGCACACCCAGACCCAGCGACGCGACGATCCCGATCGCGTCGAGCGCCTTGACCTGATGGCCGTGCGCGGTGTCGATGACCAGCACGTCGACGCCGGCCTCCGCCAGGTCACGCGCCCTGGCGGCGACATCTCCGGTGATGCCGACGGCCGCGCCGACGCGCAGCCGGCCCGCGGCGTCGGTGGCCGGGGTGTAGATGCCGGCACGGATCGCCCCGGTGCGGGTCAGCACCCCGGCCAGCGTGCCGTCGGCGCCGGTCAGCACGGCGACGCCGATCGGGGCGTGCTCGAGCAGGTCGAAAACCTTGCGGGGGTCGGTGCCCGCCGCCGCGGCGACGAAGTCGGTGACCGCGATGTCGCGGACCCGGGTGAAGCGGTCCACGCCCGCACAGCAGGCTTCGGTGACCAGGCCGACCGGCCGGCCGTCGGACACCACCACCGCCGCGCCGTGCGCGCGTTTGTGGATCAGCGCGGTTGCGTCGGACACCGAATCGTCGGGTGCCAGCGTCACCGGCGTGTCGACGACCAGGTCGCGGCTCTTGACGAAGTCCACGGTCTGCCTGACGGCGGCGATCGGCAGGTCTTGCGGCAGGATCACGATGCCGCCCCGGCGGGCCACCGTCTCGGCCATCCGCCGGCCGGCGACCGCGGTCATGTTCGCCACCACCACCGGAATCGTGGTGCCCGAGCCGTCGTCGGTGGCCAGGTCGACGTCGAACCGCGACACCACGTCCGAGCGGTTCGGCACGATGAAGACGTCGTCGTAGGTCAGGTCGTACGGCGGCCGCTGACCGTCCAGAAACCTCATCGGCGCCGCCTTCTG
>NZ_JAVKSH010000016.1:0-1441 GCF_039583805.1 Mycobacterium sp. | reverse complement strand
TCGGTGCGCAGTCCGTCGTAGTACGACAACGCCGACGAGAAACCCGGGATGGGGATGCCCAGCTGGGTGGCGGTCACTACCACCCGACGCCAGCTGTCGATCGCGGCCTCGATCGCGCTACGAAAGTAGGGTGCCACGATCAGCGTCGGCAGGTCGGGGTCTTCGTCGAAGGCATCCTTGATGTGGTTGAGGAACTTCGCCCGGATGATGCAGCCGCCGCGCCAGATGGTGGCCAGGTCGCCGAGAGTGATGTCCCAGCCGTATTCGGCGCTGCCGGCCTGAATCTGGTTGAAGCCCTGCGAATACGCCACGATCTTCGAGGCGTACAGCGCTTGACGCACATCCTCGGTGAACCCGTCCGGGTCGTCGGGCGGCTCGCCGAGCCGGCCCGACGCCAGGCCGGTGGCGGCCTTGCGCCGATCCGTCGATCCGGACAGCGCGCGGGCGAACACCGCCTCGGCGATCCCGGTGACCGGCACACCCAAATCCAGCGCCGACTTGACGGTCCAGCGGCCGGTGCCCTTCTGTTCGGCCTCGTCGAGGATGACGTCGACCAGCGGCCGACCGGTTTTCGCGTCCACCTGCCGCAGCACCTCGGCGGTGATCTCCACCAGGTAACTGTCCAGCTCGCCGCGATTCCAGTCGGTGAAGATGCCGGCGATCTGCGGGGCCGTCATGCCCAGCCCGTCGCGCAGCAGCTGGTAAGCCTCGCCGATGAGCTGCATGTCGGAGTACTCGATGCCGTTGTGCACCATCTTGACGAAGTGCCCGGACCCGTCCGGGCCGATGTGGGTGCAGCACGGCACACCGTCGACGTGCGCGGCAATCTCCTCGAGCATCGGGCCCACCGATCGGTAGGACTCCGCTGGCCCGCCCGGCATGATCGACGGCCCGTTGAGCGCGCCTTCTTCGCCGCCGGAAATGCCCGCCCCGACGAAGTGCAGGCCACGCTGCGCCATTGCCTGCTCGCGGCGGATGGTGTCGGTGTAGAGCGCGTTGCCGCCGTCGATGATGATGTCGCCTTCGTCCATGGCGTCGGCGAGTTCGCCGATGACGGCGTCGGTGGCCTCCCCGGCCTTGACCATGATCAGCACGCGACGCGGTTTCTGCAGTGCGGCAAGGAATTCCGGGATCGTCGCACAGCGCACGAAGGTGC
This sequence comes from Mycobacterium sp., assembly GCF_039583805.1. GTDB lineage: Bacteria > Actinomycetota > Actinomycetes > Mycobacteriales > Mycobacteriaceae > Mycobacterium. The sequence continues at coordinate 285 of NZ_JAVKSH010000016.1, read as the reverse complement.
CTTCCGAGCCGTGCCCGGCCAGCAGCGCATCGGTCTTGGCGACCGATCGGTTGTGCAGCGCCACGGTGTAGCCGTGCCGGGCGAAGTTGCGCGCGATGTTCGAGCCCATGACCGCAAGGCCCGTCACCCCGATCTGGGCCGGCGCCGCGGTGTTCGATCCCACGCTCATCTGTTCGATCCCACGTCTATGTGGTCGATCCCAAGCTCACGTCTTCGCCTCCCGGTTCAGGACTTCGTCCACGCCCCACCACTGTGGCACAGCGGGATTCGGCTCGGGCAGCTAGG
>NZ_JAVKSH010000015.1:35088-38750 GCF_039583805.1 Mycobacterium sp. | reverse complement strand
TCGAGGCGTCGACTGCGGCCCGCGCCGGCGGGTCGGTGACGGTGCCGGCGTACCTTCGTCATCACTTCGGTCCTCAGTTCGGGCGACGGTGTGGAATACTGGCGGCGGGTGAACGTCGCCGGACCGGCGTCCGACACCCGAATGAAGACTCAGGACAGGGGCGACCATCGCGTCAGCGATGCGGCGCCATCCGTCCGGCCGTCATTCACCTGTGCACCGGGCGGGTTCGCTCACGAGCCGCTCGGGGCGAGACCACCGACAAGCCCGGGAGAAGTGACCCGGGCACATAGCGAAGCTCTCGTGTGGCCGCGTCGTCGACGCGCCCGGGGGCTGAGGAGATTTCGTGATAGACGATGCCCCGTTCACACCCGTCCAGCAAGACCCGTCCCAGCGTGAGGACCTGCCCGAACGCCTGAGGGTCCATTCGCTGGCCCGAACGCTCGGGACGACGAACAAGCGGGTGCTCGACGCGCTGACCGAGCTCGACGGACGGATTCGCAGCGCGCATTCCAGCGTCGACCGCGGCGACGCGGTCCGGGTGCGCGATCTGCTGGCCGCCGACGCCGGCGCGCAGACCGGCCCGGCCGCCACGACCGGCGAACCCGAGTCCCGGCTGATGCTGGAGGCGGCAGCGGATCACCCCGCCTACCTGCCGCTGTTTGTGGCGCCGCAGGCGGCCGAGGCCGACGCCGACGAGGATTTGGCGGACGGCGACGAGGACGACGAAGACGGCGATTTGGCCGACGGCGACGAGCAGGGCGAACGCCCGGCGGGCCGGCGCCGCCGGCGCGGCCGGCGGGGCCGTGGTCGCGGGCGTGGCGAGCAGCAGGGCGGATCGGAGGACGACGACTCGGACGACGACGAGGCCGAGCAGGGTGCCGATGCCGAGGACGGCAAGGACAGCGCCGATACCGACGACGACGGCGGTGACGACGACGGGTCTGCGGGCACCGGCAGCCGGCGCCGGCGGCGCCGGCGGCGCCGCAAAGCCGGTTCCGGCGAGGACGCCGGCAACGCCCAGTCCACCGACGACCCGCCGAACACGGTGGTGCATGAGCGCGCCCCGCGCGCCGGCAAGGACGGCAACGACCCCGATGCGGCCGCCACCGAGATCCAGGGGATCAGCGGCTCGACCCGGCTGGAGGCCAAACGCCAGCGCCGCCGCGACGGCCGCGACGCCGGGCGCCGTCGCCCACCCGTGCTGAGCGAAGCCGAGTTCCTGGCCCGTCGCGAAGCGGTCGAGCGGGTGATGGTGGTGCGCGACAAGGTCCGCACCGAGCCGCCGCACCAGGGCGACCGCTACACCCAGATCGCCGTGCTGGAGGACGGTATCGTCGTCGAGCATTTCGTGACGTCGGCGGCCTCGGCGTCGCTGGTGGGCAACATCTACCTGGGCATCGTGCAGAACGTGCTGCCGTCGATGGAGGCGGCGTTCGTCGACATCGGGCGCGGCCGAAACGGCGTTCTCTACGCCGGCGAGGTGAACTGGGAGGCTGCCGGCCTGGGCGGGTCCAACCGCAAGATCGAACAGGCCCTCAAGCCCGGCGACTACGTCGTCGTCCAGGTCAGCAAGGACCCGGTCGGCCACAAGGGCGCCCGGCTGACCACGCAGGTGTCGCTGGCCGGCCGCTACCTGGTGTACGTGCCGGGCGCGTCGTCGACGGGGATCAGCCGCAAGCTGCCCGACACCGAGCGCGCGCGGCTCAAGGAGATCCTGCGCGAGGTGGTGCCCGCCGATGCCGGGGTGATCATCCGCACCGCCTCCGAGGGTGTCAAGGAGCAGGACATCCGCGCCGACGTGACCCGGTTGCATGAGCGCTGGGCCCGGATCGAAGCGGCGGCCGCCGACGCCAGGGCGAAGGCGGCCGGGGCGGCGGTGACGCTCTACGAAGAGCCCGACGTGCTGGTCAAGGTGATCCGCGACTTGTTCAACGAAGACTTCTCCGAGCTGATCGTGTCCGGTGACGAAGCCTGGTCCACGATCACCGAGTACGTGAATTCCGTTGCTCCCGAACTTGTCTCGAAGATGACGAAGTATGAGCCCGCCGAGCTTTCCGAGGGTCAGGCGGGCCCCGACGTGTTCGCGGTGCACCGCATCGACGAGCAGCTGGCCAAGGCGATGGACCGCAAGGTCTGGCTGCCCTCGGGCGGCACCCTGGTGATCGACCGGACCGAGGCCATGACGGTGGTCGACGTCAACACCGGCAAGTTCACCGGGTCTGGCGGCAACCTCGAGCAGACGGTCACCAAGAACAACCTGGAAGCCGCCGAGGAGATCGTGCGTCAGCTGCGGTTGCGCGACATCGGCGGGATCGTCGTCATCGACTTCATCGACATGGTGCTGGAATCCAACCGTGACCTGGTGCTGCGGCGGTTGACCGAGGCGCTGGCCCGCGACCGCACCCGTCACCAGGTGTCCGAGGTGACCTCGCTGGGGCTGGTGCAGCTGACCCGCAAGCGGCTGGGAACCGGCCTGGTCGAGGCGTTTTCGACGACCTGCCCGCAGTGCAGCGGTCGGGGGATCATGGTGCAGGCCGATCCGGTGGACTCCGGCGCCGCGGCGGGCCGCAAATCCGAAGGTGGGCGACGTGGCCGGCGCGCCAAGAAGGGCCGATCCGATGTCGCCGCGGTGGCCACGGTGCCCGCGCACGCTCCCGGCGAGCACCCGATGTTCAAGGCGATGGCTGCGGGCTCCTCCTTGCTGGCAGGCCGCCAGGACGACGTTGAGCCCGGCTTCGAGCTCGCCGAGGAGCTGGCCCGGACGCAGATCGAAGAAGAGGTGGCGCGCGAGGTCGCCGCGGAGGACCTCGAGGACACCGACGAGGACGAGTTCGACGACACCGACGATGACGACGACACCGACGACACCGACGATGACGACGATGACGACGAGGTCGACGAGGTCGACCTGGACGACGATGACGACGACGGTGACGGTGACGGTGACGGTGACGAGGACCTCGACGACGAGGACCTCGACGACGACGACGGTGACGACGACCTCGATGACGACGACGATGGTGACGACCTCGACGACGAGGGCGACGACGACCTCGACGTCGATCTGGATGCCGGCGAGTCCGGCCAGGCGGCTGACTCCGGCCAGGGCTCTGCGGTGACTGGGGTTCCCGTCGTCGCGAACGAGGCACCCGACCGGCCGCGTCGCCGCCGCGCCGCAGCCCGGCCCGCCGGCCCGCCGGTCCACTAAGATTGACCCGGTTTGACCGCTTCGTCGCTGGTCACGTACCCTTGATTAGTCATCGCCAGGCTCTGGCCGGCGGTCCCCAGACCCACCGCGCAGCCCTCGGGTAGCGCGCGCCCCGAGAAGATGAGGTAGACGTAACGATGGCGACCTACGCAATCGTCAAGACCGGCGGCAAGCAGTACAAGGTCGCGGTCGGGGACGTGGTCAAGGTCGAGAAGCTCGACTCCGAGCCGGGCGCCAAGGTGTCGCTGCCGGTCGCGCTGGTCGTCGACGGCGCCACCGTCACCGCCGACGCCGCGGCGCTGGGCAAGGTTTCGGTAACCGGCGAGGTGCTCGAGCACGCCAAGGGGCCCAAGATCCGCATCCACAAGTTCAAGAACAAGACCGGCTACCACAAGCGCCAGGGCCACCGTCAGCAGCTGACGGTCCTGAAGGTCACCGGCATCAAGTGATGAGC
>NZ_JAVKSH010000015.1:22221-34988 GCF_039583805.1 Mycobacterium sp. | reverse complement strand
AAGACCGGCTACCACAAGCGCCAGGGCCACCGTCAGCAGCTGACGGTCCTGAAGGTCACCGGCATCAAGTGATGAGCGGTCAGGCGAAGAACAGACAGTAAGTGATGAGCCGTCAGGCGAAGAACAGAGAGCACTGAGCGGGAGGCGAACGAGACATGGCACACAAGAAGGGCGCTTCCAGCTCACGCAACGGCCGCGACTCCACCGCCCAGCGGCTGGGTGTCAAGCGGTTCGGCGGGCAGGTCGTCAAGGCCGGCGAGATCCTGGTCCGTCAGCGCGGCACGCATTTCCACCCGGGCGTCAACGTCGGCCGCGGTGGCGACGACACGCTGTTCGCCAAGGCCGCCGGAGCGGTGCTGTTCGGTGTCACGCGGGGGCGCAAGACCATCAGCGTCGTCGGGGCCGACACGACGACCGACTAAGCGTCGCGAGCCGAGATCGCCAGCGCGGCGAAGCCGGGCGCAGCGGGTCGCGGCCATCGAACGTGAAACTGCTGCGAAAATTCGAGGCAAATATCGCAATAGCTTCACACTCGACGGGTGAGAGGACCCGCAATGCCCCGGTTTGTCGACCGCGTCGCGATCCACGTGCGGGCGGGCTCCGGCGGCAACGGCTGCGCCTCGGTCCGCCGCGAGAAGTTCAAGCCTCTCGGCGGCCCGGACGGCGGCAACGGCGGCCGCGGCGGCAGCGTCGTCCTGGTCGTCGACCCGCAGGTGCACACCCTGCTCGACTTCCACTTCCGCCCGCACGTCGTCGCGGCGTCCGGCAGACAGGGCATGGGCGCCAACCGCGACGGCGCCGCCGGCGCAGACCTGCACGTCTCGGTACCCGACGGCACCGTCGTACTCGACGACGCCGGACGGCTGCTCGCCGACCTGGTCGGTGCCGGCTCCCGATTCGAGGCCGCCGCCGGCGGGCGCGGCGGGCTGGGCAACGCCGCGCTGGCGTCGCGGTCCCGCAAAGCTCCGGGATTTGCCCTGCTCGGCGAGCAGGGACAAGCCCGCGATCTCACGCTGGAACTGAAAACCGTTGCCGACGTCGGGCTGATCGGCTTCCCCTCGGCCGGGAAATCCTCACTGGTGTCGACGATTTCGGCCGCGAAGCCCAAGATCGCGGACTACCCGTTCACCACGTTGGCGCCCAACCTGGGTGTGGTCTCGGCGGGGGAGCGCACCTTCACCGTTGCCGACGTGCCGGGGCTGATACCGGGCGCGTCCGCGGGCCGCGGGCTGGGCCTGGACTTTCTGCGCCACGTCGAGCGGTGCGCGGTCCTGGTGCACATCGTGGATTGTGCGACTGTTGATCCCGGCCGCGACCCGGTCTCCGACATCGACGCGCTGGAAGCCGAGCTGGCCGCGTATGAGCCTACCCTGCAGGGGGATTCAACACTCGGCGATCTGGTCCAACGGCCCCGCGCGGTGGTGCTCAACAAGATCGACGTCCCGGAGGCGCGCGAGCTGGCCGAGTTTGTCCGCGGCGAGATCGAGCAGCGCGGCTGGCCGGTGTTCACAACCTCGACGGCGACGCGAGAAGGCCTGCAGCCGTTGATATTCGCCTTATCCGACATGGTGACGGCCCGTCACGCCGCACATCCGGCGCCGGTGCCGCGGCGGCCGGTTATCCGCCCGGTACCGGTCGACGACTCGGGCTTCACCGTGTCGCCGGACGGCGTCGGCGGCTTTGTGGTGCGCGGCGCACGGCCGCAACGGTGGATCGCCCAGACCGACTTCGACAACGACGAGGCGGTCGGTTATCTCGGCGACCGGCTGGCCCGCCTGGGTGTCGAAGACGAGCTGCTGCGGCTGGGCGCGCGACCGGGATGCGCCGTCACCATCGGGGATGTGACGTTCGACTGGGAGCCGCAGACACCGTCTGGTGTCGACATTGCGTTGTCGGGCCGCGGGACCGACGTGCGCCTGGAGCGCACCGACCGGGTCGGCGCCGCCGAACGCAAGGCCGCCCGCCGGCAACGCCGGGAGCTCGGCCCATGACACCGGCAGCACGCGAGGCGATCCGGAGCGCGCGCCGCGTCGTCGTCAAAGTCGGCACCACCGCACTGACCACACCGGGCGGGATGTTCGACGCCGGCCGGCTGGCCGGCCTCGCCGACACGATCGAAGCCCGGATGAAGGCCGGTTCCGACGTCGTCGTCGTGTCATCCGGGGCAATCGCCGCCGGCCTGGGACCGCTCGGATTAACAAGGCGCCCAACGGATTTAGCCACCAAACAGGCAGCCGCCAGCGTCGGGCAGGTGGCTCTGGTGAACGCATGGAGCACGGCGTTCACCCGCTACGGCCGCACCGTCGGGCAGGTGCTGCTGACCGCGCACGACATCTCGATGCGGGTGTCCCACAACAACGCCCAGCGCACGCTGGACCGGCTGCGGGCGCTGCATGCGGTGGCGATCGTCAACGAGAACGACACGGTGGCCACCAATGAGATCCGGTTCGGCGACAACGACCGCCTCTCGGCGTTGGTGGCCCACCTGGTGGGGGCCGACGCGCTGGTGTTGCTGACCGACATCGACGGGCTCTACGACTGCGACCCGCGCAAAGGGCCGGCGCGGCTAGTCGCCGAGGTGTCCGGGCCGGCCGACCTTGACGGCGTGGTCACCGGGCGCGGCAGCCGGCTGGGCACCGGGGGCATGGCGTCGAAGGTGTCGGCGGCGTTGCTGGCCGCCGACGCCGGAGTTCCGGTGCTGCTGGCCGCCGCCGCCGACGCCGTCGGCGCGCTGGCCGACGCCTCGGTGGGCACGGTGTTCGCCGCCCGGCCGGACCGGATGTCGGCGCGGCGCTTCTGGTTGCGCTACGCCGCAGAGTCCGCCGGCTCGCTGACCCTCGACGAGGGCGCGGTGGATGCCGTGCTGCGCCGGCGCCGTTCGCTGCTGCCGGCCGGTGTCACCGCGGTCGCCGGCCGGTTCCACGGCGGTGACGTGGTCGACCTGCACGGCCCGGATGCGACCGCCGTGGCCCGCGGGGTGGTCGCCTACGACGCCGGAGAACTGACGGCCATGATGGGCCGGTCCACCTCCGAGCTGCCCGCCGAGCTGCGCCGCCCGGTGGTGCACGCCGACGACCTGGTCGCGGTATAGATCCACCGTCGTCCCGCCGGGAGTCGGGACAGATCCGGCGCGTGGACGCCATGGCATCGCAGGAATTCCAGCTTGTCCAGCTTGTCCAGCTCGGCCTTGAGCAGCCCGTCCAGCTGCATCGACCTCGGTGGCTGCAGCAGCGGCCCGAGCCGGTGGTAGATCTCGGCTCGTGCCGCGTTGCGTGCCGTGGGCTGGCAACTCGCGAGGTTGCCGGGAATCCAGCCCAGCCAGGGCAGGGTCGACAATTGAACGGCGATGCCGAGTCGGTTCTGCTGGCGGTTGAAACCGGCTGGCCAGGACAAAAACCGGCGGGCCAGGACAAGTCGTCTGCCGACGGCGTGAAGTAGGTGACCGCGTCCTCGTCGGCGATCCCATCCGGCCAGTCGCTCAGCCGGGCCGGCTCCGGATCGGACAAAGAGCGGATCGGCATCTCACCTCCGAACATCTCGCGGTTCGGGTCGCGATCGCAGGAACGCTGACCAGGGTCAACGGAGGTTGGCAAGCCCCCAAGGCTACGCCCCGCGAGGAGTTACCAGCTGTTGCGGAGCACAGTGCAAACCGGTGCTGACGACTTCGATGGCCGCTATGATTCCCGGAGTGTCCCGGCCCGAAATCCAGCGTCAGGTGCGCCAGCGGCGTGCCGACATTGACGCGCTCTGCGAGCTGGTCGAGCGTATCGATCACAAAGTCGACGCCCTGGATGTCAAGCTCGACCGCCGATTCGATGAGATGGGTGGCCGGCTCTCCGAGGTTCTACGTCGGCTCGGCGGTCTATAGCCGTACGTCCGGCTTCCGTGCGTCGCTCAGCGATCCCCTTGCGGGCATGCGGAACAACGAGATTCGCTCGGTTGCTGACACCACCCGTGAGCCAAGGACGCCAGGCCTACGGACGTCCAGTTGTGCTTTCCGGCAGGCAAGGCTCGCTGCCACGTGGCTTGTGGCTTCGCGGGCGGCCGAGCCAGCCGAGTCGGTGCGTCAGCCTTCGCCGGGTTTGCATCACGCCGTCGTCGCGGCAGCCGGCTTTTGGATCACCCCGACAGCGATCCGGCGCGCGCTGCTGCGAGGGTGACGCGTGTGGACTGGGCGATGAGACCGTCGTCGACGGGATCGCCGGTGGTCACCATGCGATAGCAGGGCGGTGCCGGGAAGGTGGTGAGCAAGACGTCGGTATCGGTGTTTGCCGGAAGCTCACCTCGTCCACGGCGTGCTCGGTACCCCATCGGGCGTGACGCTGCAATCCTCGTACGGTTGGCGCGCTTGGGCCGACCGCTTACTCGATCACATGCTGCGGCTGAACCTCCGGCCCCACTACCTGACGAACCCTCAACCAAGTGCGCGGCGCACCGTTGAAACCTGTGAAGGATAGGAACCTTCGCAAACACACACCAGTTGCATTGCTACCGAAGGCCTTCGACACCGGTGTTAGCCACGGACCGTCGCAGTCAACGCGGATCGTCTCTTTGCCCCAGGTCTTGCCCGTCTCGCCGTCGGCAGTTCGGTCCGATTCACACACCGCAAATATTGTCTGGAACACACGTTTGCCATCTCCCCCATGGTCGAATGCCGGCAGTTGCCAACCCGTGTGCGGCTCAGCGCCTGGCGACCACGGACAACTCGTCGGCCAGCAACGTCAACAGCTCCGAGCAGCCGCCGTCGACCTTGACCGCGGCCAGGTCGTCGCCGCGGGTCGGCCCGCGGTTGACGATGGCGATCGGGATGCCGCGGGTGGCGGCGTGGCGCACGAACCGGTAGCCGGAGAACACCGCCAGCGACGAACCCGCCACCAGCAGCGCCCCGGCGTTGTCGACCAGTGAATATGCCTGGTCGACAACGGGTTTCGACACGTTCTCGCCGAAGTAGACGATGTCGGGCTTGAGCATTCCCGCGCAGGACGGGCAGTCGAGGTACCGGAATGCGGCGGTGTCGGTGACGGCGGCGTCGGCGTCGGGGGCAGCCGCCAGACTGCCGGTGGCCTGCGCCCGTTCGATGAATCCCGGGTTGAGCGACTCCAGCTGTGCGGCCAGCGCGGCCCGCGACATGGTCAGCCCGCAGCTCAGGCAGACCACCTGGGCGTAGCTGCCGTGCAGGTTGATCACCCTGCGGCTGCCGGCTTTGGTGTGCAGCAGGTCGACATTCTGGGTGATGACGCCGACCACCACGCCGGCCTGTTCGAGCCTGACCAGGGCGCGGTGTCCGGCATTGGGCAGCGTGTCGTCCATGTTCCGCCAGCCGATGTGGTTGCGCGCCCAATACCGTTGCCGAAACACCGGATCACCGGTGAACTGTCGAATCGTCATCGGGTTGCTCGGTGGCGAATCCGGCCCCCGGTAGTCGGGTATGCCCGAGTCGGTGGACATCCCGGCGCCGGTCAGCACCGCGATCCGACGGCCGGTCAGCAACGCGACCAGTTCGGGGGATTCGGCGCTCGTCATCACTTCGAGGGTAGCCGCCGCACGCCGGCGCGCGTGTTCGCACGCCGGTCCGGCCCTGCGGTATGGCATGCCGCGCGCTCGCGTCGGGATCACCGCAGTCGCCGCAGAGCACAACTGGGCGGCACCACAGCCACCGGGGCGTGCCGGACCCAAAGTCCTTGCCCCGACGAAATTGCCGTGGTTGCGGACGGGGAAAGCCGATGCCCGACGTCGGGGCGCTGCCCGGGTCTGTCACCGGGACCGGCGGTACCCGGTGGTGCGCGGGGTGGGCCGGCCGCGCGACAATGAGGGGACGATGGACTTCTACAACGCCTATCGCCAGGGATTCGTGCGTGTCGCCGCGTGTACGCACCACGCCGCGATCGGGGACCCGGCGGCCAACGCCGACTCGGTGTTGCGGCTGGCCCGCGACTGTCACGACGACGGTGTGGGCCTGGCGGTCTTCCCCGAGCTGACGCTGTCCGGCTATTCGATCGAGGACATCCTGCTGCAGGACGCCCTGCTCGACGCCGTCGAAGCCGCTCTGCTCGGTGTCGCTGCGGCGTCGGTCGACCTGCTGCCCGTGCTGGTGGTCGGGGCGCCGCTGCGCCACCGGCACCGCGTCTACAACACCGCGGCGGTCATCCACCGCGGTGTCGTGCTGGGCGTTGTGCCCAAGTCGTATCTGCCCACCTACCGCGAGTTCTACGAGCGCCGCCAGATGGCGCCGGGCGACGACGAGCGTGGCACGATCCACATCGGCGACGTCGCCGCCCCGTTCGGCCCCGACCTGTTGTTCGCCGCATCCGATCTGCCCGATTTCGTGGTGCACGTCGAAATCTGCGAGGACATGTTCGTGCCGGTGCCGCCCAGCGCGCAGGCCGCGCTGGCCGGTGCGACGGTGCTGGCCAACCTGTCCGGCAGCCCGATCACCATCGGCCGCGCCGAGGACCGCGGGCTGCTGGCCCGCTCGGCGTCGGCGCGGTGCCTGGCCGCCTACGTCTACGCCGCGGCCGGGGAAGGGGAGTCGACGACCGACCTGGCCTGGGACGGCCAGACGATGATCTGGGAGAACGGGGTGCTGCTGGCGCAGTCCGAGCGGTTCGGAAAAGGCGAACGGCGCAGCGTCGCCGATGTCGACCTCGAACTGCTCCGCTCGGAGCGGCTGCGAAGGGGCACCTTCGACGACAACCGGCGCCACCACCGGGCGCTGACAGAGTCGTTCCGGCGCGTCGAGTTCGCGCTGGATCCGCCGTCGGGCGACATCGGCTTGTTGCGTGCGGTCGAGCGGTTCCCGTTCGTGCCGTCGGATCCGGCACGGCTGCAACAGGATTGCTACGAGGCCTACAACATCCAGGTAGCCGGGCTCGAGCAGCGGCTGCGCGCGCTGCACTATCCCAAGGTCGTCATCGGGGTGTCCGGCGGGCTGGACTCCACGCACGCCCTGATCGTCGCCGCGCGCGCGATGGACCGCGAAAACCGGCCGCGCAGTGACATTCTGGCGTTCACGCTGCCGGGGTTCGCCACCGGCGAGCGCACCAAGAGCAACGCGATCAGGTTGTCGCGGGCGCTCGGTGTCACCTTCGAAGAAATCGACATCCGCACGACAGCCGAGTTGATGCTTGCCGAGATCGATCACCCGTTCGCGCGCGGGGACGAGGTGTATGACGTCACCTTCGAAAACGTTCAGGCCGGCCTGCGCACCGACTACCTGTTCCGGCTGGCCAATCAGCGTGGCGGCATCGTGCTGGGCACCGGGGATCTTTCCGAGTTGGCACTGGGCTGGTCGACCTATGGTGTGGGCGACCAGATGTCGCACTACAACGTCAACGCCGGTGTGCCGAAGACGTTGATCCAGCATTTGATCCGCTGGGTGATTTCCTCGGGGCAGTTCGACGAGGAGGTGTGCGCGACGCTGCAGTCGGTGCTGGACACCGAGATCACACCCGAACTCGTTCCCGCCGCGCCGGAAGCTCCGCAAAGCAGCGAGGCGAAGGTCGGGCCGTATGCGCTGCAGGACTTTTCGCTGTTCTGGGTGCTGCGCTGCGGGTTCCGGCCGTCGAAGATCGCATTTTTGGCGTGGCACGCCTGGAGCGACCCCGACCGCGGCAGCTGGCCGGTCGGGTTCCCGGCCGACAAGCGGCCGTCGTACTCGCTGGCGGAGATCCGGCACTGGCTGGGGGTGTTCGTGCAGCGGTTCTACTCGTTCAGTCAGTTCAAACGTTCGGCATTACCTAACGGGCCCAAGGTGTCTCAGGGCGGATCGCTCTCGCCGCGCGGGGATTGGCGGGCCCCGTCGGACATGTCGGCGCGGGCCTGGCTCGACGAGATCGAGCGCGAGATACCCGAGGAGTAGGCGAGCTGCTGCAGCGCCCGTTCGTCCGGCGAGGATGGGGCGGGGAAGAGGATGCCGAACGATTGCCCGGTCGCCCCGGCGATGCCAAGGGACTCGAAGGTGAGTCTGACTGGCCCGACGAGCGGGTTGTTGAAGCCGATCTGTCCGGTGCTGAACGTGCCGGCGTCGTGACGCGCCCACAGGTCGCGGAATTGTGTGCTGCCCTGCGACAGCTCGTCGACGAGCCGGCGCAGGCGCGCATCGTCTGCGTCAACGCTCGCGTCGGCGCGCAGTGTCGAAACCGCCCGCGCCGCAACCTGGTCCCAGTCGATGACACGCTCACATGCGCGGCGGTCGAAGAACACGAACCGCAACAGATTCTCCCCGGGTGTGTAGCCGACATGCAGCAACTGGGCAAGACGATTGGCAGCCAGCACGTCTCGGTAGCGGCCGATGACGAGTGCCGGCAGGTCGATCCTGTGCACCAGGGCTGTAACGCTGTCCCGCAGGGATTCTCCGCCACCCGGCGGTCGGTGATCACAGGGGGCCTGACCGGCGAGACGCCGGAAGTAGACGAGTGTCTGCTCGTCGAGTCGCAGCGCACGGCCGAGCGCGTCGACGACGGCCGCCGACGGGTGGTGATCGCGACCCTGTTCGAGGCGGGTGTAGTAGGGGGCGCTCACGCCGGCCGGCGTTGCGAGCTCTTCGCGGCGTAGCCCCGGCGCGCGGCGCCGGCCGGTGGCCGGGATGCCGGCCTCCTCGGCTGTGACGAGCCGACGACGGGCGCGCAGGAAATCACCGAGTGCGTTTCGCGAGTCGGTGGCCGGCGATGGGCCACACTATCCCTGGGCGTGGGCCCGCTAACGCTGCGGCTCACAGACGATTCAGCCCGTCGCCCGGCGCCGGAATCGCTAATGCGCGTTGAGAATTGCGCCCACGGTGTGATAGATACCGGCCAGCACGACGATGTCCATGACTCCGGCACTGCCGAACGGACCTTCAGCGTCGCGGTACAGTGCCTCGTCGATACGGTGCTCGACCGTCAGGGCCCGCGCGACGCGGTGTGCCACCGCCTCCGGTTCGGTCAGGTCGTCGGCCAACTCTCCGTTGGCCAGCGCATCGACCGTGTCGTCGGACAATCCAGCCTGCCGGGCGACTGCAGAATGGGCATAGAGCTCGCAGGGAGCACGCCAGATCGCGCCCACCGTCAGAATGACGATTTGGCGCATCCGTTCGCTCAACGATGTGTGCTGTTCCTCCGTGAATTGGAGCTCGAGAAAGGCCCACCCGATAGCCGGATTCAGCAACGCCGGGTTGAACGGTCCGATGAGCTGGCCGGCATCGTTGCAGACCTGAAAGCCCGCCGACTCGGCCCAGGGGATGACTGTGTCGAGCATCTGATCGAACAGAGTGTGTATTGCAGGACAACACGATTCGCGGTCCTGAAGCGACAATCGGCCGCCCATCGCGGCTGGGTCAGCTGATATGGCTTAATCTCCCTAGATCTCAATGGTTCAATGCTCGTTCGGCCGGTTCATCACGCGGCGTGCGGGTGCAGTTCGACGCGCAGCAGTGCCGCGTTGCGCACGCCCCCGTCCGGCGGCGCGGTGGTGCCGCCGTCGGTGGTCACGTAGGCCACTCGCCCATGGTCGGCGGGTCCGCGGCCCCAGGCGGCGCTGGATGGACCGATCAGAAGTTCGTCGAAGGGGTCTCCGGCGAGGTGGTAAACCTCGCTGCCGTGCCGGGGTTCGAGCGGAACCCGATCGATGGTGTGGGCGCGGTGGCGGGTGACGTAGGCGAATCCGGGGTTCTCGTCGACGCAGAAGTCGTCGGCATTGTCAATGGCGGCGACGAACTCGGGGCAGCCGGCGGGTTCGAGCGTCGTCGGGTCGACAGCGACGCGCATGAAGGCTTTCTGGGCAGTCGACGTGTACCACAGGTAGCCGCTTTGTCCACCGTAGCGAACGCCGTTGACGCCCGGCTGCGGCGGTGGTGGGACCCCGCTGTCGGGATCCATCGCCATCGTGTCGTGGGCCTGCCAGATCCGGCCTGTCGCCCTTTTGGTCCCGTCTCCCAGATCAATTCGCCAGATGAGCCCGGCAAAGCAGTCGGCGAACAGCATAACCCCGGGACCGAGCAGGCAGCTGCCGTTGAGTGCGCGGACCCGGTCGTCGAAGGTGTAGATGATTTCGGGCGACACCGGTCCACCGGGCGTCCAATCGGTGAAAGCGACACGCGCCAAGTGAGATTCGTGGCTGAGGTAGCCATCGCTCAGATGGACCACGAACACGTCGGGTTCGACTTCGACGATGCCGGAAATCATCTGCCCAAAGGTGTGCACCAGCACCGGTGTAACTTCCCCGTCTGGTTCGGGTCGGGGAACGTACCAAAGCTCCTTCTGCAGCAACGCGGTGACCAGGACCGAACCGTCGCCGGGGACGGCGAGGTTCTCCAGGAAGTACTTCTGCGGAAAGTAAGCGACCGGAGTCACAGTCACTGTCGGTAAAGGGGTGAAGGGCATCAGACAGGCTCGCTTTCGTGGCGATGGTTACTGGTCGAGTCCGACGGCGTTGGACGGGACGTCGTAAGCCATCAACGTCAGCGACAGGGCGGTGAACCGTCCCATCAGGACCGTCACGTCGACGATGCCGGCGTCACCGAGCAGCCGTTGCGCCCGCTGGAACAGCCCCGTCGGCACCACCCGCGGCTGGGTCAGAGTCGTGGCGAGTTCGTAGACGACTTGCTGGCGGGGGTCGTCGAATGTTTGGTAGACCTTCGATGAGCTGCTGTACCTGCTCGGGTGCCAGGCCGCCGAGGTCCGTGGCAATCCATTCGTGTTCGTAGTTGGCGTAGGCCGCCGACCAGCGCCCGTTGATGACATTGGTGGCGATTTTGATCTCGGCTTTGGTCAACGTGGATTCGGTCTGGAAGTACGCGCCGGTGGGCACGACGCTAGGCTGCTGAACGTTGGCTAGCCATACCGCAACAGGGATACCCCTGACGGGGTTAGGTTTGCCGGCGGTCGCCACCGCTGACGTGACCGGCGTGCGTTTGTGTTTCGAGCGCGGTGGCGTCGTCCGCGTCGTCGGATGGGGCCCATCAGGACGTTCTACGGGCTCCTCGAAGGGGATTGCGTGGCTTTCGATCCCGTCACGCGGGAGGCCTGCCGATACTGCACGAGTGAGAGGGAGGCTGCCGGGTGCCGGCAACTGCTGGGGGCGGTGCTCGAGGTCGGGCCGCAACAGCGTGTAGATCGGGTCGCTGTTGAGCATCCCGGTGTTGCAGGCTGTGGCGTGAATGGCATTGACGGGCAGTCAGTGCGACGTCGACACCGCGCGATGCTGACGTTCTCGCAGGAGCCGGCGTCAGCCGGCGCGCCCCGACCGCGTCGCCTTCGGCTTCGGCGCTCCCTTCTGCTCGGGCAATCAGCTGGCCCGTTGAGGGCCGGTCATCACGATCCGCAAGATCCTGCGCCGCCGCCGATCTGCACCTGCTTGCCGGCGCGCCGGTTCTCCTCGACCAGCCAACGTCGTCGGCGAACGGGAAACCATGCCGGTGGTAATCGCTCTCGCCGGAGCTGGGCTCCACGGACTGACGTACGGCGTTTCCCGACGAGGTCTTGTCGCCGTCGCTACGAGATCTTTCTCATCGCGTGTCGGACTTGAATGTTACCCGGGTACACAGATATATTATCTGGTACTGACAGACACAGATACGTGGAGGGGCTATGTCCCGGGGCGTGACCGACTCACAGCTGCTGCACGAGCTTGAACCCGTAGTCGAGGGTCTTCTCAACCGCCACATCGCGAAGTTCAAAGAATGGAATCCGCACGACTACATCCCGTGGTCGGACGGCAAGAACTTCTACGCACTGGGCGGGCAGGATTGGGAGCCTGGGCAAACCCAGCTCTCCGATGTGGCTCGGGTGGCGATGGTGCAAAACCTGCTCACCGAGGACAATCTGCCGTCGTATCACCGCGAGATCGCGATGAACTTCGGTATGGACGGCGCCTGGGGCCAGTGGGTCAACCGCTGGACGGCGGAGGAAAACCGGCACAGCACAGCGCTGCGCGACTACCTGGTGGTGACCCGCGCGGTCGACCCAATCGAGTTGGAGAAACTGCGTGTCGAGCAGCTGACCAGGGGTTTCAGCCCGGGCCAGAACCAGCAGGGCGACCTGTTCGCCGAAAGCCTGTTCGACGCGGTTGTCTACGTGTCGTTTCAGGAGCTGGCCACCCGGGTGTCGCACCGCAATACCGGTAAGGCCTGCAACGACACGATCGCCGACCAGCTGATGGCCCGGGTCTCGCACGACGAGAACCTGCACATGATCTTTTACCGCGACGTCACCGCGGCCGGCCTGGACATCGCGCCCAACCAGGCCTTGCAGTCCGTGCACCGGGTGCTGCGAAATTTCAAGATGCCGGGCTTCACCGTTCCGGAGTTTCGGCGCAAGGCCGTCATCATCTCGGTCGGCGGCGTGTACGACCCGCGCATTCACCTCGACGAGGTCGTCATGCCGGTGCTGAAGAAGTGGCGCATTTTCGAACGCGAAGACTTCACCGGTGAGGCCGCCGCCATGCGCGACGATCTGGCGGTGCTGATCAAAGAGTTCGAGGACACCTGCGAGAAGTTCGAGGTGTCCAAGCAGCGCTACCTCGAGCGGGAGGCCCGCAGGACCGAAAAAATCACCGCACAAAAGGTGCTTACCACCAAAGGGGCGCTGACTCGCAGCAGAAAATAGCCGTGTGTTGCGTCTGACGTCGCCGCAGAGATGTGGGGCCGCAGAGATGTGGGGCCGCAGAGATGTGGGTCAGGAATTACCCAACGCTGGAAGTCTTCTCGGGCGACCTGGGCAGTTCATGGTCGAGTCCGATGGTCGGCGGCGTCCGACGAGTTTGTCGCTGGAGACGGAGTGGGAGATCTTCCT
>NZ_JAVKSH010000015.1:9328-22121 GCF_039583805.1 Mycobacterium sp. | reverse complement strand
GGGCAGTTCATGGTCGAGTCCGATGGTCGGCGGCGTCCGACGAGTTTGTCGCTGGAGACGGAGTGGGAGATCTTCCTGCAGGTCACCGTCGGGAGATCAGCCAGGCCGAGGCCGCCAGCGTGCGGTGGGTCTGCGGCCTGGGCAGGTTTCTCGCCGGCGCGTAGGCCGACATCTCCGTGCCAACAATCGAGGATCCGAACGGCTACCAGGTCAGTGTGGCTGGAGGGCAGGTGGTCTCGGGCCCGAAACCACCCCTGAACTGGTCATCGGGCCGGAGCCCGGCGCCAACACCGTCACCGCCGCAGCGGCATGACAAAGGGCGGTGGATGGTGATTCGTGCCGGGCGTGGCATAACGCCGCGGGCCGGGGAGGGCGCCGCGGCACCTGACGTATGGCGCCAGCGGTGGTACCATACGTCAGGTGGATAAAACCACGGTCTATCTGCCGGACGAGCTCAAAGCCGCGGTGAAGCGTGCCGCGAAGCAGCGCGGCGTATCCGAAGCCGAGGTGATCCGCGACTCCATCCGGGCCGGTGTTGCCGGTGCCCGGCCCCGACCGCGTGGTGGCCTGTTCGCCGGCCCCGAGCCGGCTGCCCGGCGCGTCGACGAGCTGCTCGCCGGCTTCGGTGAGCGGTGATCGTCGACACCAGCGCGCTGCTGGCCTACTTCGACGCCGCCGAACCGGACCACGACGCGGTCGCCAGTGTCATCGACGGGGCTGAGGGCGGGCTCGTCGTGTCTCCGTATGTGGTCGCCGAACTGGACTATCTGGTCGCCACCCGGGTCGGGGTCGAGGCCGAGCTTGCGGTGCTGCGGGAACTCGCCGGCGGTGCCTGGGAGCTGGCGGACTTCGGTGTGCCCGAGGTGGCGCAAGCCGCCGGCATCGTCCAGAAATACCGTGATCAGCACATCGGGGTCGCGGACGCGTCCACCGTGGTGCTGGCCGACCGACACCGCACGCGCACCATCGCGACCCTGGATCACCGGCATTTTTCGGTGCTGCGCCCGGTGGGCGGGGGGCGATTCGTCGTCGTGCCGTAAGCGTGACGGCCTGATGTCCGGGACAGCTTGCGCCGCGCCGGTTACCGCCAGCGGGAGTTCCCGGGCTTATCCAGAGCTTTGATGTCAGTCGCACGGCGTTGCTGGCCTGATCTGCGGTTTCCGGTTGCGGCAGCACACCAGCCGCTCGCCGGGAAAATCCGGGGATGTGACCTCGAGGAGGTCCTGCTCATCGAACAGCGACAGTTGCAACGCGTCGGCCTCGACCAGGGCCTTGATTGGGGGGCGCGCAGCGCGGTGATCCAATCCAGTTGCGCCGGGCGCAGCTCGTCGGTGATGCGTGCGCTGGTGAGCATGCCACGATCGCCGACCAAACAGATGCGGGCTAGCTTAAACCGGTCCTCGCGCTTGGTGATCCGGGCGGTCAGGGTTTTGGGGTCGGCCTTGTCGCGGTCGAACACCTCGATGGCGATCGGCACCCAGGCGGTGGTGGCAAGCAGCCTGTGGACGGCCTGCAGCCGGCCGTTGACCCCGTCAGGGGCGTGCCCGATTTCGCCCAGCGGGCAGGTGCGGCCCTCCAACGCCGCCGAGGACACGTAAAAGAGGACCAGCGTCCCGTCGGCTAAATGTCTCTCCGGCAACGCTTTTCCGATGCAATCCAGGCGCTTGAGCAGCCAATCCATCGCCGCGCACAGGTCATCTTCATCGCAGCGGGAGACTTCCAGCACCTCACCCGGCGAGGTGGTTGCGGTCTCCGTCTGCAGGCCGCGCGCAAAAGCCAGCTTCGAGCCGGGCTCGATCACCCGGGCCACCAGCATCGCGGTCGTTAGATCACGTCGGCGGGAGGGCATCGGATGGATGGGTTCGGCAAGGCGAGGTTTGTGCGCGGAGCCCAGCACCGCGGCGATGTGCACGTGCGGCAGGCTTCGGCCGACGTCAAACCTGGCCGCCAGGTCCTTGGGTGGCAGACCTTTAAGCGCCCGCTGTTGTGTCGCCCTGAATGGTGTTGGCCGCGGTGGTGGGTGTTCTTCGGCGGGCGGTACGCCTGACAGTGGTGGAGCGTTGCCGGTGGGCGGCGGCCTCCTGCCAGCGACCGTGACCCACGTCGAGGGATTGCGTCTAATCGTCGCCAATCGGGCAATGGATCGGGAAAACCGGCTGCGCAGCGGGCCGCGACGCTCAGGTGATCAGCTCGAACTCCACGCCCAACCGTTGGTAGGTCGGTACCGCCCGCCGGTCACGGGTCAACAGCGTGGCCCCACCGGTCTTCGCCGTCATCCCGACCACGGCGTCATAGGTGGCGCCGCCGGTGACGTCGTGCTCGGCGAGGGCGAGGATCAACCGTCGATGCGAGCGCGCGTCGAGAGTCAGGTAGTCGTTCGAGGTAACGGCGGCCAGGTAGGCGCGAGCGGCAGGAGGCGAAACCCGATGCGGTGCTGGTAGCCGCGTCAGCACGGAATAGGTTTCGACCGCAGTGTGAGCGACCAGATGAACGCCACGCTCAAGCGCCAACACGGCGGACTGGTGTCCGTCGTGCCACGTTGCGAATCCGGCAACCAAGACGCTGGTGTCCGGTGCGATCACCGCCGTAGCCGATCGAGGGTCTCGCGAACGATTTCGTCGGTCAGCGTCGGCAGCGGGCGTTGCGGCCTGGCGACCAGGATGGAACCTTCCTGCACGAGTTCGACATCGGTGGGTGCTGGTTGAATCTCGATGCGCCCATCGCGCTCGATGATCTCCACCTGCTCGTTGCCGTGCAAACCGACGCGGTCGCGAATCGCCTTCGGGATCACCAGACGTCCCGCCCCATCGATGGTTGTTCTCATGGTATGAAATTTACCATCGCCTGCGTAGCCATGTTGCGCACACCTATGGCCGGCAGCTGCCGTGTTCGGGACGCCCGCGTCACTGTCGCCGCGGTGCTCGGGCAGTTGGCCGCAGTGAGCACCGTAGAGCAGATTCTGGCGGATCGTCCCTGCCTGGAGAGGACCGACATCATGGCCACACCGGAGTGCGCTGCTGGAGCATCCCGGGTTTGATGCACACCTCGGCGCTCCGCTGGTCGACCATCTCACACTTGCACCGTTGAAATGACCCTCCCCGGACCTTCGGCGAGACCCGCCACCGGGTCAAGGTCATGGGCCGGCTGCCCGGCGCACATCGCTCGGGCCGTGCAGGTTTCACTCCTGCTCACCAATCAGCAACGGGCACAGGCCGTTACCGCAGCTCGACGAATCCGGCTGCACTGAAATCACCATCGAACGCGTAGGCGTTGTGAATGTTCTTTTTGCGCATCAGGGCGAAGCTCGTCGCGTCGACGAACGAGTACTCTCGCTCGTCGTGTCGGGCCAGCCATTCCCACGCGTGCTCTTCCACTTCTGCCGTAACGTGCTCGACCCGAACGACGGAGCTGTATCGGATAGCAGCGGCGGCCACTGCGGCGCGGTGGCCGCAGCGCCGGTTGAGCAGCGTCCAGGTTTCGCCAAGCACATGATTGGAGGTCACCACGAAGCGCGGTTTGCCGGCCCATAGTTGCTTCGCTGTTTCGTGCCGAGCGTCTGTCGCATTGCCAAGCGCAGCCCAGAAAGACGTGTCGACGAAGATCATCTGCGCGGCCCGTAGACCACGTCATCCACCGACGCGGAGAGGTCGGCTTCCCCCTCGAATGATCCGACGAAGGCGTCGACGGGGTCTCGGCCGGACATGCGAAGACGGTCGGCCACGTATTCACGGATGAGAGCTGCCTTCGATGTGCGTTGCCGCCGGGCTTCAGCTCCAAGCGCCCGGTCGACTTCCTCCTCGATATAGATCTGCAGTCGCTTCACGACGTCTAGTTATACGCCACAATTTACAATGATGTATACATCGATACGATCGCCTTGTGCGCAGGACGGCGAGTGCGGCGGCACCCACAGGCGGCACACGTCAGCTCGCCGTGTGGGGCGGTCGTCGGGCGCCGCGAGATGACGACGGCTCAGTCACCCGTCACCGCGCCGTCGATTGCCGCGCTGGACGGGGCGCAGTCACCGGCGCCGCGCACCAGCGTCGCCAGTGCACCCGCGGCGCACGCCCGTCGCAACGCGTACCGTCGGCCGGCGGGCCAATCTGCGGCCAGCACACCGGCGAACACGTCACCGGCGCCGGCGGTGTCCACCGCGTCCACCACGGGCGCCGGAACCGCGAAATCGATGTCGGCGGTGGTACACGTCGCACCGGCAGACCCGCGGGTGATCACCCGGTGCGCGACCGGCCACACCCAGTGCTCGGCTTCGGATTCGTTGACGATCAGCACGTCGGCCAGCTCGGCCAGCTCCGGCGTGGCGCGACCCGCCGGCGAGGCGTTGACCATCACGACCGCCCCGGCCGCCCGCGCCGCCCGGGCGGCCGCCACCGCGGCGGCGGCCGGAATCTCCAGCTGCAGTAACACCACGTCAGATCCGGCCACGATGGCGCGGATGCGCGCCGAGTCCATCGTGAGCTCCGCGTTGGCGCCCGGCGCGACGACGATCGCGTTCTCGCCGACGGAATCCACCATCACGACCGCGGCCCCGCTGGCACCGGGAAGAGTGACCAGCCCGTCGATACCGACCCCGTTGCGCCACAGGTGATCTTGCAGCCGCACGCCCGCCGCGTCGTGGCCGACCGCGCCGACGAACTGCACCCGTGCGCCGGCGCGCGCCGCCGCGACCGCCTGGTTGGCGCCCTTGCCGCCGGGAGTCGAACGGACCGAGGTGGCCAGCACGGTTTCGCCCGGACGCGGTAACGTGTCGACGCCGAGCACCGTATCGAGGTTGACGCTGCCCACCGAGCACACACGGGTCGTCATTGCGCCGACGTTAGGGAATCGCGGGCGGCCGCACAACGCGGCGTTTTCGGCAAACGCCAACTTATCTGCGGCCGGGCGTTAGTCTGCTGCCTGATCTGCCATTTCACGGGGTCGCAACGGAAGGAATCCGATTGACATCGGGGCAACTGACGCGACAGGCGCCGGACGGCGAGACCGCGCGGCCACCAGCGTGGCGCCGCCGGCCACGGCTGCTGGCCCGGGTCAGCATCCAGTCCAAGCTGATGGTGATGCTGCTGTTGTGCAGCATCCTGTCGGTGGCCGTGATCGGTGTCGTCGGATACAAAACCGGCCATGGTGCGTTACGGACCGCGGCGATCGACCGTCTGGTCGAACTGCGCGCGGCGCAGCAGCGAGCAGTACAGACGCTGTTCGCGGACCTGACGGATGCGCTGATCGTCTACAGCCGTGGCGATACCGCGGTACAGGCGGTGACGGCGTTCACCGCCGCCTTCGGGCAACTGGCCACTGCGACGATCAGTCCCGCCCAGCAGCAGGACGTTGTCCGCTACTACAACGAGAAGGTGGTCGCACCGATCGACCGCATCACCGGCGACAACCTCGACGTCGACGTCTTGCTGCCGACCTCGAACGCGCAGAGGTACCTTCAGGCCACCTACACCGCACCGCGGGCATTCGGCCGCGACTCCGTCCCGGTCAACGACGCCGGTGCGGGCAGCGCATGGCAGGCCGCCGATGCCGGCTTGAACCACCACTTCCGCGAAATCGTCACCCGCTTCGGCTACCCGGACGCGTTGCTGTTGGACCTCAACGGCAACGTCGTCTACAGCGAGGCCAAGGGACCTGACCTGGGCACCAACATTCTGACCGGGCCCTATCGCGAATCCAACCTGCGAGACGCCTACCAAAAGGCGCTGGGCGCCAACGCTGTCGACTTCGTCTGGATCACCGACTTCCAGCCGTATCAGCCGCAACTCGATACGCCTACCGCGTGGGTGGTGTCTCCGGTCGGCACCGAAGCCAAAATCGAGGGGGTCCTGGCCCTGCCGCTGCCGTCCGCCAAGATCAACCGGATCATGACCGCCGACAAGCACTGGAAAGCCGCCGGGATGGGCAGCACCACGGAGACCTATCTTGCCGGCCCGGACAACCTGATGCGGTCCGATTCACGGCTGTTCCTCGAAGACCCAGAGGAATACCGGCGCGAGTCGGTGGCGGCCGGGACGCCGCCCGATGTCGTGGCCAAGGCGTTGCGGTTGGGCACCACCATTCTCATGCAGCCGGTCGCGAGTGCGGGTCTGCGCGCCGCCCAACGCGGTCAGAGCGGTGCGATCACCGCCACGGACTATCTGGGTAATCGTGAACTGGAGGCCTACGCTGCGCTGCACGTGCCGAATTCCGATCTGCACTGGTCGGTTCTGGCCACCCGGGACAACTCCGAAGCTTTGGCACGGGCGACGTCATTCACCAAAACCATCGTCATCGCAACGGCGGGAATCATTTTCGCCATCTGCGTGGCGTCGATGGTGCTTGCTCAGCTGTTCGTACGGCCGATCCGGCGGCTGGAGGCCGGTACCCAGCGGATCAGTGGCGGTGACTACGATATCAGCATCCCGGCGACCTCGCGCGACGAGATCGGCGATCTCACTGCGGCTTTCAACGAGATGAGCCGGAACCTGCAGATCAAGAACGAGCTGCTCAGCGAGCAGCGCAGAGAAAACGACCGCCTTTTGCTGTCGCTGATGCCGGAGCCGGTGGCGCAGCGTTACCGCGACGGCGAGCAGACCATCGCCGACGAGCACCACGACGTCAGCGTCATCTTCGCCGACATCGCCGGGTTCGACGACATGTCACGAGATCTCACCGGCGACGAGCTGGTGGGCATCGTCGACGAACTGGTACGGCAGTTCGATTCGGCGGCGGAATCGCTTGGCGTCGAGCGGGTCCGCACCCTGCACAACGGGTACCTGGCCAGCTGCGGGCTGACGACGCCGCGGCTGGACAACGTGCACCGCGCGGTCGAGTTCGCGATCGAACTGGCGCAGATCGTCGACCGATTGAACAGCCAGACCGGCCACGACCTGGGCCTGCGGGCCGGCATCACCACCGGCACGGTCGTCAGCGGGCTGGTCGGGCGGTCGAGCGTCACCTACGACATGTGGGGCGCCGCGGTCAGCCTGGCCCACCAGATGCACAGTGGCGCACCGCAGCCCGGTGTCTACGTCACCTCGGAGGTCTACGACGTGATGCGTGACATCCGGCAGTTCACGCCGGCCGGTACGATCGTCGTCGCGGGAACCGAACAGTCGATCTGGCGCTTGTCGGAGCGGCAATGAACCTGTTCGAGTCGTGGTTCTACTGGGCCGTCGGACTCGCGGTCGGATTGCCGGTCGGGCTGATCATCCTCACCGAATGGCAGCACGCACTGCGGCGCAGGCACAGCCACCTGGCCAGGCCGGCCGGCCTGATACGCAACTACCTGTTGCCGCTGGGCGCGCTGTTGCTGCTGCTCGTCGAGGCGGTGCAGGTCCCGCTGCACGACACCGCGGTGCGGGTCCTGGCGACGGCGTGCGGCTTCGTGGTGTTGGTGCTGTTGCTGTCCGGGCTCAACGCCACCGTCTTCCAGGGCGCGCCGGAGCGGTCCTGGCGCAAACGGGTCCCGGCCATCTTCCTCGACGTCGCCCGGTTCCTGCTGATCGGTGCGGGCCTGGCGATGATCTTGTCCTACATCTGGGGTGCGCGCATCGGTAGTTTGTTCACCGCGCTCGGGGTGACGTCGGTCGTGATCGGCCTGATGCTGCAGAACTCGGTCGGCCAGATCGTGTCGGGCCTGTTCATGTTGTTCGAGCAGCCGTTCCGTATCGGGGATTGGCTGACCACCCCCGCGGCGCAGGGCCGCGTCGTCGAAGCGAATTGGCGCGCGGTCCATATCGACACCGGACACGGCCTGCAGATCACCCCGAACTCGGTGCTGGCCACGACATCGTTCACCAACCTCAGCCGCCCGCCCGGCGCGCACAAGGTGGCGATCACGACCACGTTTTCGGCCGCCGACCCGCCCGACCGGGTGTGCGCGATGCTGTCCCGGACCGCCGGATCGTTGCGGCAGCTCAAGCCCGGCGGCACGGTCACCTCGGTGGCCCTCGGTGGTGCCCGGTACCGCACGACAATCGACCTGACCTCACCCGCCGAGGACGGCGCCGCGCACGCCACGTTCCTTCGGTGGATCTGGTACGCGTCCCGCCGAGACGGGCTTCACCTCGACGGCGTCGCCGACGACGTCGCCACCACGGCCCGGGTGGAGAAGGCTCTCCGCGCGGTGGTGGCGCCGGCGCTGCGGCTGAGCCCCACCGATCAGCAGTCGCTGGCTGCGCACGCGAGGATCGTTCGATTCGGCGCCGGCGAGGTCGTCGAATACGCCGGCCAGGTGTCCACGGCGATGACCTTCCTGATCGACGGCAGCGTGGAGCTGACGGCCACGGCCGGGGACGGTTCGGTGATCTCGGTCAGCACACTGGGCAAGGGTGCGTTTCTGGGATTGACCGCACTGACCCGGCAACCGAATCTTGCCCGCGCGTGCGCACTCTGCGAGGTGACCGCGATGCTGATCGACCGCGAGCAACTCGACGATCTGGTCAAGCGCAGACCCCTGCTGCTGCACGACCTCGGCCGCATCATCGACCAGCGACGTAGCAGCGCGGCCCGGGCAGCCCGTCATACGCGAGCGGCTGACCTCGCCGTTGGTTGACCGGGACTGTGCGTCGGCTGCGGCACGACCGATAGTCTGGGTCGATGAGCCTGCACGCGCCGCCGCGCCCGGATCTGCGCCAACAGGTGCACGACGCCGCGCGCCGTGCCCGGGTCGCCGCGCGGGTGTTGGCGTCGTTGCCGACGGCGGTCAAGGACCGCGCGCTGCACGCCGCGGCCGACGCGCTCGTGGCCCACGCCGACCGCGTGCTGGCGGCCAACGCCGGGGACCTGGACGCCGCCCGCGCCGCCGGCACCCCGGAGGCGATGCTCGACCGGCTGGCGCTGAACGCGGCGCGCATCGACGGCATCGCCGCCGGCCTGCGCCAGGTCGCCGGCCTGCCCGACCCTGTCGGCGAGGTGCTGCGCGGCTACACCCGGCCCAACGGCCTGCAATTGCGCCAGCAGCGGGTACCGCTGGGCGTGGTCGGCATGGTCTACGAAGGCCGGCCCAACGTGACCGTCGACGCGTTCGGTCTGGCGCTGAAATCCGGCAACGCCGCGCTGCTGCGCGGCAGCTCCTCGGCGGCGAAGTCCAATGAAGCGCTGGTCAATGTCCTGCGCGTTGCGCTCCGCACCCAGGACCTGCCCGCCGACGCCGTCCAGCTGCTCTCGGCCGCCGACCGCTCGACTGTCACCCACCTGATCCAGGCCCGCGGGCTGGTCGACGTGGTGATCCCGCGCGGGGGAGCCGGCCTGATCGACGCGGTGGTCCGCGACGCGCAGGTGCCCACCATCGAGACCGGCGTCGGCAACTGCCACGTCTACGTCCACGAAGCCGCCGACCTCGAGGTGGCCCAGCGGGTGCTGCTGAACTCCAAGACCCGACGGCCCAGCGTGTGCAACGCCGCCGAGACGCTGCTCATCGATGCGGCGATCGCCGATCGCGCGATGCCGCGGCTGGTGTCCGCGCTGCAGGACGCCGGGGTGACCGTGCATCTGGACGCCTCCGAGGATGAGTTGCGCCGCGAGTTCTTGTCGATGGACATCGCGGTTGCGGTGGTCGACGGCATCGACGCCGCGATCGCCCACGTCAACGAGTACGGCACCGGCCACACCGAGGCCATCGTGACGACGAACCTGGCTGCGGCGCAACGCTTCACCGACGGTGTCGACGCGGCCGCGGTGATGGTGAACGCGTCGACGGCGTTCACCGACGGCGAGCAGTTCGGGTTCGGCGCCGAGATCGGCATCTCCACCCAGAAGCTGCACGCCCGCGGCCCGCTGGGGTTGCCGGAACTGACGTCGACCAAGTGGATCGTCTGGGGAGACGGCCACACCCGTGTTCCCTAGGAGAAAGTTAGTGACTGTTCCCGCCCGCCCCATCCCGCTGTTCGCCGACATCGATGACGTCGCCCGGCGACTGGCCGAGACCGGCTATCTGCCCGACACCGCCACCGCGACCGCGGTGTTCCTGGCCGACCGGCTGGGCAAGCCGCTGCTGGTCGAAGGCCCGGCCGGGGTCGGCAAGACCGAGCTGGCCCGCGCCGTCGCGCAGGCCACCGGGTCCGGGCTGGTGCGGCTGCAGTGCTACGAGGGTGTGGACGAGGCCCGCGCGCTCTACGAGTGGAACCACGCCAAGCAGATCCTGCGCATCCAGGCCGGCTCCGGTTTGCCGGCCGGCTCCGCCGACGGGAGCAACTGGGACCAGACCAAAACCGATGTGTTCAGCGAGGAGTTCCTGCTGTCCCGCCCGCTGTTGACCGCGATCCGGCGCACCGATCCGACCGTGCTGCTGGTCGACGAAACCGACAAGGCCGACATCGAAATCGAGGGCCTGTTGCTGGAGGTCTTGAGTGACTTCGCGGTGACGGTCCCCGAACTGGGCACCATCACCGCGACCCGCGCGCCGTTCGTGCTGCTGACCTCCAACGCCACCCGCGAGCTGTCCGAGGCGCTCAAACGGCGCTGCCTGTTTCTGCACATCGACTTCCCCAGCCCCGAGCTGGAACGGCGCATCTTGTTGTCGCGGGTGCCCGAGCTGCCCGCGCACCTGGCCGACGAGCTGGTGCGCATCATCGGCGTGCTGCGCGGCATGCAGCTGAAAAAACTGCCGTCGGTGGCCGAGACCATCGACTGGGGCCGCACCCTGCTGGCGCTCGGCCTGGACACCATCGATGACGCCACCATCGCCGCCACCCTGGGTGTGGTGCTCAAACACCAGTCCGACCAGCAGCGCGCGGCCGGGGAATTACGGCTGAACTGATGGCCGTCCGCCGCGTCCGTCCCAGCCAGCCGCCGGCCCCGCACGGCCTGCCTGGGCACCTGGTCGCGTTCGTGGAAGCGCTGCGCGGACAAGGGATCTCGGTCGGCCCCTCCGAGACGGTGGACGCCGGCCGGGTGATGGCCACCCTCGGGCTGGGCGATCGGGAGGTGCTGCGCGAAGGCCTGGCCTGCGCGGTGCTGCGCCGCCCCGACCACCGGGAGACCTACGACGCGCTGTTCGACCTGTGGTGGCCGGCCGCGCTGGGCGCGCGGGCGGCGGCCGCCGACGCCGGGGCCGCCGGCGAGGAACCGCCGCCCGACGACGTCGAGGCGATGCGCCAGATGCTGGTCGATCTGCTGACCGACAACGCCGACCTCGCCGACCTCGACGAGCGGCTGGTGGCGATGATCGCGAAGATCGTCGCCACCTACGGCAGGTACAGCTCCAGTCGCGGCTCGTCGTACTCGTCTTACCAGGCGCTCAAGGCGATGGCGCTGGACGACCTCGAGGGCCGGCTGCTGGCCGGCCTGCTCGCCCCCTACGGCGACGAGCCAACACCCACACAGGAACAGATCGCCAAAGCGCTTGCCGCACAGCGGATCACGCAGCTGCGCAGGATGGTCGACGCGGAGACCAAGCGCCGCACCGCCGAACAACTCGGTCGTGAGCACGTCGCGATGTACGGCATCCCGCAACTGGCGGAGAACGTCGAGTTCCTGCGTGCCTCAAGCGATCAGCTGCGCCAGATGCGCCGCGTCGTCGCGCCGCTGGCCCGCACCCTGGCCACCCGGCTGGCGGCCCGTCGTCGCCGCGCCCGTGCCGGCGCGATCGACCTGCGCAAGACGTTGCGTGCGTCGATGTCCACCGGCGGTGTGCCGATCGACCTGGTGTTGCGCAAGCCGCGGCCGGCCCGCCCCGAACTGGTGGTGCTGTGCGACGTGTCCGGCTCGGTCGCCGGGTTCAGCCACTTCACCCTGTTGCTGGTTCATGCTCTGCGCCAACAGTTCTCGCGGGTACGGGTGTTCGCCTTCATCGACACCGCCGACGAGGTGACACACCTGTTTGGGCCGGACGCAGACCTGGCCGTGGCGATCCAGCGGATCACCCGCGAGGCCGGCGTGTACACCCGTGACGGGCATTCCGACTACGGCAACGCGTTCGCGTCGTTCCTTGCGGCCCACCCGGATGTGCTCTCGCCGCGCAGCTCGCTGCTGGTGCTCGGCGACGGCCGCACCAACTACCGCGACCCGGCCGCCGACCTGCTGGCCCACCTGGTCACCGCCAGCCGGCACGCGCACTGGCTCAACCCCGAACCCAGACACCAGTGGGGCAGCGGCGATTCCGCGGTGCCGCGCTACCAAGAGGTGATCACCATGCACGAATGCCGGTCCGCGAAGCAGCTCGCGGAGGTGATCGACCAGCTGCTTCCGGTCTGACCCCGTGGCCGCCGCCGCGAGCGTGGGTGTTTGCGCGTCGACACGCCGCGCAGACCGTACAACCGTGCACGCTCGCGCCAGAAGGATGATCAGGCGGCGCCGGGCTGCTCCAGTAAGCTGCCAGATCATGCACAAGCGCCGGCTGGGAGTGATGGGTGGGACATTCGACCCCATCCATAACGGCCACCTGGTCGCCGCCAGCGAAGTCGCCGACCTGTTCGGTCTCGACGAGGTCGTGTTCGTGCCGACCGGCCAGCCATGGCAGAAGGGCCGGCAGGTGAGCGCCGGCGAAGACCGCTACCTGATGACGGTGATCGCCACCGCGGCCGATCCCCGATTCTCGGTGAGCCGGGTCGACATCGACCGCGACGGACCCACCTACACCAAGGACACGCTGCGCGACCTGCACGCGCTGAATCCCGATGCCGAGCTGTACTTCATCACCGGCGCCGACGCGTTCGCCGCCATCCTGTCCTGGCAGGACTGGCGGGAGCTGTTCGCGGTGGCGCGCTTCGTCGGCGTCAGCAGGCCCGGCTACGACCTGCGCCGCGAGCACCTCGCCGGGGTGCTCGACACCCTGCTCGACGAGACCCGGCCCGAC
>NZ_JAVKSH010000015.1:3133-9228 GCF_039583805.1 Mycobacterium sp. | reverse complement strand
AGACCCTGCCCGACGAGACCCTGCCCGACGACGCGTTGACCCTGGTCGAGGTCCCGGCGCTGGCCATCTCGTCGACCGACTGCCGCCACCGCGCCGAAGAGGGCCGGCCGCTGCGGTACCTGATGCCCGACGGCGTGGTGCAGTACATCTCCAAGCGCGAGCTCTACCGCAAGCCCGGCGACACGGTATGACGGCCACCCGGGAAGCCATCGACATGGCGACGGTGGCCGCCGGCGCCGCCGCGGCGAAACTCGCCGACGACGTCGTCGTCATCGACGTGTCCGCCCAGCTGGTCATCACCGACTGCTTCGTCATCGCCTCGGCGTCCAACGAGCGTCAGGTGAACGCCATCGTCGACGAGGTGGAGCAGAAGATGCGCGGCGCGGGTTACCGGCCGGCCCGGCGCGAGGGCGCCCGGGAGGGGCGCTGGACGCTGCTGGACTACATCGACATCGTCGTGCACATCCAGCACCAGGACGAACGCGACTTCTATGCGCTGGACCGGCTGTGGCGGGACTGCCCGCTGCTGTCCGTCGATACGGACGGCGTGGGATGACGACGCGGCGGCTGGTGCTGCTGCGCCACGGGCAGACCGACTTCAACCTGGGCAGCCGGATGCAGGGCCAGCTCGACACCGCCCTCAGCGAGCTGGGCCGCGCTCAGGCCGTCGCCGCCGCGGAGGTGCTGGGCAAACGCCAGCCGCGGCTCATCGTGTCGTCGGATTTGCGGCGCGCCTACGACACCGCGGTTGTCCTGGCCGAGCGCGCCGGCCTGCCGCTGCGGGCCGACGAGCGGCTGCGCGAGACGCATCTGGGCGACTGGCAGGCGATGACCCACGACCAGATCGACGCCGCCGCGCCCGGCGCCCGGCTGGCCTGGCGCGACGACGCCGGGTGGGCTCCGCATGGCGGCGAGAGTCGGGTCGACGTGGCCGCCCGCAGCGTGCCTCTGGTCGCAGAACTGGTTGCCGCACAACTGGATTGGGGCGACCCCCCGGAACCCGACCGCCCGGTGGTGCTGGTCGCGCACGGTGGCCTGATCGCCGCTCTCACCGCGGCGCTGCTGCGGCTGCCGCTCGACAACTGGCCGGTGCTGGGCGGCATGGGCAACGCCAGCTGGACGCAGCTGTCCGGACACTCCGGCGCGGACTGCGCAGGCTTCGAGGGCATCCGGTGGCGTCTGGACGTGTGGAACGCTTCGGCACAGGTCGCCGGCGATGTCCTCTGACACGGTGCTGCTGGTGTTCGCCGACTCGCTGGCCTACTATGGCCCCACCGGCGGGCTGCCCGCAGACGACCCCCGCATATGGCCCAATATTGTTGGTGCGCAACTGGGTTGGGATGTCGAGCTGATCGGTCGCATCGGCTGGACCTGCCGCGACGTCTGGTGGGCCGCCACGCAGGACCCGCGGGCGTGGGCGGCGCTGCCACGCGCAGGGGCGGTGATCTTCGCGACCGGCGGCATGGACTCGCTGCCGTCGGTGTTGCCGACCGCGGTGCGCGAGCTCATCCGCTACGTCCGGCCGCCGCGGCTGCGGTACTGGGCGCGCGACGGCTACGGCTGGCTGCAGCCGCGGCTTTCGCCGGTGGCCAGATCCGCGCTGCCGCCCCACCTGACTGCCGAGTATCTCGAAAACACACGCAGCGCAATCGATTTCAACCGGCCCGGCATTCCGATCGTGGCGTCGCTGCCGTCGGTGCACGTCGCCCCGACGTACGGCAGAGCCCACCACGGCCGGGCCGGCACCGTGGCGGCGATCACGCATTGGGCCCAGCAGCACGATATTCCGCTGGTCGACTTGAAAGCGGCGGTCGCCGAACACATCACGAGCGGCCGCGGCAACCCCGACGGCATCCACTGGAACTTCGAGGCCCATCAGGCCGTCGCGGAGTTGATGCTCAAGGCGCTGGTACAGGCCGGCGTGCCCGGCGAGAAGCCGCCCGGCTGACACCGATGTCAGTCGTGGTCGTCACCGACTCGTCGGCGTGCCTGCCCGACGACCTGCGCCGGAAGTGGGCGATCCGCGTGATCCCGCTGCATGTCCTGCTCGACGACGCCGATCTGCGCGACGGCGTGGACGACGTGCCGGAGGATCTGCTGCTGCGCGGACGCGCGACGACCGCCGCCCCGGCTCCGGCCGAGATCTCCGAGGTTTACCGGCAAGCGCTGGCCGACAGCGGCGGTGACGGCGTGGTGGCGGTGCACCTGTCGGCGGAGCTGTCGGGAACCGTGGGCGTCGCCGCGACGACGGCGGCCGACATCGGCGCCGGGGTGCGGATCGTCGACTCCAGATCGACCGCGATGAGCACGGGTTTCGTCGCGCTGGCCGCGGCCGGGGCCGCCGCCGCCGGCGCCGACCTGGACGCCGTTGCCGCGGCTGCCGGCGCCGCGGTGCTCCGCAACCATGGCTTCATCGTGCCGAACCGGCTGGACAACCTGCGGCGCAGCGGACGGATCGGCGGTGCCGCGGCGTGGCTGGGCACCCGGCTGTCGCTCAAGCCGCTGCTGTGCATCGATGACGGCGAAGTCGTTCTGGCGCAACGGATCCGCACCGCCAGCAGGGCGCTGGCGGCGATGGTGGACCGCGTCTGCGAGCTGGTCAGCGACCGCCCCGCCGCGATCGCGGTGCAGCACGCCGACAACCCGGACGCCGCCGCCGGCGTGGCCGCGGCGCTGGCCGGGCGGCTGCCGGCGTGCGGGCCGGCGATCGTCACCGGCCTGGGCCCGGTGCTGGCGTTGCATGTCGGGGCCGGCGCCGTCGCGGTGTGCGTCGAGGTCGGTGACGACTAGCGAAGCGCCGGGACCGGCAGCGGCGCGGTGTCCGCGGGGAGCGGGTCTGGGCGGCGCACGTTGTCGGAGCCGCGCGGGTGGACCACCTGCGGCCACCAGAACCAGCGTCCCAGCAGCGTGGCGATCGACGGCATCAACAATGTGCGCACGACCAGCGTGTCGAGCAGCAGACCGACGCAGACGGTGGAGCCGAACTGGCCGAGCACCTGCAGATCGCTGCCGAGAAAAGACGCCATGGTGAAGGCGAACACCAGACCGGCGGCCGTCACCACCCCGCCGCTGCCGGCCATCGACCGGATGGTCCCCGTCTTGAGACCGGCGTGGATCTCTTCCTTGAACCGCGACACCAGCAACAGGTTGTAGTCGGACCCGACCGCCAACAGGATGATGACGGACAGCGCCATCACGATCCAGTGGATGTTGAAGCCGAACAGTTCCTGCCAGACGAGCACGGACAGTCCGAACGACGCCGCGATCGAGCTCGCCGCGGTGCCGACGATCACCAGCGCGGCGACCAGGCTGCGGGTGAGCAACAGCATGATCATGAAGATCAGCGTCAACGACGACAGCACCGCGATCATGAGGTCGAACTTCTCGCCGTCGTGCATGTCCTTGAACGTCGCGGCGGTGCCGCCCAGGAAAACCTTGGCCTCCGACAGGGACGACTGCTTCAGCCCCTCCTGCGCGGCGGTTCGCTCCGCGTCGACGCGCGAGATCCCTTCGGGGGTCATCGGATCACCCTGGTGGGTGACGAAGAACCGGGCCGACTTGCCGTCCGGTGACATGAACTGTCTCAGACCGATTTGGAAGTCGGGGTTGTCGAAGGCCTCGGGCGGCAGATAGAAGAAGTCGTCGTTGCGGGAGGTGTCGAAGCTCTGCCCCATGACCATCGCGGTGTCGCTCAGGGCCTCCAGCTGGTTGATCATCGCCTGGAACGTGGCGTGCATGGTCAGCGTCAGCGCCCGAGTCGTCTTGAGCGATTCGATCTGCGGCGGCAACAGCTCCATCAGCTGCGGCTGGATCGTGTCGATGGAGTCGAAATCGTTTGCCAGCTGGTGGAATTTCTCGTCGAGCTTGTCGATCACGTCCAGCGAGTCGAACACCGACCTGAAGGAGAAACAGATGGGAATGTCGAAACAGTGCTTGTCCCAGTAGAAGTAACTGCGGAGAGGCCGCCAGAAGTCGTCGAAATCCGCAAGGTGGTCACGCAACTCGTCGGTGATCTCCGTGATTTCGTGGGTGTCGACGTCGGTGCGGTGGGTGGCCTCGACGAGTCGGCGCTGAACGTCGTACTGGCGCTGCAGGATCGAGATGGTCGTTCCGAGTTCGTCGGCCATTCTGAGGATGTCGGCCATCCGATCCTTCAAGAACGCCATGTTCTGCATCAGTGTCTGGGCTTGGATGCTGTTCTGGAACGGTATCGAACTGTGCTGGATCGGAATTCCCAATGGTCGGGTGATGTCCTGGACCATCACGATGCCGTGCACGCGGAGCACGTTTTTGGCCACCCGGTCCAACACCAGCATGTCGGCCGTGTTGCGCATGTCGTGGTCGGCCTCGACCATCAGCATGTCGGGGTTCATCCGGGCTTGGGAGAAATGCCGGTCGGCGGCTGCGTACCCGACGTTGGAGGCGGCGCTGGTGGGCAGGTAGTAGCGGTCGTTGTAGCTGGTCCGGTATCCGGGCAGGCCGAGCATGCCGATCAGCACGATCGACGCGCTGACGGCTAAAACCGGTGCGGGCCAGCGCACCACGGCGATGCCGACACGCCGCCACAGCCGGCCTTTGGCCGCGCGCTTGGGCTCGAAGAGACCGACACGGCTGCCCAGGAACACCACGGCCGGCCCCAGCGTGAGCCCGGCGGCCACCACCACCAGCATTCCGATCGCCACGGGTGCGCCCATCGTGGAAAACCAGGGCAGCCGGGCGAAGCTGAGGCAGTACGTCGCGCCCGCAATGGTCAGGCCCGACCCCAGGACAACCGGGGCCACCGACCGGAACGTCGTGTAGTACGCGGTTTCCCGGTCTTCACCGGCGCGGAGCGCCTCTTGATAGCGGCCGATCAGGAATATCCCGTAATCGGTGCCGGCCGCGATGGCCAGCATGGTCAGGATGTTGGCCGCGAACGTGGTGAGCCCGAAGACGTCGTTGTAGGCCAGCACCGCGACGACGCCGCGCGACGACGCCAGCGCTATGCCCGTCATGAAAAGCTGCACCGCCGTGGTGACGAGGGAGCGGTAGACGAGCAGCAACATCACCGCGATCGCGCCGAGGGTGAACAGCGTGATCTTGCCCAGGCTGGCGTTGCCGATGACGTGCATGTCGTCGGACAGTGCGGCCGGCCCCGTGACGTAGGCCTGCACGCCCGGCGGCGCCGGCGTGGCCTTGATGACGTCGCGGACCGCTTCGACCGAGTCGTTCGCCTGCGTGGTGCCCTGGTTGCCGGCAAGGTTCAGCATCACGTATGCGCCTTTGGCGTCGGCGCTCTGGACGCCCGCCGCGGTCAGCCGGTCGCTCCAGAAGTCCTGGATGTGCTGCACGTGGTCGGGTTTTTGCCGCAGTTGACGGATGATGTCGGCGTAGTACCGGTGTGCGGCGTCGCCGAGCGGCTGCTGACCCTCCAGCACGATCATGATCGTGCTGTTGGAGTCGAATTCCTTGAAGTTGTGGCCCAGACGCATCATCGCCTGCATCGACGGCGCGTCCATCGGGGCCATCGGCGCCGAATGCGCCTCGCCGACGACCTCCAGACGCGGCACGATGGTGTTGACGACCACGGTGAGCAAGACCCACACCAGCACGATCGGCACTGCGAACAGCCGGATCGCGTGCGGGATGACCGGCCGGTGCGCGTCGGTGTTCGTCAGGTGGCTCATGCCGACTTCACCAGGCAGAAGGTCTGGGCGTTCAACCCGTCGGCCGTCTGCTGTTCGCGGACCAGGCCGTCGACGGTGATGCGGCAGCCGATCTGGTCCCCGTCACCCTGCGCCATGATGTTGGCGCTGACGGCGGGCAGGGTCGTGCTGATGGTGTACGACCACGGCAGCGGCGCGCCGTCGACCTGATGGGTGTTGGCTTCGGCGTCCCAGTAGTTGATGCTTGCGGTGGTCCCGGCGGGCCCGAAGACCTCGTATTTCACGACCTTCGGGTTGAACTGGATGATCTCGATCCCGGAGCCGGCGTTGGCGTTGAGGTCCTCGGAGCCGAAGATGCGGTGCAGTCGGGCCACGCCGAACCCCGAGACGGTGAGCACCACCGCCAACACCAGCGGTATCCACGCGCGTTTGGTCATCTTGGTAAGCATC
>NZ_JAVKSH010000015.1:0-3033 GCF_039583805.1 Mycobacterium sp. | reverse complement strand
CATCTTGGTAAGCATCGCCGTCGTCTAGCCCTCCCGCTCACCGATCGCGACCCGAATGCCGTCTCCACCGCCGGCGTCCGTGGTCGTCGAGGTCAACGAAACCTTTGCACGGCTAAGTATCGTAGCCGCTTCGGTACGGCCGCGTTCCCGCGGGTCTTAACGCCGCGGGTTAGGTCGCCGCCCGGCCGGTGACCGGCGGCAGATCGGCCAGCGTGACGATCCCGGGCCGGGCCGCGACCACCGCCGGGACCGCGTTGGTCACCGGCATCGCGGTGTAGATCATGCCCAGTCCCATGAACCCCGGTTCCGTCCAGTCCTTCGGCGGCAGGCAGTGAATCACGGTGCGCATGTTCGGGACTCCGAACACCGCGACGACGTGGCCGTGCTCCAGCGGCTTGGGTGGTGTGACGTGAGAGCCCATGGTCCAGTTGAAGCCGACGCTGACCACATTGCGCTCGCCTACCCAGCCGCGGTGATACCCGTAGACGCCGGCGACGGTGCCGGCCGGGATCGTCATGAAGCCCAGGTCGCTGTCGGCGGTGGCGGCGGTGAAGACGACGTCGAAGGTCATCCGGTCCAGTGTCGCCCCGATCGCATCGGCCATCATGGCCGCCGACTCGGCGAAAACCTCGCTTTCGGCGCGCACGCTCTCGGCCAGTCCCGGGGTGTCGGGATCTCGGGAAAACCCCATCGCCGTCTGGGTTTGCGCCGATTCGTAGGTCGAGCAATCCACCGATTCGGTGATCCGAATCTCGTCGACACGCTCGCAGGACCCGGACAGCACCATCCCGACCAGGTTCGTCATCCCCGGGTGCGCGCCGCTGCCGAAGATCGTCGACGCGCCCCGCTCGCAGGCGTCCAGGATGCGTTGGCGGTCGTTCGGGGTCTGCTTGCCGCCGGTGATCCACGCCGCGCTGGAGCACACGTTCACCCCCGCCTCCAGCAGCGCCACCAGCTCGTCGACGTTGGGCCACAACGGGTTATAGCAACAGGCGTGGGGTTTCAGCGCGAGCAGCGCCTCGACGTCGTCGGTGGCCTTCACCCCGGTCGGTTCGGGCCAGCCGGCCAGCTCGGCGGCGTCGACACCGACTTTCTCCGGACCGTGCGCGTACACGCCGACCAGTTCCATGTCGGGTCGGCCGATGATGGCGTGCAGGGAGCGCCGCCCGATGTTTCCGGTCGTCCACTGGATCACTTTCAGCGGGCCGTCGGGGGATTGGCTCATAGCGCTCCTTCACGCCTCGGATGAGGCGACACTAGCGGAGCCCGGGCTCGTCGGATGCGCTCGTGCGGTGTTTGTGCCACCCTGAGGTGCTGTGAGGGTGCCCGAACCGCCTGTGCCCGAACCGCTGATCGTGCGCACCGCCACCGAGGACGACTGGCCGGCCATCATGCTGCTCGAGGACACCGGTTTCGGGGTGTCCATGCATCCGGACTCGGTTGCCGCGTGGCGGGAGGTGACGGCCCCCGGCGGCGTGGTGGTGGTGTGTGAGCGCCACGACGTGGTCGGGGTGGCGGTGGGTCTCGACCTGCAGCTCACCGTCCCGGGGGGAGCCGTGTTGCGCACCGGCGGGATCAGCGGTGTGTCAGTGGCGCCGACCCACCGCCGGCGCGGGATACTGCGTGCGATGCTCGCCGAATTGCACCGGCGGACAACGGATTCCGGATGCGCAGTAGCGGCGCTGACAGCCAGCGAAGGCGGTATCTACGGTCGGTTCGGCTACGGCCCGGCCACCGTCGAGCACGAGTTGACGATCGATCGGCGCTTCGCGCGTTTCCACCGCGACGCACCCGACCCCGGTGGTGTTCACCTGATCAGGCCGGCGGCGCATCGCGACGAACTCGCCGCCGTCTACGAGCGGTGGCGGCGGCGCACACCGGGCGGACTGGCACGCCCGGTGGCGCTGTGGGACGAGTTGCTGGCCGACCGGGAGACGATGCGCGGCGGCGGCACCCCGTGGTTCGGTTTCCTGCATCCCGACGGCTACGCGTTGTACCGCGTGCACGGCGACGATCAGCGATCGGTGCGGGTCCATGAGCTCAAGGCGGTGACCACCGGCGCGCACGTCGCGCTGTGGCGGGCGCTGCTGGGTCTGGACCTGATGCCGACGGTCGTGGTCGGCACCCACCCGGCCGACCCGCTGCCGTACCTGCTGACCGACGCCCGGCTGGCCCGCACCACCGCACGCCAGGACGACTTGTGGCTGCGGATCATGGATATTCCGGCCGCCCTCGAAGCACGCAGCTACGCCGCGGATCTGCGCTGCGTGCTCGAGTTGTCCGGTGAAGGAGGCCGATTCACGCTGGAGATCGACGGCGGTCGCGCCAGGTGCACGCCGACCGGTGCGGCGCCCGACGTCGACATGGATCGGGACGTCCTGGGCAGCATGTACCTCGGCGTTCACCGAGTTCCGGCTCTGGCAGCAGCGAATCGGTTGCGCACCAATGATGTTGCGCTGATGCACCGCCTCGACGCGGCATTCGCCAGCGACGTCCCGGCGGAGCTCGGCTTCGGTTTTTAGCTGTTCGCGGCTCAGAGCTCAGTCGGTGATCGTGAAAGCGTGGATGACCCTGGTGGTGGGACGCACCCGCACCGCCGGCTCGCCGGGAACGGCGCTGCGCCTGCCGAACTCTGTCGCGCGGTGCAGCCGGTGCACCAATGTGAGCCGATTCGCGTCGCCACCTCCCGCAGCTCGGGTGCGTTCTGCGTCGTTCCGGCGAGCGGCCTTTGGCGCTGTCGCAGCCGGCGGTGAGCACCGGCTCGCCGTTCTCGGCGATGAACCACGCCGGAGCCGCCGAAGGCCGGCCGGACTTGGCTCACATTGTGGCACACCGTGGGGCGGCCACGTCGCGTTGGTCACAACTGCCACAGGTGTCGCTGCGCCGGTCGGCACCCGAGGTGCCCGGCTCACTCGACGATTGCGCACAAGCCCTGGTCGGCGCTCGCGTCGAGCAGAGTTATTCGTCGAGTGTGCGGTTTGCTACGCCAGCACCGGCGTGTCGCGTACGAAACCGCACACTCGACAGATTTTC
>NZ_JAVKSH010000014.1:22386-39218 GCF_039583805.1 Mycobacterium sp. | reverse complement strand
TCGGTGGTGTCCTATTGGCCTGCACCGTCATCCATTCCCGCGTAGGAGGCAACAAATCGGGAGACACGCCCTAGGCTCGGCGGTACATCGCTAACTCGATCAGCGAGGTCAGTCTTGTTGAGCGTGACGAGCACCGTGACGTTGACAACCGCCAGCCAGCACGACGAACGCATCGGCGAACCCCGCTATACGATGAACGCGAAGGCCGCAACCGATGCAGATTGAGTTCCTCACCCACCCGTCCCCGGCCCCAACGCCGCCGCCGCGCGCGAGGTCGCGAGGTGTTGTCTGAATCTCTGAGCGCTCTGGGTCTCCACGCCCCGGTCAGCGACCGTCTGGGGGACTTTCCCTCGCTATCGATCCTCATCGACGGCGTCGACGTCATGCACCCCGGCGTCCTGCCAGCGGGCCGGTCCTGCCGACTGGACCTGCCCAGCCGTGCGGCAATTGTGGCTGCGCTGCAGCACGCGACGGCAGCCGAACACGACGAGGCCTAACCGTTACCCTGGGGTGCGTGCCGCAGCCTGCGACCAGCCCGCGACCACGGAGTCCGTCGACACCGACGATGCCCGGCGACGTGACCGGGGCGGACAAGCTGGATGCGCGGCTGCTGCGGATCGCCGGCGTGTGCGCCCTGGCGGTTCTGATGGCGGTCCTCGACACCACGGTCGTCGGCGTCGCCCAGCGCACCTTCATCGCCGAATTCGAGTCGACCCAGGCCGTCGTCGCCTGGACCATGACCGGCTACACACTGGCGTTGGCCACGGTCGTCCCGCTGGCCGGCTGGGCCGCCGACCGGTTCGGCACCAAGCGGCTGTTCATCGCGTCGGTGCTGGCCTTCACCGCCGGCTCGATGCTGTGCGCGACGGCGCCAAACCTGACCCTGCTCATCGTGTTTCGGGTGGTGCAAGGCCTCGGGGGCGGAATGCTGGCGCCGCTTGCGATCACCATCTTGACCCGCGAGGCCGGTCCCCGACGGATCGGCCGGTTGATGGCAATTCTGGGCGTGCCTATGCTGATCGGCCCACTCGCCGGGCCGGTGCTGGGCGGCTGGCTGATCGGCAGCTACAGCTGGCGGTGGATCTTCGGCATTAACCTGCCGGTCGGCCTGACCGCGATCGTGCTGGCAGCGGTCGTCTTCGCACCGGATCGTGCAAGGCCATCCGAGGCATTCGACTTCGTCGGGATGCTGTTGCTGTCACCCGGCCTGGCGGCCCTGTTGTACGGCGTGTCGTCCATCCCGGGCCGCGGTACGGTCGCGGACGGGCACGTATGGATCCCGGCACTCGTCGGAGCGGTACTGATCAGCGGATTCGTGGTGCATGCGCTGCACCGGACCAGCCATCCGCTGATCGACCTGCGGCTGTTCCAAAACCGGGAAGTCACCGCCGCCAACGGGGCGATGTTGCTCTCCGGCGCGGCGTTCTTCGGCGCCGTCTTGCTCATCCCGAGCTGCTTTCAGCAGCTGCTGCACCAGACACCGCTGCAATCGGGGGTGCACATGATCCCGGAGCGCTTCGGTGCGATGCTGACCTTGCCGCTGGCCGGCTGGTTGATGGACCGGCGCGGCCCCGACAAAATCGTGCTGGCCGGCATCACGTTGATCGGCGCCGGCTTGGCCACCTTCGCCCATGGCATTTCGACGCAGGCGGGATACCTGCCCATCCTGATGGCGGGGCTGGCCATGATGGGCATGGGCATGGGGTGCACCACCGTGCCGCTGATAGCGGCGGCGGTGCAGAGCCTTGCTCCGCATCAGGTCGCCCGGGGTTCGGCGCTGATCCACGTCAACCTGCAATTCGCCGGGTCGATCAGCACCGCACTGATGTCGGTGATATTGACCAGCCAGTTCAACAGCAGCGAAAACATCTCCGCGGCAAACAAGTTCGAGATTCTTCGACAGGAAGCCGCGCGACGTGGCGTATCGCCCGACCCGTCGGCGATTCCCCAGCGGGCCCTTGCTCCCGACTTCATGAGCAACGTGCTGCACGACTTGTCGCACGCCTACACCGTGGTCTTCGTGGTGGCGGTGGTTCTGTTGGCCTCGTCCTACATTCCCGCCGCGTTCCTACCCAAGAAGCCTGTCGGCGCAGCGTCGGCTCAGGTGCCTGTGTTGATGGGCTAGCAAAACATTGACAATTATCGACGGATTGGGCATTTTTGATCTCATAGACACTTGTCGATGAGAGGAGTATCGGAATGACCGAGACCACAGGCGGCGAGCTGCGCGATCAGGTTCGGGCCAACTACGGGGCGGCCGCCACCGCGATCGGCAGCGGCGCCACCAACAGCGATGTGCTCACCGCGGCGAGCTGCTGCGGGTCGAGTGACACGGCCGATGTCGGCACCATTTTCGGTGCCGGTCTTTACGGCGCCGACGAGCATTCCGAGCTGCCCGCCGACGCCGTTGCGGCCAGCTTGGGGTGCGGCAACCCGACCGCGGTCGCCGACCTGCACCCCGGCGAACGCGTCCTGGACCTGGGTTCCGGCGGCGGCATCGACGTGCTGCTCTCGGCCCGCCGGGTCGGCCCGACCGGGTTCGCCTACGGCGTCGACATGACCGATGAGATGCTCGCGCTGGCCGAGGCGAACAAGGCCAAAGCCGGCGCCAATAACGTCGAATTCCGCAAGGGCACCATCGAGGACATCCCGCTGCCCGACGCAGAAGTCGACGTGGTGATCTCCAACTGCGTGATCAACCTGTCGGGCGACAAGCCGGCCGTACTCGCCGAGATGTTCCGCGTCTTGGTGCCGGGCGGGCGGATCGGGATCTCCGACGTCGTCGCCGAGGACCACCTCACCCCGGCGCAACGGGCCGAACGCGGCTCCCACGTCGGCTGCATCGCCGGGGCCCTGTCCACGCAGGAGTACCTCGACGGCCTGGCCGCCGCCGGGTTCGTCGATGCCTCAGTCAGTTTCACCCACGAAGTCGCCGACGGAATGCACGGCGCGATCATCCGCGCCACCAAACCCGCAACCTCGGTCAGCGACTGACCCGACACGAAGCTACCGTCGGGCGGCCGGCTTTCGGCGTCGTTCTCCCCCGGTGCCGCCGGCGCCGCATGCGGGTTCGCAGGCCCGCCCGTAGGGGTTGCTATTGATTGACGTGTCAATCTATTGTGCTGATGGGTGCGCGGCGCCTGGGGCCGAGGAGCTCGATGGACGACGTGATCCGCTCGGCCGCCGCGCCTCGCTGGCGTGGCCAGCCCGGACGTATGGAGGTGTGGTACGCCACGCTGTCGGATCCCGTCACACAGGCCGCGCTGTGGGTGCACCACGAAACGGTGGCGCCGGCGTCGGGGGCGCCCTACGCACACGGGTGGGTGACCTGGTTTCCACCCGACGGCTCCCCGCGCACCGAGCGTTTCGGTCCGGAGCCCGCCCGGCCGGCGAGCGACCCGGCCTGGTTCACCTCGACGCGCACACGAGTCGCGTTCGGCGAACTCACCGGACAAGCCGGTTCGACCAGCTGGGATCTGCGCTGGAAGGATGCCGGTGCGCCGCTGTGGACCTTCGCCCGTCTGGCGTGGCAGCGCGAGCTGTTGCCGGGTGCGCAGGTGGTGCCCGCCCCGACCGCCGAGTTCGCCGGCTCGGTCACCCTCAGCGGCACACCACACCGCGTCGACGGCTGGCGCGGCGGTATGGCCCACATCTACGGGCGCGGCAACGCCAAACGCTGGGGATGGATCCACGCCGACCTCGGTGACGGCGACGTGCTGGAGGTGGTCACCGCGGTGTCGCACACACCGGGCCTGCGCAGGATTGCCCCGATGGCGTTCGTCCGGTTCCGTATCGGCGGAAAGGACTGGCCCGCAACCGGTTTCCCGTCGCCGCGGATGCGGACCACACTCGGTCTGCGGCACTGGCAGCTGGAGGGGCGTATCGGCGGGCGGGCCGTGCTGATCCGCGTCGACATGCCCGCGCATCGGTGCGTGAGCCTTCGATACACCGATCCCGACGGCACCACCGCGGTGTGCACCAACACCGAACAAGCCGACATCCACGTCGAGGTCGGCAACCGGCGGTGGTCGGTGCTGGGCACCGGCCACGCCGAAGTCGGCCTGCGCGGCGCGGCAGCGCCCACGGTCAACGAAGGGATTCCGTCATGAGTTTTCTGTTCGACCCGCCGATGCTGGTGGCATCCGGCGTGCTCATCGAGCGCGGCCTGCCCGTCGAGCAGCGCGACGTCGCCGAGGCCGCCACCCTCGGCATGTTCTTCGGGACGTCGTTCGGGCTCTACCACAACGTTCCCGGCCTCGGGCTGCT
Organism: Mycobacterium sp.; assembly: GCF_039583805.1. Lineage (GTDB taxonomy): Bacteria > Actinomycetota > Actinomycetes > Mycobacteriales > Mycobacteriaceae > Mycobacterium. The sequence continues at coordinate 34,952 of NZ_JAVKSH010000014.1, read as the reverse complement.
CTGGCGCCCCTTCCGCGCGCAGAACGGACGCGACTTCATGTGGAACAGCGGGGTTTTGGGCATCAAGACACACCAGCTCAGTTGGCCGATGCACGCCGCGGCGGGCGCCATTTTTGCCACGTACCCGTTTTTCATCAAGCTCGGCCGCCGGCTCGGGCGCCTGCTATGAGTCGCATCGCCGAACGAGCGGCCGCCTCGTTCGGCGCCGCCCTGCTCCCCGAAGAGCACGGCGGTCCGCCGGCGGCTCTGCTCGTCGAGCGCATCGACCGCTACGTCTCGGCGCTGCCGACGCCGACTCGGCTCGCGCTGCGCGGCGGCCTGCTGGCCATGGCGGCCGCGGGCTATGTCATGACCGGGCGATCCCTCCCCCGGCTCAGCCCCGACGCACGCGCCGGTGTGCTGCGTCGCATCGCCTCGCTCGGTCCGGATGCCGGCGCCGCCGTCGAAGGGCTGAAAGCCGTTGTGCTGCTGACCAATGGCGCCGACACCTATGCGGCGGAGCTATTCGCGCGCGCCCACGAGCACGAACCGGCTCGCCCGGATGCGCCGTTGACCGTCACCTCCTCGACCGAGACCCCGTCGGTGATCACGGCCGATGCGGTGGTCGTGGGCTCGGGTGCCGGTGGCGCGATGGCCGCCCGGACCCTGGCCCGGGCCGGCCTCGACACGGTGGTGGTCGAGGAGGGACGGCGATGGACCGTGGCGGAGTTTCGCACCACCCATCCCATCGACCGCTACGCAGGCCTGTATCGCGGCGCCGGGGCAACTGTCGCGCTGGGCCGACCGGCCGTCGTGTTGCCGATCGGCCGCGCCGTCGGCGGCAGCACAGTCGTCAACTCCGGCAGCTGCTACCGGCCGCCGCGCGCCGTGCAAGAACGGTGGCGAGACGACTTCGGGCTCGGGTTCGCCGACCCGGCACGCCTGTCCGGCTATCTCGACGACGTCGAGCAGACGTTGCAGGTGGGACCCGTCCCGCTGGAGATCATGGGACGCAACGGGCGTCTACTGCTCGACGGCGCAAACGCTTTGGGCTGGCGGGCCGCGCCAATCCCCCGCAACGCCCCCGGATGTGACGCCTGCTGCCAGTGCGCGATCGGATGCCCGCGCAACGCCAAATTCGGGGTGCACCTCAATGCGCTGCCGCAAGCCTGCGCGGCCGGGGCTCAGATCGTGTCCGACGCGCGTGTCGAACGGGTGCTGCACCAGGACGGTCGGGCGCGTGGAGTGCGGGCGCGCCGGCCCGACGGCACAGCGATTGACGTGCTCGCCGCTACCGTGGTCGTCGCCGGCGGCGCCACTGAAACGCCATTGCTGTTGTGGCGCAGCGGTCTTGGCGAACACCCCCGCTTGGGTCGCAACCTCGCGCTGCATCCGGCCGCGGCGTTGGCCGGACTCTTCGCCGACGACGTCTTCGCCTGGCGTGGCGTGCTGCAGAGTGCGGCGACCGACGAGCTGCACGACTCCGACGGCGTGCTGATCGAGGCGACGTCCACGCCGCCGGGCATGGGATCGCTGGCCTTCCCCGGCTACGGCGCCGATCTGCTCGGCTGGCTGGACCGGGCGCATCGTGTCGCGACGTTGGGCGCGATGGTGGCCGACGACGGCGCCGGCCGGGTCATGCGCGGCCCGGGCGGCCAGGCGCTGCTGCGCTACGACATCACCCGTGCCGACGCGGCCAGGCTCCTCGTCGCGATCGAGGCCATGGGCCGGCTGCTGTTCGCCGCCGGCGCCGACGAGGTGCTGACCGGTCTGCCCGCCGGCGCGACGGTGACGTCGGTGTCCGCGTTGCAGGATGTGCTGCGCCGCACCAGCCCGAAAAGCCTGCACCTGGCCGCTTTTCATCCGACGGGCACGGCGGCCGCCGGCGCCGACGACCAGGTCTGCCCCGTCGACGAGCGCGGCGGGCTGCGCGGCGCCGCGGGCGTGTGGGTGGCCGACGCGTCGATCCTGCCCAGCTGCCCGACGGTGAACCCGCAGGTGTCGATCATGGCCCTGGCGCTGGCCGTCGCCGACGAGGTTGTCGCTCGGGGGCAGTAGACCCCGAGCGCGCTGCGAGCAACGAACATATTGGTCTGGCCACTTGACGACTGACCTGTCGTCGGCAAGACTGCTGGACCATGCCGCTTCAGCCGGTTGTCCGCCGGTCGGTCCCCGACGAGGTTTTCGACCAGATTGCGGCCGACGTGCTCAGCGGAGCGATGCAACCCGGCGAGGCGCTGCCCAGTGAGCGCCGACTGGCGGAGATGCTGGGGGTGTCGCGCCCGGCGGTGCGGGAGGCGCTCAAGCGGTTGTCGGCTGCCGGTCTTGTCGAAGTGCGTCAGGGCGACGGCACCACAGTGCGGGACTTCCGGCGGCACGCTGGGCTGGACCTGTTGCCGCAGTTGCTGTTTCGCGATGACACGATCGACATCTCGGTTGCCCACAGTGTGCTGGAGGCCGGACTGCGCAACGCGCCGAAGGTCGCCGAGTTGGCGGCTGAACGACAGGGCCCTGACCTGAGGCAGGCACTCGAAGCGTCGATGCGCCTGCTGGAGACTGACGACGATCCCAGCACGTGGCAGCACCATGCGCTCACCTTCTGGGATCACGTGGTCGACGGTGCGGGTTCGATTGTGTTTCGGTTGATGTTCAACGCGTTTCGCAGCGCATACGAGCCGGCGCTGCCCTTCTTGGCCGGGGCGATGACCGCCGAGATCAAGCGTCCGCAGGACTACCGGAAAGTGGCGGATGCGATCTGCGCCGGCGATCCCGCCGGCGCCAAGAACGCCGCCCACGAGTTGAGCGAACTCGCGAACAAAGCGTGGACGGTCGTCCTCGACGGCCTGGCAGGTCAGCGATGACCACCAACACCGCGATCACCGGGTATCTGCGCGAGCAGATCCAGCCCACCGTCGATGCAGTCGGCGGGTTCTACCGGATGTGCGTGCTGACCGGCAAGGCGCTGTTCCGGCCGCACTTCCAGTGGCGCGAGGCGATCCAGCAGGGCTGGTTCATCACGAGCGTCTCGTTGTTGCCCACCCTCGCGGTGTCCATTCCGCTGACCGTGCTCATCATCTTCACACTCAACATCCTGCTGGCCGAGTTCGGCGCCGCCGACATCTCCGGCGCGGGCGCGGCGCTGGGCGCGGTCACCCAGCTCGGCCCGCTGACCACGGTGCTGGTGGTCGCCGGCGCCGGATCGACGGCCATCTGCGCCGACCTGGGCGCCCGCACCATCCGCGAGGAGATCGACGCGATGGAAGTGCTCGGCATCGACCCGATCCACCGGCTGGTGGTGCCCCGGGTCGTGGCCGCGACCATCGTCGGCACCCTGCTGAACGGAGCGGTGATCACCATCGGGCTGGTCGGCGGTTTCATCTTCGGTGTCTACCTGCAACACGTGTCGGCGGGCGCCTACGTCAGCACGCTCACCCTGGTCACCGGCCTGCCCGAGGTGGTCATCTCGGTGGTCAAGTCGGCCATATTCGGCTTGATCGCCGGCCTGGTCGGCTGCTACCGCGGTCTGACCACCAAAGGCGGCCCCAAGGGTGTCGGCATCGCCGTCAACGAAACCCTGGTGTTGTGTGTGATCGCGCTGTTCGCGGTCAACGTGGTGCTGACCACCATCGGTGTGCGGTTCGGAACGGGGCGCTGACATGTCGACCGCTGTGGTCCTGCGGGCCCGCTTCCCGCGGACAGCCGCCGCCCTCAACCGATGCGGTGGCGGCACGATCCGGACCCTGGAGCAGATCGGAGATCTGTCGCGGTTCACCCGGACCAGCATCGGGCAGATCGGGTGGGCCATGCGCCGCTACCGCAGGGAGACGCTGCGGCTGATCGCCGAGATCGGTATGGGCACCGGCGCGATGGCCGTCGTCGGTGGCACGGTCGGCATCATCGGGTTGGTGACGCTGTCCGGCGGCTCGCTCATCGCGATTCAGGGCTTCGCGTCGCTCGGCAACATCGGTGTGGAGGCGTTCACCGGATTCTTCGCCGCGCTGGCCAACACCCGCGTGGCGGCGCCCATTGTCTCCGGCGTCGCGCTGGCGGCCACGGTGGGCGCGGGCGCTACCGCGCAGCTGGGCTCGATGCGGATCAGCGAGGAGATCGACGCCCTGGAGGTGATGGGCATCAAGTCGATCGCGTTTCTGGTGTCCACCAGGATCATTGGCGGCCTGGTGGTGATCGTCCCGCTGTATGCGCTCGCGCTGGACATGGCGTTCACGTCGGGTCAGGTGGTCACCACGGTGTTCTACGGCCAGTCGAACGGCACCTACGACCACTACTTCCGGACCTTCCTGCGCCCCGAGGACGTGGCCTGGTCGGTCGTGCAGGTCGTCGTCATCGCGGCCGTGGTGATGACCACCCACTGCTACTACGGGTACACCGCCAGCGGTGGACCCGTCGGTGTCGGCCACGCCGTCGGACGGTCGATGCGACTGTCGCTGGTATCGGTCGTGCTCGTCGTCCTGCTGGCCGCGCTGGCGCTCTACGGCGTCAACCCGAACTTCAACCTGACGGTGTAGCCACCATGACGCAGGCCAGGAAGCGCAAGCTCGGTATCCCGCTCTACCTCGAGGGCATCGTTTCCCTGCTGGTCGGTGCGCTCGTTCTTACGTTGGTGTACCTGCAGTTTCAAGGCGACTTCACGCCCAAGGTCGAGCTGACGATGCTGTCATCGCGGGCCGGCCTGGTGATGGATCCCGGATCGAAGGTCACCTACAACGGGGTGGCGATCGGCCGGGTGGCCAGCGTCTCGCCGATCGAAGAAGACGACAAGCCGGCGGCCGAGCTGACATTGGATGTGGATCCGAAATACCTCACGCTGATCCCGGCCAACGTGGTCGCCAGGATCGAGGCGGCCACGGCCTTCGGCAACAAGTATGTGTCGTTGAGCGCACCGAAACACCCTACATCGCAGCGGGTTTCGCCAGATGGGGTGATCAATGCCCGATCGGTGACCACCGAGTTCAACACGCTGTTCGAAACACTGACCTCGATCGCCGAGAAGGTGAATCCGGTGCAGCTGAACGCGACGTTGTCGGCGGTGGCGCAGGCGCTGGACGGGTTGGGTACCAAATTCGGTGAGGCGCTCGCGGCCGGCAACGACGTTCTGGCCGAGCTGAATCCGCGGATGCCGCAGATTCGCCACGACGTGCGGCGATTGGCCGACCTGGCCGACGTGTACACCAGGGCATCGCCGGACCTGTGGGCTTTTCTGCAGAACGCGGTGACCACGGCACACACCCTCGATGAGCAGCAGGACGATCTAGACGCTGCGCTGTTGGCGGCAGTTGGGGTCGCCGACACCGGCGACGACATCCTGCGGCGCGGCGGCCCGTATCTGCGGCGCGGCGCCGCGGATCTGGTGCCGACCGCCCAGCTGCTCGACACCTACAGTCCCGAACTGTTCTGCACGGTGCGCAATTTCCACGACGTCGTCCCGAAGATCTCGAATGCCATCGGCGGCAACGGGTATTCGCTCTCGGGCGTGGGAACGGTGGTGACCCCACCCAACCCCTATGTCTATCCGGACAATCTGCCGCGGGTGAACGCCCGGGGCGGACCCGGCGGGCTGCCGGGTTGCTGGCAGACCATCACCCGTGACTTGTGGCCGGCGCCGTATCTGGTCATGGACACCGGCGCCAGCATCGCCCCGTACAACCACTTCGAAATCGGTTCGCCCTACGCCCTCGAATACGTATGGGGCCGTCAGGTCGGGGAGAACACGATCAATCCATGACGAGGAATCCATGAAGGGCACCGGCACGGCAGTCAAACTCGGCGGCGTCTGGTTGGTGCTGCTGGTGTTCACCCTGATCATCGTTGTGGTATTCGGTCAGGTGCGGTTCGACCGCACCACCGGGTACTCGGCCGTCTTCACCGACGCCAGCGGGTTACGCGCCGGACAGTTTGTCCGCGCTTCGGGAGTGGAGATCGGCAAGGTCTCCAAGGTGACGTTGGTCGACGGTGACACTCGGGTGCTGGTCGACTTCACTGTCGAGCAGTCACTGACCCTGGATCGTTCGACGACCGCGTCGATCCGCTACCTCAACCTGGTCGGCGACCGCTACCTCGAGCTCAAGCGCGGCGGCAACGATCAGCCATTGGCCGCGGGTGGCACGATCCCGGTCGAAAACACCCAACCAGCACTGGATCTCGACGCGCTGATCGGCGGATTCCGCCCCCTGTTCAAGACACTGGATCCCGCCAAGGTCAACAGCATCGCTTCGTCGATCATCACCGTGCTGCAGGGCCAGGGCGGCACCATCGAAGACATTCTCGACCAAACAGCCTCGCTCACAGCGACATTCGCCGATCGTGACCGTGCGATAGGAGAAGTCATCACCAACCTGAACACGGTGCTGGCCACCGCGGTCAAGCATCAGAAGGACTTCGACCACACCGTCGGCAACTTCGAGACGCTGATTACCGCACTGAAGAACCGAGCCGATCCGCTCGCCGCCGCGGCGGCGCACATCAGCAACGCCGCAGGAACGTTGGCGGACCTGCTGGCGGAGGACCGCCCGCTGCTGCACAGCACCATCGGATACCTCGACGGCATCCAGCCGCCGCTCATCAAAGACCTGCCGGCGTTCGACGACATCGTGGCGAAACTGCCGGACGCCTACCGGATCATCGGCCGTGCCGGCGGTCTGTACGGTGACTTCTTCAACTTCTACGTGTGCGATATCTCGCTCAAAGTCAACGGATTACAGCCCGGCGGGCCGGTCCGTACGGTCCGTCTCTTCCAGCAGCCGACGGGTAGGTGCACCCCGCAATGAGAACGCTGACGGACTTCAACCGCGGCCGTGTCGGACTGATGGGCGTGGTGATCACGCTGCTCGTCATCGGCGTGGGACAGAGCTTCACCAGCATACCGATGCTGTTCGCCACGCCCACCTACTACGCGCAGTTCAGCGATACCGGCGGCCTCGGCAAGGGCGACAGGGTGGAGATAGCCGGTGTGAACGTCGGCCTGGTCCGCTCGCTGGCCATCAAAGGCGACAAGGTCCTGATCGGCTTCTCGTTGGCCGGCAAGACAATCGGGACCGAAAGCCGTGCGGCGATTCGCACCGACACGATTCTCGGCCGCAAGGACGTCGCGATCGAACCCCGCGGTGCGCGGCCGCTGCGCGTCAACGGTGTCCTTCCGGTGGGGCAGACCACCACGCCGTACCAGATCTACGACGCCTTCGTCGATGTCACGAAGGCAGCGACAGGCTGGAACGTCGAGAGCGTCAAGAACTCGCTGAACCTGTTGTCGCAGACGCTCGATCAGACCTATCCGCACCTGGGCGCCGCCCTCGACGGGGTCAAGGGATTCTCCGACACCATCGGCCGCCGTGACGAACAGGTCAAGCGACTGTTGGCCGACGCCAACAAGGTTGCCGGAGTGTTCGGCCAGCGCAGCGAGCAGATCAACGGGCTGTTGGTCAACGCCAACACGCTGCTGGCCGCGTTCAGGCAACGCAGCCAGGCGCTAGACGTGCTGCTGACCAACGTGTCGGGGGTAGCGACCCAAGTGTCCGCTCTGATCGCGGAGAACCCCGACGCCAACCGGGTGCTGCGACAGCTGGGCACGGTCAGCGACGAGCTGGTCAAGCGCAAGAGCCAACTAGCCGATGTGCTGGTCATGCTCAGCAGATACACCGCGTCGCTGACCGAGGCGGTCGGCTCGGGGCCGTATTTCAAGGCGATGGCGGTGAACCTGTTGCCCTACCAGGTGCTTCAACCGTGGGTCGACGCCGCATTCAAGAAGCGTGGTATCGATCCCGAGGAGTTCTGGCGCAGCGCCGGCCTGCCGGCGTTCCGGTTCCCCGACCCCAACGGAGCGCGTCTGCCCAACGGCGCGCCGCCTGCCGCACCGCCGGTGCTGGAGGGCACCGCGGATCACCCGGGTCCTGCCGTAGCACCCGGGTCGCCCTGCTCGTACACGCCTACCGCCGAAACTTTGCCGCGGCCGGGCAATCCGCTACCGTGCGCGGCGTCGGATCAGGGCCCCTACGGCCCGGTGCCGGACGGCTTTCCGGCGCCGCTCGACGTGCAGGCGTCGCCACCGAATCCCGACGGCCTCCCGCCGACACCGGGCATCCCGATCGCCGGGCGGCCCGGCCAGCCGGCCCCGGACGTTCCGGGCAGGCCGGTGCCGCTGCCGCCGACCGCGCCGCCGGGCGCACGCACCGAGAACCTGCAACCGGCCGGCCCCGTTTCGCCGCCGTCGACGTTCGCGCCGGGGTTGCCGCCGGGAACGCCGGCACCGCCCGGACCCGGGCCGCAGCTGCCTGCCCCGTTCATCACGCCCGACGGGACGGGGGCCACCACGACGGGGGGTAGCAACCAGTGAGCACCATCTTCGACATCCGCAGCCTTCGGCTGCCGAAGATCTCCCGCAGGTCGATGATCGTCGGGGCGCTGGCGGTGGTCCTCGCCGTCGTCGCGGCCGGCGCCGGTGCGCAGCTCTACCAGAAGCTCACCACCACAACCGTTGTCGCATACTTTCCGGAGACCCTCGCGCTGTATCCCGGCGACAAGGTCCAGATCATGGGTGTGCGGGTCGGCGCGATCGACGCGATCGTACCCGCGGGCGACAAGATGCGGGTCACGTTCCACTACAGCAACACCTACCGGGTGCCGGCCAACGCCACCGCCTCGATCCTCAACCCCACCCTGGTGGCCTCCCGGACCATTCAGCTGTCACCGGCCTACACCGGCGGGCCGGTGATGCGCGACGGAGCAGTCATCCCGATCGAGCGCACGCAGGTGCCCGTCGAGTGGGACGAGCTACGCAATTCCATCGACGGCATCCTCGGCCAGCTGGGTCCGACGCCGCAGCAACCGAAGGGGCCGTTCGGCGACCTTGTCGAATCAGCCGCCGACAGTGTGGCCGGCAAGGGCAAGCAGATCAACGAGACGCTGAACAGTTTGTCCGAAGCGGCGACCGCGCTGCACCAGGGCCAGAGCGACTTCTTCTCGGTGACAAAGAATTTGGCGCGATTCGTCAGTGCCCTCTACCAAAACGATCAGCAGTTCCTCGCACTCAACAACAACCTGGCGCAGTTCACCCAGTTGTTCACCACATCCGACCATGAGCTGGCCGATGCGGTGACGCGGGTCGACGACGTGCTGGACGCGGCACGAAAGTTCATCAGCGACAACCGATCCGTGCTGGCCCACGATGTCGGCAACCTTGCCACCACGACCACCGCGCTGCTGCAACCCGAGCCGCGCGACGGCCTGGAGACCGCGCTGCACGTGCTGCCCACCTTTGCGGGCAACTTCAACAACCTCTACCACCCGGCGCACGGCGCACTGGTCGGCACGGCCGTGTTCCCGAACTTCGCGAACCCGCTGCAAGCCATCTGCAGCGCGATCCAGGCCGGCAGCCGGCTGGGCTATCAGGAATCGGCCGAACTGTGCGCGCAGTACCTGACGCCGGTGCTGGACGCCGTGAAGTTCAACTACCTGCCTTTCGCCGTCAACCTCTTCAACACGGCCGCCGCGCTGCCCAAGGAGGTGGCTTATTCTCAGGACCGGCTGCGCCCGCCGCCCGGTTACAAGGACACCACCGTCCCGGGGATCTTCTCTCCGGACACCCCGTTGTCGCACCGCAACTCCGAGCCGGGCTGGATCGTGGCACCGGGGATGCAGGGCGCGCAGGTCGGGGCGCTGACGGCGAACATGCTGACGCCGGAGTCGCTGTCCGAGCTGATGGGTGGGCCGGACATCGCGCCGCCGGCGCAGGGGACCAACCTGCCGGGCTCGCCGGACGCCTACGACGAGAGCAGTCCGTTGCCGCCGCCGTGGTACCCGCAGCCCGCGCCGTATACGCCAGCGGAAAACGCTGCCGCACAGACGGGTTCGGGCCGATGAACGGAATCGTCCGCCGCTGTCTGGGTGTTGCGCTGGCCGTGGTGGTGTCGAGTTCGTGCAGCTGGCACGGTATCGCGGATGTGCCGCTGCCAGGCGGCCGCGGCACCGGTCGGCACCATATGACGATCTACGTGCAGATGCCCGACACGCTGGCGCTGAACACCAACAGCCGGGTGCGGGTCGCCGACGTGTGGGTCGGCACGGTGCGGGCCATCAGGCTGAAGAACTGGATCGCCACCCTGACGCTGGACCTGGATCCGGCCGTGCGGCTGCCGGAAAACGCGACCGCAAAGATCGGCCAGACCAGCCTGCTGGGAACCCAGCATGTGGAGCTGGCCGCCCCACCGAAGCCGTCGCCGCGGCCGTTGAGAAGCGGCGACACCATCCCGCTGCGGCACGCCTCGGCATACCCCACCGTGGAGCGGACGCTGGCTGCCGTCGCGGTCATCCTCGACGGCAGCGGCATCCCGAACCTCGAGGTGATCCAAGACGAAGTGGTCAACATCCTCGACGGCCGCGACCAGCTGATCCGCGAATTCCTCGGCCGGCTGGACACGTTCACCGCCGAGCTGAACCGCCAGCGGGACGACCTGACCCGGGCGATCGATTCGACCAACGAACTGTTGACCATCGCGGCCAACCGCAGCGACACGCTGGACCGGGTACTGACCGAAATCCCGCCGTTGGTCAAGCATTTCGCCGACACCCGGCAACTGTTCGTCGACGCCGCCGAGTCCCTGGGGCGGTTCGGCGACATCGCCGACCGGACGCTGTCGCCCGCGCGCCCCGACCTGCACCACGACCTGCAGTCGTTGCAGCGACCGCTCAAGCAACTCGTCCGGACCGCGCCGTATGTGGTCGGCGCGCTGACGGTGGGGCTCACCGCGCCGTTTTCCATCGAAAACGTCTCGAAGGTGATCCGCGGCGACTACATCAACGTCTCGGCGACGGCCGACCTGACGCTGAGCACCCTCGATAACGCGCTGCTGAGCGGGACGGGCTTGTCGGGGATGTTGCGAGCGCTCGAGCAATCGTGGGGACGTGACCCCGCCGCGATGATCCCCGACCTGCGGTTCACGCCGAACCCGAACGACGTGCCGGGCGGACCGCTGGTGGAACGGGGTGAGTGAGCGATGCTGACGCGGTTGATCAAAATCCAGCTGGCCGTGTTGGCCGGGTTAGCGGTGATCGCGGTGGTCGCGCTGGGCTGGCACTTCCTGCGGATCCCGAGCCTGATGGGCGTCGGCAGATACACGCTCTACGCCGATCTGCCCGCGTCCGGCGGCCTGTATCGAACCGCCAACGTGACCTATCGGGGCATCACCATCGGCAAGGTGACCGCCGTCGAACCCACCGAGCGGGGCGCGCGCGCGACCATGAGCATCGACAACGGCTACCCGATCCCGGTCGACGCGTCGGCCAACGTGCATTCGGTGTCGGCGGTCGGCGAGCAGTACCTCGACCTGGTGTCCGACGCCAACCGCGGCCCGTATTTCCGCAGCGGGCAGACCGTCACCAAGAGCACCGTCCCGAGCCAGATCGGGCCGGCGCTCGACGCCGCCAACCGCGGCCTGGCGGCGTTGCCCAAAGACAAAATCGCGTCGCTGCTCTCCGAGGTGTCCCAGGCGGTCGGCGGCCTGGGGCCGTCACTTGCGCAGTTGGTCGACGCCACCCAATCGCTCGCGCACGGCTTCAAAGGCGACATCACCGACATCAACGACATCATCGAGCATTCGGCGCCGATCATCGACAGCCAGGTGGACTCCGGTAACGAGATAGCGCGCTGGTCGGCCAACCTCAACACGCTGGCCGCGCAGACCGCCGGGCACGACCGCGCGTTGCGCAGCATCCTGTCCAACGTCGCGCCCACGACCGAACAGGTCAACGCGACGTTCAACGACGTGCGTGACGCGTTGCCGCAGACCCTGGCCAATCTCGAAGTCGTGCTCGACATGCTCAAGCGCTACCACAACGGCGTCGAGCAGGCGTTGGTGTTCCTGCCGCAGGCCGGGTCGATCGCCCAGGCAGCCACCTCGGCGTATTCCGACCACGCGTCGGTGGACGTCGCGCTGGGCATCAACCAGCCGCCGCCGTGCCTGACCGGTTTCCTGCCGGCGTCGCAGTGGCGTTCACCCGCCGACACCAGCACCGCTCCCCTGCCGGGCGGCACCTACTGCAAGATCCCACAGGACACCCCGGCCAACGTGGTGCGCGGCGCACGCAACGACCCGTGCGTGGACGTGCCCGGCAAACGTGCCGCCACACCGCGGGAGTGCCGCAGCACCAAGCCGTACGTGCCGCTGGGCACCAACCCCTGGTACGGCGACCCCAACCAGATCCGCAACTGCCCCGCGCCGGGCGCGCGCTGCGATCAGCCGGTGAACCCGGGTCAGGTCATCCCCGCGCCGTCGCTCAACACCGGCCTCAACCCGCTGCCCGCCGATCGGTTGCCGGGCACCCCGCCGCCGGTCAGCGATCCGCTGCAGCGGCCGGGGTCGGGCACGGTCGCATGCAACGGCCAACAACCCAACCCGTGCGTCTACACCCCGAACGCGCCGGCCACTGCGATCTACGACGTGCAGAGCGGCGAAGTCTTCGGGCCCGACGGCATGACATACACCGTCGAGAACTCCACCGGCACCGGAGACGACGGGTGGAAGGCCATGCTCGCACCGGCCGGTTGAACCGCCCCGCGGCCCTGCTGGTTGCCGCCG
>NZ_JAVKSH010000014.1:8389-22286 GCF_039583805.1 Mycobacterium sp. | reverse complement strand
GCACCGGAGACGACGGGTGGAAGGCCATGCTCGCACCGGCCGGTTGAACCGCCCCGCGGCCCTGCTGGTTGCCGCCGGATCCGGCGGTCAGAAGGGCGTCACCGCCCAGTCGGCCGGGCTCAAGAGCGCACCCAGATCGCTTAGGGCCGCAACCGGATTCAACAGGGCATCCGCCTGCGCTGCCAGGTCGGCCGCCGACGTGCTCTCCGAACCGTCGATGGCCGCGGCCAGCTGGTGGGGCAGATACGTCAGCAGGGTCGGGATCAGGCCGCCGGCGGGGGTGCCTTTGACGGCAATGTCGAGGGACGGCGGAGTGTGGCACCCGATAATCGGTACGCAGATAGGTAAGAAGTTCGCCGTAGCCTCGAGGGGCTTGAGCGGGGCGAGTAGCCCGCCGAGGGGCACGTTTAACACCACGTCCTTCAGCGGCGCTCCCACTGCAATCGGGATGTCGATTCCCTGCTGGCCGTTGAGGAAGCCGTTGAGGGTGGTGGCAGGGGCATCGACGAGTGCGCCGAGCGCCCCCGGCAGGTTCCCGGCCTGTACCGCGTCGACGAAGTCGGTGCCGCTGCTCGCAAGCCCCAGCGCCGCGGAGTACGGCGCGGAAATGACCTCGAAGCCGAGCAGCACCGGCAGCCCGATGTGGTCGCTCGGCGCGAGGATGTTCGAGATGTCCGCCGCGACGGTGGTGTCGGTGAGCGGCTCGATCACATCGGTGGCCCTCTGCGCGATCTCGCCGGGGATGGTCAGGATCGACAGCAGGTCGCCGATGGCGCCCTGGATGGTGATGTTCGACAGGTCGCTGGTGTCGAAGCCGTCGAACACCAGGCCGACCAGAGCCGCCGCGACCGTGCCCAGCGCGCCGCCGACGTTGCCGTCGGTGAGGTCCGCGAATGCCTGCTGCAGCGCGGCCGGCAAGGCGGCGAGCCCGTCGGCGAAGTCGCGGCCGGCGTTTTCCACCGACGTGGCAACGGTTCCCAGGTAACCGAGCTGATTGATCAGGATCTGACGCAGGAAGGGCGCCGGATCGGCGAGCACGGCGTCGGCCAGCCCTGCCAGATTGTCCGACGTGTTCCTGACCAGGTCGGAAAATGGGGTGAAGACGTCGGGTAGGCCCTGGCCGCTGGAGGCGGCCGCGCTCAGCGCCGCGCTCAGCAGGTCGACGGGACTCTCCCCGGCGGACGCGGCGAGCCGAACCGCCGCCTCGACGTGGGGTGGCGGCGCCACCACCGGCGTCGCGGCGACGAGGCCGGCGCAGGCCAGCGCGGCCGCAGCGGTGACACGACGAACCAAGGCCGATTCCATAGCAGACTCCCTCACCGAAACGTCGGCGCCCGTCGAAACAGCACTCATGAATAGTGACCGCTTCTGAATAGTATCTGAGAGAGGCCTGAGCGGTGACGGCTTGGGCCAAATCTGCCGCTGGCGTCCGCGACACCGTCCCAGACGGCGGTGGCCGGCCCTGGCGTCACACCACGTCCGATTGCTATTATCTGCGCATAAATGCAAGTATCAGGTGCTGGTCGAACGTGCTGGGCGAGCGCGGCCCGGTGTCGATCACTCGCCAGGAAAGGCCGGTCGGGCCATGACTCATCTCAGGACCGAATCCGCTTCTGCCGCTGACGATCACGACCACGACCACGACCACGGACCTTCCCACGATCATCCCCACGGCCTGCGCGGGGTGATCGCGCAGATCTTCGCACCGCACTCCCACGACGCTGCCGACAGCGTCGATGACGCCCTGGAATCCAGTGCGGCCGGAATTCGCGCGGTCAAGATCAGCCTGCTGGTGCTCGGGTTGACCGCGATCACCCAGATCGTCATCGTGACGATCTCCGGGTCGGTGGCGCTGACCGCCGACACCATCCACAACTTCTCCGACGCCTTGACCGCGGTGCCGCTGTGGATCGCGTTCGCGCTCGGCACCAAAGCCGCCACCCGTCGCTACACCTACGGCTACGGACGAGCGGAGGACCTAGCCGGGCTGTTCGTGATCGCGATGATCGCCCTGTCGGCGATCGTCGCCGGCTACGAAGCCGTCACCCGGCTGATCCGCCCCCAGCTGATCGCACACGTCGGCTGGGTGGCCCTGGCGGGTCTGGTCGGGTTCGTCGGCAACGAATGGGTGGCGCTTTACCGCATCGGCGTCGGGCGCCGCATCGGCTCGGCCGCGCTGGTCGCCGACGGACTGCATGCCCGCACCGACGGATTCACCTCGCTGGCGGTGTTATTCTCCGCCGGCGGCGCCGCACTGGGATTCCCGCTGGCCGACCCCGTCGTCGGCCTGCTGATCACGGTGGCCATCCTGGCCGTGCTGCACACCGCCGTGCGGGACGTGTTCCGGCGCCTGCTCGACGGCGTCGACCCGGCGATGGTCGACATCGCCGAGCAGGCACTGGCGGCCCAGCCCGGGGTACGGGCGGTCCGTAGCGTGCGGATGCGCTGGATCGGGCACCGCGTGCACGCCGACGCCGAACTCGACGTCGACCCCACTCTCGACCTGGCCCAGGCGCATCGCATCGCGCACGACGCCGAGCACGAACTCACCCACGCGGTCCCCGGACTGACCGCCGCGCTGATCCACGCCTACCCGGCCGAGCATGAGGCGATCGGCACATGACCGTGACGAGGGTCAAATGCCTGCGCCATTCCGATCATGTTCATCAAAAAATAGCTGGCTAAAGACACTGATGGGGCTGTGGTGTTGTTTGCGACATCTCAGCTCACCTGCATGAGTGGGGCGAATCGTCGATTTCACACGCGTGACGTCAACAGGACCCCCGGACATCGGATCACTTGCTGTTGTCAAACAGCGGTCAGGCTGCAGTGTGACCGCCGTGATCAAGCTTGTCGGCGATCCAGACCTTGATGAGTGATTGGCGAGTGACTCCGAGACGAGTGGCTTCGCGGTCGAGTTCGGCGATCATCCAGGCCGGAAAGTCGACGTTCACACGCCGGTGTTCCTCGCCAGGGCGCCGTGCCCGTGCCGTGTCGAGGGCGGCCGCCATGTCCTGGCCGTCGTCGAACCGCTCGTCGAACTCGCTAGCTTTCATAAATCGCTATCTCTCCTTCCCGTGAGCGGCGCACGGAAATGACTCGCACGCGGTCGTCTCGGTAGGTCACCACTGCCGACCAGCATTGGCCGTCGATCTGACCTATCACCATCCACCTCGGCTCATCCGTCGTGCGTGCCGACACCTCGATGCGGTGCGGATCCCGCCAGATGGACTGTGCCGCAACGAAGTCGATGCCTTGCTTGACCAGGTTTGCCGCACTCTTGGCGGGATCAAACTCAAACTCAAGTATGTATAAAAATCATACCTTAATGGCGCCCGATCTTCGCGGGTATGCCCAAGTGGCAGTTGCGGCAGAACTCTCTGAACAGCGAGGGAACCGAGATCGCGCATGATCATGGACACAACCAGAGGATAGGTTCCTATCTTGTCGCCAAGGTCAAGTGCTACTGCCGTACCGGGGAATTCGCTGGTCATACTAGGTGGATCACGGCAGAGCGGGCTGAGGGTGCTGAGACGTTATTGATTTACCCGGCGGCCAAACGCTGCGCTGCGGGCCTGTTGTCAGAACGGTGAACGCGGTCCTGCCGGACAGTCCCTGCGGCGGCGTCACTTGCCCGAGTCCTAATCCGTGCCGGATGGGTGGCCGGGGCCAGCGTGTCGTAGCCACAATGTGCGTTTGTCGGCGTCGACGAGATACTCAACCCGGTGGAAGGCCTATGGGGCAACGTCAAAGGAACCGAACTGGCCAATCGCTGCCCCAACACCATCGACGAGGCGATGCAGGCCGCCTGCGACGGACTCGAACGCGCCGGCAACGACGCCGACCTGTGTTTCGCGCTGCTGCGCCACACCGGCCTTTTTCTATGACCAATTTGCCACTCAATTATGCGAACCTCTTTAAGCGATCGAAAACAAGGTCGAGTTCCTCGCAGGGGGCAGATTTCCGACTTGTCAGCAAGGCCAAATGGCTTTGCCGTATTGCCTCATAAGAATCAGCAAAATTGCTGGTAAAGCCATTGATTAGGGCCTGGGAGGTGTTGCTTGATACACGTGACTTGACTCGCATGGGGAATACCTCAAGAGGCGTCCGGTGATAGTTGGTTGTTGTTGACTGCGAACACGCAGAACATGTGCATGTCATGCGCATGTGATAGCTTGTGGCTATGGCAGTTGCGATTCAGATCAAAGATGTCCCTGAAGAAGTTCGGGACGCGCTGGCAGCCCGCGCCGAGGCGCGCGGCCAATCCACCCAAACGTATCTGCGATCACTGTTGGAACGGGAGTACCAGGCTCAACGCAACCGGCAGCTCTTGGAGGCATTGGCTAGTCATCGCAGTCTTACCATGACAGCCGAGGAAGTGGCGGCCGTCATCCGCGCCGACCGCGACGGGTGAGTTTTCGCCGGTGATCGTGGTGGACGCAGGCGTGCTGGTGTTGGCGCTCACGAGCGGCACTCCCCAAGGCGACGCGGCACGCGCAGCCCTAAACGGCGACGACGGCTGGCTCGCACCGGCCCACATGCCGGGCGAGGTGCTACGCACCCTGCACAAAGCCGTATTGCGCGGGCAATTGGAACTCGAGGACGCCGAGGCCGCCGCCGATACCGCCACCGCACTCGCCATCGAATGCGTGCTCCCTGACGCACTGCTGCTGCGCACCGCCTGGGCCTGGCGGCACAACATCTCGATCTACGACGGCCTGTATGTCGCTGTCGCCGCCGAACGCTCGGCCGCCGTCATCACCGTCGACAGGCGCTTGGCCAATGCCACTGATCAGCTCGGTATCCCCGTCGCGATCACCCTGCTCTAGTAACTCAGCCGTAGATCGTGACCATCAGTGATTACGGCGGCAGGCGCGGATCGTCCTGGAAAGGCCTGCGGATGCGATCGACGAAATCCGCGCGCTGGGCCGGGAGAAAGCGCCGAGTCGTTCCCTGGTAGACGAACTCCTCGCGGAGCGCCGCGTCGAGGCGCGCGACAGTTGACCGTTCTCGACGCGTCGGCGCTGCTGGCACTGATTCACGGAGAGGCCGGCGCCGACCTGGTTGCCGAGGCGATGACCGGTTCGGTCATCGGCGCGCCGAATCTTGCCGAGGTGATCGGTAAATTGGTCGACGCGCAGATCGATGCCTCGGCCATCCGCCAACTTGCGGTCGCCGCCGGTGTCACCATCGAACCGCTGACCGCCGATGACGCGGAGCTCGCCGGCGCTTTGCGTGCCATTACGGGCGGACAGCAGCTCTCCCTCGGCGACCGATGCTGCCTTGCCCTGGCTATCCGCAGCACGCCCCCGATCGTTATCACCGCAGACCGTGCGTGGGCGAAACTCGACCTGCCGATCGAGGTTCGGCTCCTTCGCTAAATCTCGATCCATGCAGCCCAGTCAGCGCGGGCGGACTGACTCCGGCCGATGTTCCTCGCCGGGCCGCCGTACCCGTGCCCTGTCGCAGGCGGCCGCCATGTACTGGCCTATCACCATCCACCCCGGCTCATCGGTCGTGCGTGCCGGCACCTCGCTGCGGCGCGGATCCCGCCACGCCGCAGCGGCTCATCATGCCGTGCCCGGTTACACCAGTCTGCTGCCGTCGGCGCCGAAGAAGTGCAGGTGTTCGGGTTGCGGATGCAGACGCAGGCGGCTGCCCCGCGCCGGCGGGTTGTGCCCGTCCACCCGCGCGACGACGGAGCGGGCGACGCCGTTGCCGGAGGCGGTGATTCGCCCGTACAGGTAGGCGTCGGCGCCGAGTTCCTCGACCACGTCGACTTCCATCTCGACACCGACGCCGCCCAGCTCGAAGTGTTCGGGCCGGATGCCGACAATCACCGTGGCGCCGGCGCCGACGGCCTCACGCGGCACCGGGAGCAGCCAATCCCCCAGTGCCGCAGCACCGTCGACGATCGGAACCGTGAAAAGGTTCATCGCCGGCGAGCCGATGAACTCGGCGACGAACACGTTGACGGGGGCCCGGTAGAGCTCACGCGGGGGCGCACACTGTTGCAGCACGCCGTCGCGCAGCACCGCGACACGGTCCCCCATCGTCATGGCTTCCACCTGGTCGTGGGTGACGTAGACGGTGGTGGTGCCCAGTCGCCTTTGCAGTCCGGCGATCTGGTTACGGGTCTGCACGCGCAGTGTGGCGTCCAGGTTGGACAACGGCTCGTCCATCAGGAACACCTGGGGGCGCCGCACGATCGCACGTCCCATCGCCACCCGCTGGCGTTGTCCGCCGGACAGGTCCTTGGGCTTGCGGTCCAGGTACGGTTCCAAGTCGAGCAATCTCGCCGCATCGCGCACCCGCTCGGCGATCTCGGCTTTGCCGACCCGGGCGATCTTCAACGCGAAGCCCATGTTCTGCGCCACCGTCATGTGCGGGTAGAGCGCGTAGTTCTGGAAGACCATCGCGACGTCCCGGTCCTGCGGGTCGGCGTCGGTGACGTCACGTCCGCCGATGCGGATGCGGCCCGAATCGACCGCTTCCAGCCCGGCGACCATCCGCAGCGAGGTTGTCTTGCCGCATCCCGACGGCCCGACCAGCACGACGAACTCCCCGTCGGCGACCTCGAGGTCCAGCCGATCCAGCGCCGGTCGCGCGCTGCCCGGGTAACGCCGGGTCGCCTGCTCGAACCTCACCGATGCCATGGGCTCACCCGCTCGACCCGGTCAGCGCGATACCGCGGATGAACGCCCGCTGCGCGACGGCGTAGAGGGCCACCAACGGCAGCAGGATCAGGATCGACGCCGCCATCAGCACCGGCCATCGGGCCACGTATTCGCCTTGCAGCCGCACCAGGCCGAGGGTGAGGGTGGCGATGCTCCTACGCTGAATCATCAGTAGCGGCCACAGGAAGTCGTTCCACACGTTGACCCAGGTGAGCACCGCGAGCACCATGACGGCGGGTGTGGCGTGCGGCAGCAGGACCCGCCAGTAGATCTGCCACGGCGAGCAGCCGTCGAGAATCGCAGCCTCCTCGAGATCCGTTGGGAGAGAGAGGAAAAATTGGCGCATGAGATAGGTGCCGAACGCGCTGCCGAATAATCCCGGCACGATCATGGACCATGGCGTGTCGGTGAGGCCGGCGATCCGCATCAGGATGAACTGCGGGATCACGGTAACCGTCAGCGGCACCATCAACGTGCCCAGGTACGCGACGAACAAGGCGTCCCGGCCGCGAAACTGCAGCCGGGCGAACGCATATCCGGCCAGCGAGCAGAAGAACACCTGGCCGGCGGTGACGCACCCGGCATAGGCCACCGTGTTGACGAGCAACCGCCAGAACGGCATCAGGGTGAACACCTCGGCGTAGTTGGACCATTGCGGGTGCGCGGGAAACAACGTCGGCGCCGTGACCTCACCCTCTTTTTTCAACGAGCCCGACACCGCCCACAGGATCGGAAACAGCGCGCACCATGCGATGCCGGCCAGCGCGGCATACAGCGCGACGGCCCGGGCGACACCGGGTTTGATCATCCGGTCGGCTAGGCCCACGATCGTTCCTCCTGGGCGCTGCGACGGCGGGTGAACCGCAGCTGCAGCACGGTCAGGCCCAGCAAGATGGCGAACATAACCCACGCCAGCGCGGACGCGTAGCCGAAGTCCAGGAAGGCGAAGGCGTTCTGGAACAGCATGATGCCCAGGACATAGGTCGCCGACTCGGGTCCACCGTTGCGGCCGGTAAGGACATAGACCAAGTCGAAAGCCTGGAACGCATGGATGACCGAGATGACCACCACGAACGACAGCGCGCCCCGGATCAGCGGAACCGTGATGGACATGAAACGCCGCAGCTCCCCGGCGCCGTCGAGTTTCGCTGCCTCGTAGTAGGTGTCCGGCACCCCCTGCATCGCGGCCAGCAGGACGACGGTCGCAAACGGCACACTGCGCCACACACTGACCAGGCACAGCGAGACCATCGCCCATTTCGGGTCGACCAGCCACGGCACCGGGCCGATCCCCAGCCAGCCGAGCATGATGTTGAGCAGACCGTTGTCGGTGTTGAACACGAACTGCCACACCACGGCCATCACGACCGACGACACCGCCAGCGGCAGGAAGATCACCGTCCGGAAGAATGCGGCTCCTTTGAAGGTGCGGTTGAGCACTCCGGCCACCCCGAGGCTGATGAGGGTCGTCGGCACGACGGTCCCGACGGTGAATACCACGGTGTTGCGCAGCGCGATGACGAACAGCGGATCGGCGGTGAACAGCTGGCGAAAGTTGGCCCAGCCGACGAACTTCGGCGGCGTGAACAGGTCCCAGTGCTGCAGACTCATGTACAGCGAGAAACCGAGCGGGAACAGCATGAAGACCGCGACGGCGGTGAGATTCGGCGCGACGAACAGGCGCCCGGCGCGGGCCCGTCGCCGCGACGACCGGCGGCGCCGGGTGGACTGGTCGACCGCCGTCATGGAGTGCGCAGCACCTCGTCGGCCTCGCGGGTGAATGTGCCCGCCAGGGATGCCGCCGGCCGTGAGCCGCGCAGTACCGGCCCGATGTTGCGGTCCATCAGCGCGTTGATCTTCTCCCACTCCGGGGAGATCGGCAGGCCTTCCGAGTTGGCCGGCCCGCCGGTCAGCACAGCGATGTTGGCAATCCTGCGGTGCGCGTCGGCGAATCCGGCCGACCCGATCGCAGAGCGCAGCACCGGCACGAAAAGCCCCGAGGCGCCAATCAATTCCTGTCCGGTGGGGCCGCAGGCGAACTTGACGAATTCCCACGCCTGTTCTTTGCGGCGGCTGCTGGCGGCGATGGCCAGCCCGGTCGTGCCGATGTTCGACTGGGCCCGGTGCCCGCGCGGACCGGTCGGCAGGATGGTCACGTCGAAATCCAGGCCGTCCGCGCGGTCGAATGTCTGGTATCGCCAATGCCCGCCCAGCGCCATCGCCGCCCGGCCCGCCGAGAACAGATCCATCGTCGACATCGACTGGGTCGCAGATGCGGTGGGCGCCACCTTGTGCGTGGTGGACAGGTCGGCGTAGAACTGGATGCCTTCGAGGAACTCGGGGTTGTCGAAGTTGAGGTGCGTCGGGTCCATCCGCGGCGTCGACCACGGGACGCCGTTGTTCATGCCGAACAGCCCGGCGGAGTAGATGCCGACCCAGGTGTCGACGAACCCCCACCGGCTGATCCGGCCCGCCCGGTCGCGTGTGGTGAGAGCGCTTGCGCTGTCGAGGAATTCGGCGAAGCTCCACGGCTGGTCCCACCGGGCCGGGGGATCCAGCCCGGCTTGGGCGAACAGCTTCCTGTTGTAGAACAGGAAATTCCCGGACCACTGCTCCGGCAGGGCGTACTGGCCGCCGTTGAACGTGAACGTCTCATACAGCGGCGCGATGTTGTCGGCTCTCAGGTGCGCGGCGAAAGCGGGGTCGTGATCCAGCAGGGTGTTGAGGTCGCACAGCACGCCGCGGTCGGCCAGCCCGGCGTAGGTGAACTCCCATGCCATCAGCACATCTGGACACTTGCCGCCGGCGCAGAACGTCGACAGCTGCTGCATGGCGTCCGGGCCGGACAGCAACGTCCGCACCCTGATGTCAGGGTGGCGGCGGCTGAACGCCTCGACGATCCGCAGCCGGGCGTCGGCTTCCTCGGGGTTGGCGGCGAAGAAGAAGGTCAGCGCGTCGTCGTCGGAGCTGCACCCGCCGGTGGCCCAGGACGCCAGCGAGGCTGAGCCGAGCGCTCCGGCGCCGCGCAGCAGGGTGCGCCGCGGGAAAGGCTGATCGAACATGGCGCTCCCTGTCTCTGCGTGCTCCTCCAGTATTCCCGGGTGCTCGTCACCGCGGCAGCGCAAGAGCGGCTACCTGCTGCTGCTGCTGCCGTCGGCGGCGTCGCCGGCGCCGCCGGCAGTTCGCTGACCATCGGCCAGCCAGCGCAGTGCCGAAGCCAGGTCGCGGACGTCCGCGCCAATCCCCCGGCACTCTTCGACGCCGCGGTCATACAGACCCGACACCGCGTGGGAGACCAGCATGATCGGAAAAGTCGCGTTCGGAGGCCTCGTAGGTGGACGTCCGCGGACAGTTCGGGAAGTTGCATCCTGCGACAACAAGTGTGTTGCTGCAGTTTTCGCGTAGATGCGCGTCCAGTCCGGTGTTGTAAAACGCTCCCCACCGCGGCTTGTACATCACGTGCTCGCCCGGGCCGATCTGCTGGAAACCACCCTCGAGCAGCAGTTCGGCCGACGCCGGGCGTGGGCTGGTGCAGGGATCATGCATTTCCGGCGAGGTCATGTCGATGCAGGGCGGTCAGGCCGGAAAGTACCGGATACGCCGGATCGTGTTGCGGCGCCGCGTGACGTCGGCGAACAGCACACCTCGCTCCTGCGGCGAGGTGGTCGACACGGCGACCGTGCCCCCCGCGGCGATGATCTTCGCTCCGCCGCCCCCGCGCAGCCGCGCGATGAGGTCGTCGAGATCGGCGGGAACGTCGTCGCCGACAGTCGTTGCGGCAGAGGGTGACAACGCGCGCAACGCGGCCGGACGGTCACCCCGCGCGACGGCGTCCAAAAACGTGCCGACCAACTGCTTGTGGCGCGACCCCACGCGCCGGAAACCGGCTGCGAAACCGACGGTGCCGCCCAGGCGCTGGTTGGCCAGTAGGCCACGCGCCAGTTGCAGGCCCGCCGGCAGCGCCGATGCGCCGCGGCGCAGGAATTGCAGCACCATGCTCGGCAGCTCCCAGTACGCCCGCATCGCCGCGATTTTCCATTCCCCGTCGGCTTCGCGCAGGTCGTAGCGCAGGACCGCGGGAATCGTCATGGTGACCGCGCTGCTCATGGCGACCTCGAGGGTCAGATCGCGCACCACGACCGAGCCGCACACGATGTCGAGATCGCGGTGAAAGACGATGTCGCGGGGGCCGATGAAGGTGTCGTAGAACCGGCCGATCCGGGCGGGACCGATGTGGGGCCGCGAACCGACCGGATCCTCGATGCGGGCGTCCCCGGTGAACAGCCCCACCCAGCCGGCGCGGTCGTGGGCGGCCGCGGCCTGCGGCGATCGCTCCACCGCCGCCAAAAGGGCCTGCTTTGCGGGGCCCATCAGCGGCTCCGCAGCACCGCGACGCCGGCGGCGCGCAGCGCGTCGACGGCCGCGGCGGTGGACTCCTCCGCCACGCCGGCCGTCAGGTCCAGCAGCACACGGGTGCCGAAGCCGGCCCGCACCGCGTCCTCGGCAGTCCGGCGCACACAGTGGTCGGTGGCGATGCCGACCACGTCGACCTCGTCGACGCCGTGCCGGCGCAGCCACTCGCCCAGCGGCGTGCCGCTGTCGTCGACACCTTCGAAGCCGCTGTAGGCCGCGCAGTAGGCGCCCTTCCGGAAGACGGCCTCGATGCGGCTGGGATCGAGGTCGGGGTGAAACTGCGCTCCCGGGGTTCCCGCGACGCAGTGCGGCGGCCACGACGTCGTGTAGTTCGGCTGGTCGGAGAAATGTTCACCGGGATCGACGTGGAAATCCTGGGTGGCCACGACGTGGCGGTAGCCGGCGGCGGTGGCCAGGTAGCCGGTGACGGCCCTGGCGGCGGCGGCGCCGCCGGTCACCGCCAGCGAGCCGCCCTCGCAAAAGTCGTTCTGGACGTCGACGACGATCAGCGCGCGCATATCACCACGGTAACGCCGTCGGCCGAGCCGGCGATGCTGGCGAACCTTGGTTGCGAGCGTGACTAGATCCGACGATGTCGGAACTGTGAGGTATCACCTACGCGCGCCAGCCCGGGATCCGTGGTGCCCTCGGCAAGGCCGCCGTCGCATCCTCGAACGTCGTGCTCCTACCCGGTTGAGGAACCTGGGGTCCCAGCGGTGCCGTCGGTGAGGCTGCGGGGGACACCGAACACATTCGACGCGATGCCACCGGTGCCGCCGGCACCGCCGTCCCCGACGGGCTCGGTGTCGCTCGCAGCACCGCCGGGCCCGCCGTCCCCGCCGTTCCCGCCGGTGAGGTTGCCGAAGACGTCGAACACGGTCGAAGCGTTGCCGCCGGCCCCGCCGTCCCCGCCCGTTCCAGCCGCCTCGGTGGCGCTCGCGGCACCGCCGGCCCCGCCGACCCCGCCGGCACCGCCGTTGACGGTGCCGAAGACGTCGGCAATGGCGTTGTTCAGCGACAGTGGTGGCAGGGTCGGGGGTAAGGCCAGCGGATCGTCCGAGGGTGGCGTTACCGGCGCGGTGCCGCCGCCGGCGCCGCCGGCCCCGCCCGTTCCGGCCGCCTCGGTGGCGCTCGCGGCACCGCCCGCCCCGCCGTCGCCGCCGGCCCCGTTGTTGACCGTGCCCAAGACTTGAATAACGGAAAGGGTTCCGCCGCCGGCCCCGCCGGCTCCGCCGGTCCCGGCCGCCTCGGTGGCGCTCGCGGCACCGCCGGCCGCGCCGGCCCCGCCGGCCCCGCCGGTAACGTTGCTGAGGGAGTCGAATGCATCAATGGCGCTACCGCCGGCCCCGCCGGCCCCGCCGGCACCACCCGCGTCGGCCGTCTCGATGAGGTTCGCGGCCCCGCCGGCTCCGCCGACTCCGCCGGTGGCGTGGCCGAGGAGGAGGCCCAGCGCGAGTGCGCCGTCGCCGCCGGCCCCGCCGGCCCCGCCGGCTCCCGCTGCCTCGGTAGCTGACGCAGCCCCGCCGGACCCGCCAACACCGCCGGCCCCGCCGGTGCCGTTGCCGAGCAGGACGCCCAACACAGAGCCGCCGAACCCGCCGGCCCCGCCGGTGCCGCCGGCCCCGGCCGCCTCGGTAGTGCTGGCGTCACCACCGTCACCGCCGTTACCACCGGCACCGCCGGTGCCGTTGCCGAGGACGCTGAGGGCGGACCCGCCGGTGCCGCCGGCCCCGCCGGTGCCGCCGGCCCCGGCCGCCTCGGTAGCGCTCGCGGCACCACCGGCACCGCCGTTACCACCGGCACCGCCGATGCCATTGCCGGTGGCGAAGAAGTCATAGCGGGACAGGGCGCCACCGCCTATCCCGCCGGCGCCACCGTCGCCGCCCGGCACGGTCGCCGAAGCAGCACCACCGGCACCGCCGTCACCACCGGCCCCGCCCTTGACATTGCCCAGGAAGCCGAGGAAGGGATCGGCTTCGCCGCCGGCACCACCTGCTCCACCGGCACCGCCAGCCACGTTTGCCGCACCGCCATCGCCGCCGTTGCCGCCGTTGCCGAACAAGATGCCGCCGGTACCACCGGCGCCGCCGGCACCACCGTCCACACCGGCTCCGCCGGCGCCGCCATCGCCGAACAACCCGGCACTCCCGCCGGCCGACCCGGCGCCACCGTCCACGCCTGCCACACCGGTCGCACCCGTGCCGCCGTCACCGGCGAGGAATCCGCCGTCGCCGAGGTTGCCGAAGATCCCCGACCCGCCGAGTAACGAGTCGTTGGCGCCGGTGAAGCCGTCGACGCCGTTGCCGATCAAGTCGCGCCCGAACAGGAAGACGAAGGGCGCATTGATGATCTGGTCCAGCGCTGCACCGATCGGGCTGGTGATATACGCCTGGCTCAGCGCTTCCACCGGATCGCCGAACAACGGGTTGGACAGGGCCGCCACCGCCGCGTCCACATCAGCGAGCGGACCGGCTGCACCGGCCAGCTCACCCGCATTCGCACCCGCTGCCGCGAGGGGGTCGATGATCAGGTCGATCAGGTCGGCCCGAGCCGGCGGCGCGGTCGCCAGCGGGGTCATCCCGAACGCCAACAACGCGCCCGCCGCCGTACCCACACCCAGCACCCGACCCCGACGGCGTGCTGTAAAGCGAGGTGAGCGGCCCTGCCGCCGGATGCTGTGGTGACGACTCATCGGTATCCCCATTCATGACAATGTGACGAAATCTCTCCGGCCTCAGACCCGGCGCATTCACCGTCCAGCGGAGTTCCCGTAGTAGTGGAAAATCAGCCGCAGAGACGATCCGCAC
>NZ_JAVKSH010000014.1:0-8289 GCF_039583805.1 Mycobacterium sp. | reverse complement strand
GGCCTCAGACCCGGCGCATTCACCGTCCAGCGGAGTTCCCGTAGTAGTGGAAAATCAGCCGCAGAGACGATCCGCACGGTCGTGTCAGGGTAACGGGTACGCGTCCGCACGACCAAAGACGCCGACATGCCCCACCTATCCTGCGCGTCCTGCGCGTCCTGCGCGTCCTGCGCGTCCTGCGCGTCCTGCGCGGATCTCGTCCTCGCCGTAGGTGCGACCACTCGCCACGTCGTCTTCCGCCCGGGCGATCGACTCGCCGATGGCGGGCTGTGAGAGCCATTACCGCGTCTCGTGGAGAGATTCCCGCTCGTCGGCCCCGACCAGAACCGCCGCCGGCCCGGTTCAGGTGGCACGACGCCGCTCCCGGCCCCGCCATGCGTACAGCGCCCAGGACGCGGCCACCACCGCGAACACCACGGCCTGCACTCCGCCCGCCCAGCGGGCGGGATAGAGCACCCCGGTGAGGTAGTGGGCGATGAACCCCTCCGGCGGCAGCGGCGCCATCCCGCCGTGCCGGCGCGCCCACCGTTCCAGCCAGGTCAGCGGACAGTCGAGGTGTCCGACAGTGATCGCGATCCCCCACAGCACCGCGGGCACGTGACACCAGATGGTGCGACGCCAGCGCGCGGCGATGAACCCGCCGACGACGAGGTAGGCGATGAACGCGAAGTGCAGCGTCACCGCCAGCGCCGCCACGAGCGGGTACATCGCTCACTCGGCCCCGCCGGCGCGGCGGCGCCCCGTCACGGTGTCGACGACGGTGCCGACGATCGCGCCGACACTGGCGCCGACGTCGACGACGACACCGTCCTCGTCGGGACCCAGCGGCTCCAGGTCTTCCACCTGCGACGCCAGCAGCGCGGCCGGCATGAAGTGGCCCGTCCGGCCGGCTTGCCGGCCGGCGATCAGCTCCGGCGAGCCGCTCAGGTGCACGAACAGGGTGCCGGGCTGGTGGCGGCGCAGCTGGTCGCGGTATTTTCGCTTGAGCGCCGAGCAGCTCAGCACGCCGCCGTCACTGTGGCGTGCCAGCCACTCCCCGGCCGCCTCCAGCCACGGGTAGCGGTCGTCGTCGGTAAGTGGTTGCCCAGCAACCATTTTCGCGATGTTGGACTGCGGATGCAGGTCGTCGGCGTCGGCGAACGGCACCCCGAGGCGCCGGGCGAGGGCCGCACCCACCGTGGATTTCCCGGAGCCGGACACTCCCATCACCACGATCGGCGGAATCACCGCGTGCCGGCGTTGCGGTTCCATTCCAGCCAGCCCACACCGGTGCGGCCGTCGGCGGTTCTGACGGTGCCCCAGGCCCGCGGGAACCGGCTCACCCGCCCGTCGGTGGCAACCAACCGCAATGGAGCGTGGCCGCGCATCTCGACGGTCGCGGTGAGGGCGCCCGGATTCACGCTGAGCGTCGCGCTCGTCGGTAATCCGTTGTCGGCGAACTCGTCCCGGGAACCGACCAGGTCCAGTTCAGTGAGCGTGCCGTCGCCGGCCTGCAGGTAGCCGATGCTGACGGCGGGCGCTCCGGGGATGCGGATGTCCACGCCGTGCAGGTGGGTCCCGTCGTCGAGGTGCAGCGCACTCCACATCCAGTCCATGCCCCACCAATCCCGCACGCCCCACGAGTGGTCGCGCTGTCCTGGTGTCGCGTTCACCGGGTACGCGGCGCCTCCGACGGTGACGCTGCCCGAGACCGTGCACGGGATCTCGTAGCGGGTGACCACCCGATACCGGTACGGCGTGCCGTCGGTGGTCCACGTCAGATCCATGCCGACCTCGACCGGCGTCCCGGGTTCCCCCCGCAACAGCGCCGCCGGGTCGGCGTAGGACTGCCCCGTCCCCTGCAGGACAATGCGATACGTCTGCAGCGGCGCCTGCGCGGAGTGGGTGAAGCCGACGGTGGCGGTGCGCAGTTCCCAAGGATCGGCCGGCGGCGGGGCGTCGAAATCGACGACGGCGACGGTCGGCATCTGCGGCCCGCAGAGCACGGCGTGCAGCCATGCACTGTGCTGGTTGGGAGTCAGGCCGATCCGCACCCAGCCGCCCAATCCTTGTGCGGCGTCGACGAAGTCGGCGTACCAGCTTTCGTTCCACAGCGGCTCGCCCGTCGGCGCGTGGGCGGATTCGTCGCCAGGCCCGGGACGCAGCGGCTCGGGTCTCGACGGCGCCGGCAGCGTCGTCAGCGCGTCGGTGTCCAGGACGTGGTCGCAGTGCCGTTGCAGCATCGTCATGAACATGGCGTCGCCCCGCTCGGTGCGCTCCACCAGCATCGACGACACGATGGACATCATCACCCCGAAGAAGCTCTGCCGGCGGACACCGTCGCGGACGTCGGCGAGGCTGATCGGCGTGTCCGGCCCGAGCGCCTCGTGGTAAGCACGCAGCAGGCCGTCGTGCTGTGCCCGGCGATCCGGCGTCGGCAGCGCGCAGCCCAGGAAGTACGCCAGATCGGTCATCGCCGAGCCCCAGGTGACCGTCTGCCAATCGACCACGGTCAGCCGACGGTCCGCGCCGGCGGCGCCGAACAGCATGTTGTCCAGCCGGTAGTCGCCGTGCACCAGGCCCTCGATGCCGTGGTCGGCGGCCAGGTGGGCGTCAAACGCCGCCACCAGCCGGTCACACACGGTGCGGCACGGCGGTGTGATCTGGTCGCCGTAGCGGTCGACGAAGCCGGCGTACAGCTGCGTGATCAGCGCCTGGTTGATCGGCGATTCGCGGGTGAGCCACGGCGCGTCGGCAAGGGTGGAGTCGCCGAGCAGCGGGGCCTGTAGGCGGGCCAGCTCGGTGACCGCGAGGCGGGCCTGTTCGACGGTGGCACCGCGGATTTCGTCACCGACGGCTGCCGGGTTCGCGTCGCCGAGCAGCACGTCGAAGACACCGGCCGCGGCGTCGACGGCGGCGTGGTAGCACGGCGCGACCGGCCCGGCCAGCCGCGGCGCGATGTCGCGGTAGAAGCGCACCTCACGCTCGTAGAGGCCCAGCCCGACGCCGGTCTGCCGGCTCACCGGGTCGCTGGCCGCGACCTTGAGCACCACCGAGGCCGGCCCGTCGCCCGCCTCGGCGTAAGTCAGCCGGACCCGATGGCACTCGCTCATCTGGCCGGTGCCGATGCGCTCGGTGCCGAAATCGGCGACGGTGCCGGCGCCGATCGCGGCGGTCAGCCATTCGGCGGTGAGGTCGGCGGGTCCCTCGAGGACGTGATCGGGTTGCGGGGTCATGGTGTGTCGTAGGCAATCACATCAGCGGGCCATCGAAAAGCCCCGCCATGCACTCCGGCGTTCGGCGTGCGGGTCGAACTCGACGCGGGACGTGCGGTCGAAGACCATCACGGCGCGGTCGGTGCCGGTGTAGGCGGGCCAGTCGTCGCCGGGAACGCCGGTGCGGCTGAACGACCGCCAGCGTCGTTGCACGTCGCTGCTGATCCGCAGCGCCGAACGCCGATCCGCCGCCGCGGTGAGCACCGCCCCGACTGTGCCGCGGTAGATGTCGAACACCGCCAGCAGTTCAGTGGCGTGCGTGGCGCCCAGACCCGACCAGCGCAGCATCGGGGGCGCGTAGTCGTAACGGTAGACATACGTGGGCGCGTAGCTGCCGTGCGCCTCGGCCATCTCCCACGCGGCCGCACCGAACGCGAAGTCGCCGCCCAGCCTGATGCAGGCCGAGCGGCTGGGATAACCCGGGTAGGCGGCGGTAATCCGTTCGCGCGCAGCGGGTTCCGCTTTTGCCAGCACCGCCTCCACCATGGGTCGGGTGGTGGGCAGCAGCGGCAGGAAACGGGTGAACAGCCTGCCCTCGTCGGCGGTGGTGCCGACGATCAGCGGAACCCGGTGTGCCGCACCGCGCCGCATCGCTTCGACGGGTTCCAGCGGCAGGCAGTCGTCGCCCGCGGTCGGGCCGACCGGGAAGGCGCCGAGCATGTCTTTGGCGCCCTCGTCGACGAGACGGCGCTGCGCTGCCACCAGCTCGGCCACCGGGGCCCGCATCAACACGCCGGCCGCGTCCTGCGGACTCACCCCGAGCAGCTCGGCGAACCGCGCCGCGAACTGCGCGGCGAGCGCCCGGGAACGCGCCATACCGGTCGCGGGGCTCTCCGAAATCGCCCGGGCGAAAAGCCCTCGCGCCGTCGGCGTCGCGAGCAGCGCGGCGACCGCGTGCGCTCCGGCGCTCTGGCCGAACAGGGTGACGTTGTCCGGGTCGCCGCCGAACTGGGCGATGTTGTCGCGAACCCAGCGCAGCGCCATCACCAGGTCACGCAGAAACAAGTTGCCGTCGATGGTGATGTCCGGTGTCGACAGCGACGACAGATCCAGGCAGCCCAGCGCGCCGAGCCGATAGTTGACCGACACGTACACGCAGCCGCGACGGGCCAGCGCCGCTCCGTCGTACAGCGGGGTGGCCGAACTGCCCAGGATGTATCCGCCGCCGTGCACGAAGACCATCACCGGCAGCGCCTCGCGGCCGGATGCATGCGGTGTCACCACGTTGAGGGTGAGGCAGTCCTCGCTCATGGGTTGGTACTTCCCGACGCCGATCATCGTGTAGCGGCGTTCTTGCGGGGCACACGCGGTGAACCGGTGACAGGGCCGCACCCCCGACCACGGCTCGGCCGGCTGCGGCGCCCGGAACCGCAGCGCACCCACCGGCGGGCGGGCGTAGGGAATCGACCGCCAGCGGCGCACGCCGTCGCGGCTGAACCCTTCGACGACGCCGGCAGCAGTGATGACACGGACGGTGCGCTTGTGCATCACCTGACGTTAGCGAACCCACGCACCGCCTTCGCGGGAGGTGCGCGGAATCGCCGCGCGGCCGTTCGCCCGGCGCCATGCCGGGCTCCGCGTCATCGCACGGTGTTCTCGACTTCGTCCGCGCCGCCGCTGATTTCGGCGTCGGTCAGCAGGTGGATCTCGCCGGTGCCGCCGTCGACCTCGACGAGGGCGCCCGGCGCCAGCCGCCGGGTGGCGCCCTGGGCGTCGACAACGCAGGGGATGCCGAATTCCCGCGCGACCACGGCGGCGTGCGACATCGGGCCGCCGAGCTCGGTGACCACCGCGGCGGCGTGGGAGAAGGCGACGGTATAGCCGACGTCGGTGACCACCGCGACTAGGACCTCCCCGGGCTCCAGCTCGTCGATGGTCTCCGGCCTGACGACACGGACCCGGCCGCGAACCCGGCCGCCGCACACACCGAGGCCGCGCAGGGTCTCTCCGGCGGTCAGCACCGCCGCGAGCGCGGTGACCGGCTGCCAGCTGCCGCTGAACATCGGTGGCGGAACCACGCCGCGCAGTCGTTGCCGTTCGGCGCGGCGCCCGGCCACGACGTCGCGGACGCGGGCGGGCAGCGCGTCGAGTTCGTCGACGAGCAGGTAGAACAC
The DNA here is from genome assembly GCF_039583805.1 of Mycobacterium sp. Lineage (GTDB taxonomy): Bacteria > Actinomycetota > Actinomycetes > Mycobacteriales > Mycobacteriaceae > Mycobacterium. The sequence goes on along the minus strand of NZ_JAVKSH010000014.1, from coordinate 2,921 downwards.
GTCGTCGGGGCGTGCCAGAGCGCCGGATTCGGCGAGGCGGCGGCCGTATTCGCGCAGCAGACCGCGCAGCAGCCAGATGGCGCGGACCATTCTGTCGCGGCGCTCTTCCCGGTCGCGCAGCTGGCGCGCGGCCAGCGCTGCGACGGCGCGGGCCTGCGGCGGGATGGGCGGCCGGTGCGGCTGCGGCCTCGACGGCGCCGTCAGCGATTTCGCGACCATCGCCACCAGCAGGTCGGGGTTGTCGGCGTAGCTGGCGGAGGACATCTCGACTTCGGCGGGTCCGCGATGTCCGATCAGCGCCAACTCGGAGAGCACCGCGGCGTGAAACGCCGGTGCGCGTTCGGCCAGCACGTCGAGGGGCTGACCCGGCTCGGCGAGCAGGCCCACGACATCCGGATCACGTTGTGCCGCAACCGCAAGCCGATACACCGCCGCCAGTGGCCGCGCGCTGATCAGGTCCGGCCCGGCGGGCGGCGCGATCTGGCGGCCGGTCAGCCCGCGCAGGATCACGCTGTAGGCGGCGGACAGCATGAACGACGCGGCGGCCAGCACCCAGCCGTGCACCACGTGGTCGCGCGCCAGCAGAATCAGGCTCAGCAGCCGTCGGTCGTCCAGCGCTGCGGTGTCGTCGCCGGCCAGGCGTTCGAGGCGGTCGACGTCGGCGACGTAGCGCCGGGTATCCGAGCCGCAGCCCACGCTCAGGCCCACCAGGTTGACGCCGAACACTCCGGCGTTGCGGAGGGTGCGCAATTGCCTTGGCAGGCCGCGTGATTCACGCAGTAGCCGGTGTTCGCCGAAGACCGGCAGGGCCGCCACGCTCGGGCCGAAGAACTGGCTGTCGGCGACGACGCTCGCGGGGTCGACGAACGGCACCGCCTCGGCCATGAAATGTCCGGCGGTGATGCCGCCGTAGAGCCGGTGCGCGAACACACCGACGGTACGGGTCGCGATTTCCCGCTGGATCAGCCCGCCCGGCCGCAACCGCTCGGCGATGGTCACGCCGCCGGCGCGCAAACCGCGCACGGCGACCGACGCCGACGACGGCGAGAACGGTCCGGGCAGCGCCTCGGACAGGTTGGTGGCCACAAACGTCGGGAAGCGCGGGTCGATCGGGGTGTCGAACTCGCCGTTGCCGCCGTCGGGCCCGGCGAGCCGGGGAACCGTGCCGTCCGGGGCGGGCGCGTCGACCGCGGGAACCTGCTGAACATGGGTCAGCCGCCACGGCAGCGACACCAGCCGCCGGCCCAGCGCGACACGCCCACGCACCGCCAGGGCGACGTCGTCCACGCACTCCTCGCCGCGCCAGGACGGGGTGAATCGCCAATCGTTCTGCAGCCGTGCGATGTCCATCGTCGGGGCGCTCAGCAGCGCCGCCAACCGCCGATTCGCCGCCGGGACCGTCGGCCGGCCCAACGTGGCCGCGAGCGCGGCGAACGTCGGCTCGCCCGGCGCGGCCAGGTTGACCGGCCCACTGCCCATCCCGGTGTCGAGGATCGCGCGCAGGAACATCCGGTGCACGTCGTCGGTGTGCACCACTTGCAGGGTGCGACCAGCGATTCCGTCGGGCAGGAACGGGGACGCCAGCAGCCGGCGCACCCGGTTGTCGATGTCGCGGCCCAGGATGACCGCGCAGCGGAGCGCCACCCATTCGGCCCCGCAGGCGGCCAGCAGCTCTTCGGCGCGCACCTTGTCGCGGCCCTCGTCCGAAACCGGTTGCAGTGGATCGTCTTCGGTCACCGGTGGGCGGGCGGCCCGGTGGGCGCCGTAGACGTGGGCTGACGAGGGAAACACGATGCGCCGGGTGCCCGCCGTCGCCATGGCGTCGAGCACGGTGGCTGTGCCGCCGACGTTGACGTGGTGACGCGCCGGGTCGTCGGCCCACGCGCAGTGGGCGACGACGTCGGCGCCGACGACGGCGCGCCGTACCACTGCGGCGTCGCGAATGTCACCCGGCACGAACGTTGCTGCGCTGGGCCAGCTTTCGGTCCGGTGCCGGGCGACGCCGACGACCTCGTGACCGGCAGCGAGCAGCCGCCCCACGATGCCGCGACCGACGACGCCGCTTGCTCCGGTGACGACGATCCGCATGGCTAGTCGTCGTCGAGGAGCACCGCGTTGACCAGATCGTCGAGATCCATCTCCGCGATGTCCTTCTCCCTGGCCGGGGCGGTTCCCGTGCCGGGGTTCTCGTTGGCGAGGCTGAGCAGCAGATCCAAGACCCCGGCCTGGCGGAGCCGTTTGACCGGGATGGACGCCACGACGCGCTGGATCTCCGCCTCCCCCGGCGCCGGCTTGTCGGCGGTCTGGCCGGCGGCGAGCAGTTCCTGGCGGAAGTATCCGGCCAGCGCCGCCGAGTTGGGGTAGTCGAAGATGAGGGTGGGTGACAGCGCCAGCCCGGTGGCGGCTTTGAGCCGGTTACGCATCTCCACCGCGGTCAGCGAGTCAAAGCCCAACTCCTGGAACGCCTTGTCCGGGTCGATCGCCTCCGGTGTGACGGTGCCCAGCACGGTCGCGATGTGTGAGCGCACCAGGTCCAGCAGCAGCGCATGCTGCTCGTCCTCGGACAGCCCTGCCAGGCGTTGCGCCAGAGCGGATTTCGACTTGGCGGCGGCCAGCGAGTCGTCGACCTGACGGCGCGCCGGCGCGTTGATGAGATCGACGAACATCGGCGGCAGCGTCCCGCCGTCGAATTTGACACGCAACGCTTTGACGTCGATGTGGGCCGGCAGCACGAACGGCTGGTCGACAGCCAGTGCGGTGTCGAGCAACTGGAGTGCCTCGGTCGAGGGCATGGCCACGACGCCGTCGCGGGCGAACCTCGCGAAGTCGACGGTGTCGAGTCGCCCGGTCATGTCGCTGGCTTGGTCCCACAGACCCCAGCCCAGCGAGACCGCCGGCAACCCCTGCGCCCGCCGATGCAC
>NZ_JAVKSH010000013.1:39756-41224 GCF_039583805.1 Mycobacterium sp. | reverse complement strand
CTAGGCCAGCTGGGTAACGGCGGGGCGGCTGCCCGCTCACGGAGCCACGCCGGGCCCTGGTGGCCCGCCCGGCGGCAGCGTCGCATCGGGATCGCGGGCGGCGACCTTGGCGTGCAGCCGGTTCACGTGGTCGGTCAGCTCGCGTCTGCGGTCGGCGTCGGTGACGGTCTGCACCCGGTTGCCGACGGCCGTCAGCTTGTCCTGAGCCTGCTCCCACTGCCCCTGCGTGATCATCTGCTCTACCTGGTCGAGCTCCGTATTGGCGGTCAACACGATCTGGTCGTCGCTGACTTGTGGCTCGCCGAACAGCAGCGAGTGCACACCGTAGAGCGCATCGCCGGGCTGCGCGCCGACCAGGACGGCGCCGAACCCGCCAAAGGCCGCCACCGTCGCGGCCACCGATCCGGCCAGCCTCAGTCCGCGGCGTCCGCCCGGCCGCGTCGCCGGCCCGCTCCGCAACGCGGCGGCGGCCTGGTGGTCGTCGACCAGCGTGCTCGTGGGGTGCAGGCGCACCTCGTCACGCCAGTCGGCCAGCAGAGCGGCCAGCGCCGCATCGGCGGCGTCGGCCTGGTCGTCGACCGGCTGACCCGTCGCCAGCGCGTCGACGAACCGCTCCGAGCGGGCCAGCGCGTCGAGGTGAGGCTGGTCGGGCAGGGTGAACCGGGAGTCAGGCATGCCCGTGTCCCGCCGCGACGATCACGGATTTCAGCCGGGCCAGCGCGCGGTGCTGGGCCACCCGGACCGCGCCCGGGGTACTGCCGACCGCGCGGGCGGTCTCCTCGGCGCTCAACCCGACCACGACCCGCAGGATCAGAATCTCGCGCTGCTTCTCGGGCAGGACCGTGAGCAGCTCGTTCATCCGGGCGACGGCATCGGCGTCGACGGCTGCCTGCTCGGGGCCCGGCCCCGCCGACCGGCGCTCAGGAAGCGCGTCGGTGGGATAGGACAGGTCACGCCGGGCGGCGCGGTGCGCGTCGGCAACCTTGTGCGCGGCGATGCCGTACACGAAGGCCAGGAACGGGCGTCCGCGCCGGCGGTAGCGCGGCAGCGACGCGATGGTAGCCACGCACACCTCCTGCGCCACGTCGTCCGCCGAAAGCCCGCTCCGCTGGGCCACCCCGAGTCGCGCGCGGCAATAACGGACGACGACCGGGCGGATCGTCTCCAGCACTTCCCGAATTGCGTCCCGATCGCCGGCCACGGCAGCGGCGACAGCGGCGTCGAGACGTTCTTCTGAGATGGTCATCGACGGCGGCATCTCCAACGTTACGGACCTCGTGACGAACCTGGATCTGGCCCGGCGCGGCGGAACTGCTCAACGATAACCGGGCCGGGCGTCGAGAAGCCCTGCGCACGCGGACCAGGTGCCGCCGGCCCGACGCACGTGTTCCGCGCACTCGTCACGAATGCGGCACAGGTCGCGCGTCGTGCGCGTCGAGCTCGTGAGATCGATCAGCAGACAGGCCAG
>NZ_JAVKSH010000013.1:16523-39656 GCF_039583805.1 Mycobacterium sp. | reverse complement strand
GCGCACTCGTCACGAATGCGGCACAGGTCGCGCGTCGTGCGCGTCGAGCTCGTGAGATCGATCAGCAGACAGGCCAGCGCCCAACGCAGCGGACGCAGCCCCAGCCGTTCGGTGCTTTCCAGCGCCTCCTCGCCCACCGCCCGGGCCCGGTCGACGTCGCCGGCGCTGCACAACGCCGCGGCCCACACCATCTCGCTCTTGGCGCGGTGCCGTGCCGACACCGCGCGCTCGGCCCGGCCGGCGGCGACGGCGTGGCCGGCGTGCCGGACCGCGGCCGCCCCGTCGCCGGCCGCCATCGCCAGCTCGGCGGCCACCCACGCCCGGCGGATGGCCAGCCGTGGCGCCCGCGCCTGCGCCACCTCCTGGTCCGCCCGACGCAGCAGCACCGCCGACGCGGCCAACCGGCCGACGCCGAGCGCGTCGGCGGCCAGGCCGATCAGCGCGTCAGCGGCGGCCTCCGGATCGGCACCGGCCAGTGCCAGGGCGCGACCGTCCCACCCGCGGGCCCGCGCATGCCAGCCGAGCTGCCGCAGGAACGACGCCCGGGTGCTGTGGGCCAGCGAAGCCAGCGAAGCAGCCGGTGCGGCGCGAATCAGGGTGGCCAGGTCGTCGTCGGCGCTTCCGTATCGGCCCTGCCCGCCCGCGGCGACCGCCCGCAGCCACAGCTGGCGCGGCGTGATCGCGCTCGGCAGCGGCCACCGTCCCGGCTCGTCGCCGAAGGCGGCCGCCGTCAGCGCGGCGCCGGCCGCCCGGTCGCTTCGGGTGTCGATCGCGGTGCGCATTAGTTAAATGTTTGTGCTTAGCATGTAACGCAGACTTTAACTGCCGTGCGCGGCGGGCGACTCGGTGCTCCCGGTCGACTGCATTGCGAACAGGCAAAATCAGATGATAGCGCGCTGTTTGCCACACGCAGCGTGCCGGCGCTCTGCGTCGTGGCGATGAACTCAGGGTTAATTCTGAAGTGAGCGTGGGCTATTCGGTTGCGTGCGCCGATGTTGACTTCAATTTGACAGCTCCCCTACCGTTGTGAGCGACGCGAAGTCATCGGTGACACCGCTCGATCGACGTTCACGAATTGTGGGTTAACCGCCCTGTAGACGGGTGTACCGAAAAGGATTTTCCAATGTCACAGTGGGAGCAGCTACCAGGGTCCAACGCCGATGTGTGGGAATGGCAACTGCAGGGTCTGTGCCGCGGTGTGGATTCTTCGGTGTTCTTCCATCCCGATGGCGAACGCGGCCGTGCCCGCTTGCAGCGAGAGCGGCGCGCGAAGGAGATGTGCCGCCAGTGCCCGGTGATCGCGCGGTGCCTGGCGCACGCGCTGGAAGTGGGCGAACCGTACGGCGTCTGGGGCGGCCTGTCGGAGTCCGAACGCGACCTGCTGCTCAAGCGCGGTATGGGCCAATCGCGCGGTGTGCGCCGCACCGCCTAGCCGCGGCGGTCAGACGTCTGCCCGCGTAACTGTCAGTGCGCGTAACTGTCAGTGCGCGTAACTGTCAGTGTGCGTAACTGTCAGTGCGCGTAACTGTCAGTGCGCATGGCCGTGATGGGCGTGATCGTCCTGTTCCTCGGGCTTCTCCACCACCGCGGTCTCGGTCGTGTTCGATTGCAGCCACCGAGCGCCGCACAGGCTGCCGATCTAACGCCACGTCTCACCGATAGGCGTCGCTGCGCTTGGCCACGTTGAACACCATCACTTCGCCGGCGGCATCGTCGATGGAGTACACCACCCGATATTGTCCGAAGCGCACACGCCAATCACGCTGACTCCCAACCAGTTTCTTCGCGTTGACCGGCCGCGGATCGTGGGACAGACCTATGACCACCTGCAGCGCTACTTCCAACTCGCCACGGGGGAGTCGCTGCAACTGCTTGAGTACGTCAGGGTGGAACGAGATCCTCATCCGGCCGTGAACGCGTCCGCGTCGACACCGAGCTCATCGAGCATCGCCGCCAGAGGCACCGCGCGAAACGAGTTGACCCGTAGCTCGCGCAGCAGCAGCGCGTTGACGACATCAGCGTGCTCATGCAACCGCTCATAGTCGGCCAAGCTGATGATCACCGCGACCTCGGTACCACTGTCGGTGATGATGGCTTCTTCGCCTGTCGAGGCCACCGCCCGCACAACCGCTCCCAGGCTTCCGCGAAGATCCCGCAAACTGTGAGTACTCATGTGTACCCATGTTACACAGCGCTTCGGGATGCAGCAGCGGCTTGGACTCATCGGCCAGGCGGGCGCGTCGCCAAAACGAAACGCCCGGGCCGGGTGGCCGGGGCGTTTCGTTTTGGCGACTCAGCGGTGATGCCCGTGGCCGTGGTCGTCCTCCTCGTCGACGGGCTTCTCGACTACCGCCGTCTCGGTGGTCAGCACCATCCGGGCGACCGACGCAGCGTTGAGCACCGCGGAGCGGGTGACCTTGACCGGGTCGACCACCCCGTCGGCGGCCAGGTCACCGTACTTCAGCGTGGCCGCGTTCAGTCCGTGCCCGGCGGGCAGTTCGCCGACCTTGTGGACGACGACCGCGCCGTCCAGCCCGGCGTTCTCGGCGATCCAGTGCAGCGGCGCGCTGAGCGCCTCGGAGAAGACGTCGACACCGAGCGCCTCGTCGCCGGTCAGCGACGCCCGCAGGTCGGCCAGCGCCGCACGGGCGCCGATGAGTGCAGAGCCCCCACCGGGCACGATGCCCTCCTCGACGGCGGCCTTGGCGGCGGCCACCGCGTCCTCGACGCTTTCCTTGCGCTCCTTGAGAGCCGTCTCGGTGGCCGCCCCGACCTTGATCACCGCAACACCGCCGGCCAGCTTGGCCAGCCGCTCCTCGAGTTTCTCCCGGTCCCAGTCGGAGTCGGTGGTCTCGATCTCAGCGCGCAGCTGCCTGACCCGGTCGGCGACGGCCGCAGCGGTGCCGGCGCCCTCGACGATCACGGTGTCGTCCTTGGTGACGAGCACGCGGCGTGCCGAGCCCAGCACGTCGAGGCCCGCCTCGCGCAGCAGCAGGCCGACGTCGGGGTTGACCACCTGACCGCCGGTGACCACGGCCAGGTCTTCCAGGAACGCCTTGCGGCGGTCCCCGAAGAACGGCGCCTTGACCGCGACCGCCTTCAGCGTCTTGCGGATGGCGTTGACAACCAGGGTGGCCAGCGCCTCGCCCTCGACATCCTCGGCGATGACCAGCAGCGGCTTGCCCGCTTCGGCGACCTTCTCCAGCAGCGGCAGCAGGTCGGGCAGCGAGCTGATCTTGTCGCGGTGCAGCAGGATCAGCGCGTCCTCCAGGACCGCCTCCTGGGCGTCGAAGTCGGTGACGAAGTACGCCGACAGGTAGCCCTTGTCGAAGCCGATGCCCTCGGTGAACTCCAGCTCGGTGGTCAGTGTCGAGGACTCCTCGACGCTCACCACGCCGTCGTGGCCGACCTTGGTCATCGCCTCACCGACCAGCTCGCCGATCTGCTCGTCGCGCGAGGACACGGTGGCCACCTGGGCGATCGCAGCCTTGCCCGACACCGGGGTGGCCGCTGCCAGCAGCGCCGCGGACACCGCGTCGGCGGCCTTGCCGATGCCCGCGCCCAGGGCGATCGGGTTGACGCCGGCGGCGACCAGGCGCAGCCCGCCCTTGATCACGGCCTGCGCCAGCACGGTGGCGGTGGTGGTGCCGTCACCGGCGACGTCGTTGGTCTTCGTGGCCACCGACTTCACCAGCTGGGCGCCCAGGTTCTCGAACGGGTCTTCCAGGTCGATCTCGCGGGCCACCGTCACGCCGTCGTTGGTGACCGTGGGCCCGCCGAAAGCCTTGGCCAGCACCACATGCCGGCCGCGCGGGCCCAGCGTCACCCGCACCGCGTCGGCGAGCTTGTTGACGCCGGTCTCCAGGGCGCGCCGAGCGGTCTCGTTGAACTCGATCTGCTTGCTCATAAGCCTTTCCCGCCTGGTCAGCGGTCCGCCCCGGAAATCACCCGCGGTGACGGGGGATCGCCGGGGCGGGACACGCGTGCGCTATTTAGAGACGACGGCCAGCACGTCGCGGGCCGACAGGATCAGGTACTCCTCGCCGTTGTACTTGATCTCGGTGCCGCCGTACTTGCTGTAGATGACGGTGTCACCTTCGGAGACGTCCACCGGGATCCGCTTGGCGCCGCCGTCGTCCCAGCGACCGGGGCCGACCGCGATGACGGTGCCTTCCTGCGGCTTCTCCTTGGCGGTGTCGGGAATGACCAGACCGGAAGCGGTCGTTGTCTCGGCCTCGTTGGCCTGGACGAGGATCTTGTCCTCGAGTGGCTTGATGTTGACCTTCGCCACGATGGGAGCCCTCCACTAGTTGAGATCGGGTCCGGGGTGCTCCCCCGGACCGGTGTTGGTAGTCGGCCCGAGGCCAGCCCCGAGCCATCCGAATCAGCAGGTGCTTCGGCATTCGTCCGTACCCTCGCGCCGTCGTCGCGGGTGCCGACACCAGGGCGTGTCCGACTGCCGTCTAGCACTCTATACACGAGAGTGCTAGCACTCAAGGCCGCCCGCCGCTTCCCTGTCGGCGGGCGCGCCGACCAGCCTTTCCCCAGCCGGTCTGGACTCGGGCCGACCCCGACCCCAGCCGACACCGACGCCGGCGGGGCGCGCTGACCGTGACGGGCGGTGTCGGCGACGGCGGTTGATAATGGGTTTATGCTCGCTGTCATCCTGCGTTCGGCCCGCGCCGCCGGCGCGATCACTTTGACCGTCGCGGCCGCCATCGGGCTGGTCGGGGTCGCTCACGCCGACCCGAGCGGGCAGATGTTCGGCAACCCCGAAACGGCCGCGCCCTACTGGCGCTACCAGCACCAGGAAGACTGCGGCCTGATGGCCGTCGCCGACGTGGTCGGCCAGCTGACCGGCCACGAACCCACCCAGATCGGTATCGAGCTACGCGGCATCTTCACCAAGAGCGAAACCCACCACGGCGACATCTACCAGTTCGACGGCACCTCCCCCGGAGACCTGGTCGTGCTGCTGAGCAAGTACGGCGTCGCCTCAGAGCTCACGACCGGCAACACCATGGGGGGGCTCGAGCAGGACCTGGCCGCCGGCCACAAGGTGATCGCCGGGCTCAACGCCGAAACCATCTGGGACTACCCCCCGGGACAGGGGCAGCGGACCCAGGCCGACCACGCCGTCGTCGTCACCGGAGTCGACACCCGCGACGACATCGTCCACCTCAACGACAGCGGCATCCCCACCGGCCGCGACGAGCGGATCCCCATGGCCACCTTCTCGCAGGCCTGGGCGACCGGTGACAACCTGCTCATCGTCACCGACGCGACCGGCTACGGCACCCTGCCGTGGGCGCCTCAGATTTAGGGCAGCTGCCCGCGCACCACCGGCAGGCCGGGGTCGCTGGCGACGTCCAGCGGTGACGGCGGGGCTCCGGCGGCCAGCAGGTGCGCGGCGAAGGAGGCGATCATCGCGCCGTTGTCGGTGCACAGCCGGGGTCCGGGGATGCGCAGTGTCAGGCCCGCGGCCGCGCAACGCTGTTCGGCAAGCTCGCGCAGCCGCGAGTTGGCCGCAACGCCCCCGGCGATCAGCAGCGTCGACACGCCGAGATCGGTGGCCGCTCGCACCGCCTTGCGGGACAACACGTCGGCCACCGCCTCCTGAAAGCCCGCCGCGACGTCGGCAGTCGCGGCGTCGGGGTGGCTCTCCACGTAGCGGGCGACCGCGGTCTTGACGCCGGAGAAGCTGAACGCGTACGGGTCATCGGACGGCCCGGTCATACCGCGCGGGAACAAAATCGCGGCGCGGTCACCGGTGCGGGCCAGGTCGTCGAGCGCCCTGCCGCCGGGATAGCCCAGCCCCAGCAGGCGGGCCACCTTGTCGTAGGCCTCCCCGGCGGCGTCGTCGACGGTGCTGCCCAGCTCAACGATCGGCTCGCCCAGCGAGCGCACACGCAGCAGGTGGGTGTGCCCGCCGGACACCAGCAGCGCCACACATTCGGGCAACGGCCCGTGCTGGTAGACGTCGGCGGCCAGGTGCCCGCCGAGGTGGTTGACGGCGTAGAACGGCACCCCCCAGGCGGCCGAATACGCTTTGGCCGCGGCGACTCCCACCATCAGCGCACCGGCCAGCCCGGGACCGGCGGTGGCCGCGACGACGTCGGGCCGAGTCAGCCCGGCGGCGTGCAGCGCGCGGCGCATCGCCGGCCCCAGCACCTCCAGGTGTGCCCGCGACGCGATCTCGGGCACCACGCCGCCGAACCGGACGTGCTCGTCGACGCTGGAGGCCACCTCGTCGGCCAGCAGCGTCACGCTGCCGTCGGCGTTCAGCCGGGCGACGCCGACACCGGTTTCGTCGCAAGAGGTTTCGATGGCCAGGATGGTCGTCACGGCGCGCCCTCCGGATCCCGGCGCATGGTGTAGGCGTCGGCGCCGCTGACCCGGTAGTACCTGCGGCGCAACCCGACCCGGGTGAATCCGGCACTGCGGTACAGCGCCAGCGCCGGCGCGTTGTCGGTGCGGACCTCCAGGTGCACGGTGCCGCCGGCGGCGAAGTCCAACAGCCCGTCCAGCAGCCGCCGCCCGATGCCGCGGCCGCGGTAGGCCGGGTCGACGCCGAGTGTGTGCACCTCGTAATCGAACGGCGGCCTGCGCCCGAGTCGTGCGATGCCGCCGTAGCCCACCAGCCGGCCGGCCATGCGGGCGGCCAGGTAGCGGCTGTGCTCGGCGGTGATCTCGCGGACGAACGCCGCCGCCGGCCAGGGCTCGTCGCCGGCGAACAACCGCGCCTCCAACTGTGCGCACCGCTCGGCATCCGCGGGCGTGAGGCCATCGACGGTGACCTCGCGGGCGGTGTCACGGTCGCCGGGCGCCCGGGCGTCCGGCCGGCGCAGATACAGCGGCGCCGGCGGTGCCGGGTCGACGGACCAGTCGGGCACCGCGGCGACCAGCCCGGCCGGTGTCGGATACTCCGGGCCGCGGCGCGGCAGGCCGAACAACACCCCGTGCTGCGGCGAGCCGGCCACCGACTGCGCCGCTCCGGGGTCGACGTCGGCCGGTGCGCTTACCGCCGGGCCGTCGATACGCACCCCGTCACGGTAACGTGCCCAATAGATTTCGCGGCGACGGGCATCGGTGACGACCAGCGTTTCCCCGCTGGTTCGCCCGCCGATGGCGTCGAGGCTGCAGACCCCGTGCACGGGGATGTCCAGCGCGTGCCCGAACGCGGCGGCGGTCGCCATGCCGACCCGCAGACCGGTGAACGGGCCCGGACCGCAGCCCACCGCGACGGCGTCGAGTTCTCTCATGGTCAATGCGGCATCGCCCAACGCGGCCAACACATTCGGCGTGATCCGCTCCGCGTGCGCCCGCGCGTCGACGGTCACCCGCTCGGCAAGCACGTCGAGGACACCGCCGTCGCGGCGCCGCACGACGCCGGCGGTGACAGCGGGAGTGGCGGTGTCGACGACGAGGATCAGCACGGGCAGCTCCATCGCCAGGTCGCGGCGCGCACGTCGGAGTCGCCGAAGCGTTCCAGGCGGATGTCAAGGTGCCGCTCGGAGAGCCGTTCGGCCAAGCCCTCGCCCCACTCGACCACGACAACGGCGTCGTCGAGGTCGGCGTCGAGGTCCAGCGCGTCGAGCTCGCCGAGCAGATCGGCGCCGCGGTGCTCGCGCAGCCGGTAGACGTCGGCGTGGACCATGCCCGGTGCGCCGGCCCGTCGCGCCCGATGCACCCGCGCCAGCACGAACGTCGGCGACGTGATCGGTCCTTCCACGTCCAGTGCAGCCGCAATTCCCTTGGCCAGCATGGTCTTTCCGGCTCCGAGCGGACCGGAGAGCACCACCACGTCGCCGGCGCGCAGCTGCGCACCCAACCGGGACCCGAGCGCGACGGTGTCCTCGGCGCACGGCAGTGTCGCGGTGCCGGAGCACTGCGCGTCGCCGCCCGGGTGACTCTGTCGCTCAGCCATTGCGCCAGGCTCGCTCCCGCCACCGCCGGCCCAGCATCTTCCGCTTGCCCGGGGTCGCACGGGCGGCCAATCGCACCAGCCCGTCGTTGACCGGGTGCGGCTTGCCCAGCAGCGCCAGGTGACCGGCGCGGTCGATGATGACCAGTTCGGAGCGCGGCAGCGCCTGCGCCATCCGGCGCGAGTACTCCTCGGGGGTGACCAGGTCGTGGTCACCGCAGACAATCAACGTCGGGATCCGCGCCAGGGTGGGCAGTGCCGCGGTCTCGTCGTGCGCCTCCAGCGCGTGCAGGAACTCCACCATGGTCGGGATCGGGGTGCCCAGCATCATGTCCTGCGAGAACGCCACCACGCTCGGGCTGACGTCCACGTCGTCATAGGAGGCTGCCCGCAGTATCGGGCCGATCACCGAACGGGCCGCGTTGCGGCTGCGGTGCACCAGCCTGGGCGCGGAGCGGGCGGTGAAACGCACCGCCTCCAACGCCGGGTTCTGCAGGATCTCCCCCAGCGGCGATTTCGAAACACCCTCGGCCGCAGAAGAAATCAGCGCCACGCCGACGACCTTGCTGCCGTAGTGATGGGGAAACTGGCGGGCGTGGGCCAGCACCGTCATACCGCCCATCGAGTGGCCGACCAGCACCACCGGGCCGCGCGGCGCGGTCGCCTGCAGCACCGTCTCCAGGTCCCGGCCCAGCTGGGGCAGCGTGTAGCTCTCCGGCGGCGCCTCCCCGGAAAGACCGTGCCCGCGTTGGTCGTAGAAGACCATCCGCACCCGCTCGCCCCATTCCCCGGCCAATCTCGTGCGCTGAAAGTGGAAAGCGCCCATGCGCAGACAGTATCCGTGGGCGAACACCACAGTCAGCGGCGCGTCGACGGGACCGGCCTCGCGCACCGCCAGCGCCACCCCGTCCGGTGTGGTCACCACTGATCCGCGGTCACGGTCCAGCGTCTGGAAATCCTCCTCGGCGCAGGTATCTTCGGTGGACGCGTTCCGGATCATCGACCGGGCGAACGTGGCCAACGCGATGCTGCCGACGACGCCCACGCCAGCGGCACCCGCCAGCCACCGGGCCCGCCCTGCCCGGCTTATCCTAGGCTCGCGGGTATCGTTACCGCTCAACGGTTTTCGGCCCCGCGGTATGTCCGGGTGATGCGCCCTCGCGGACTGGTCACCACTTCGTAGTGGATGGTGCCCAGCAGGTCGGCCCACTCCTGGGCCATGGGCTCACCCCGGCTGCCGGGCCCGAACAGGACAGCCTCGTCGCCCTCGGCCACGTCGACGTCCCCCGGGCCCAGGTCGACGACGAACTGATCCATGCAGATCCGCCCGATGCCGCGGCGGCGACGGCCGTTGATCAGGACGTCGAGGCGCCCGGACAGCGCCCGGAACACGCCGTCGGCGTAGCCGATCGGCAGCAACGCCACGGTGGTGTCGCGCTCGGCGATCCAGGTGTGCCCGTAGGACACCCCCTCGCCGGCCCGCACCGGGCGCACCAGCGCGACAGGACATGTCAGCGTCATGGCGGGCACCAGCCCCATGTCACCGCGCTGCGGGACGGGGCTCAGCCCGTAGACCGCGATGCCCGGACGCACCATGTCGAATCCCAGGTCGGGGCGCGTCAACGTGGCCGACGAATTCGACAGGTGGGCAACCTCGTAACGCACACCCTGGTCGCGGGCCGCCGCCAGCAGAGCCGCGAACCGTTGGGCCTGTAGGTCGTTGACGGGGTTGTCGGGCTGGTCGGCGTAAACCATGTGCGACATCAGTCCCCGCAGCCGGATCGCGTTGTCGGCGGCGGCGCGACGCAACGCGGTCAGCATCGACGGATATTCGGCGGCGCGAACACCGTTGCGGTTCAACCCGGTGTCGGCCTTGACCGTGACCGTCGCCGGCTGACCGGTGCGGCGCACCGCGTCGAGCAGCTCGTCGAGCTGGCGCACCGACGAGACGGCGATCTGCACGTCGGCGGCCAGCGCCGGCGAGAAGTCGGTGCCGGGCCGGTGCAGCCACGCCAGCACCGGCGCGGTGATGCCGTCGGCGCGCAGCGCCAGCGCCTCCCCGACGGTGGCGACGCCCAGCTCGGCGGCGCCGGCGGCCAACGCGGCGCGGGCGACCCGGCCGGCGCCGTGCCCGTACGCGTCCGCCTTGACGACGGCCATCAGCTGCGCACCCCCGGCGTGCTCGTGCAGCACACGCACGTTGTGCGCGATCGCGTCGAGATCGATCACCGCCTCGGCGATCAGGCCGGGCGCCTGGGATGTGGCTGTCATCGCCATAATTGTCCCAGAGCCGGGCCTTGCGGCCGCCGACGGTGCGGTTTCATACGCTCCGCCACGCGTGTCGCGTATGAAACTGCACGGTCGGCGCGGGAGGCCGCCCTCAGTGCGCGAAGTGCTGCTGGCTGAAGTGCCCGCCGGGTTTGAGCTTGTCGAGCGTGGCCAGCGCGGTGCGGGTGTCGTCGTGCAGGGCCCGGGCCAGGTCGGCGGACAGTCCTTCGCGGACCACGATGCGCAGCACCGAGACGCCGGTGGCGTTGTCCGGCAGGGTGTAGGCGGGCACCTGCCAGCCGAAGGTCCGCAGCTCGTGGGAGACGTCGAACACCGTGTAGCCGCGGTTCCCTTTTAGCCGGGCAGCCAGCACCGGGATCGCCGACCCGTCGGTGATCAGCTCGAAATGCTCGCCGGCGGCCAGCTCCGCGGCCAGCCAGCGCGCCGTCGCCGACAGCGCCTGCATGACCTGGGTGTAGCCTTCGCGGCCGAGCCGCAGGAAGTTGTAGTACTGGCCGGCGACCTGGTTGCCGGGCCGGGAGAAGTTCAGCGTGAACGTCGGCATGTCGCCGCCGAGGTAGTTGACCCGAAAGACCAGCTCCTCGGGCAGGTGTTCGCGGCTGCGCCACACCACGAACCCGATGCCGGGGTAGGTCAGGCCGTACTTGTGGCCGCTGACGTTGATGGACACCACCCGCGGCAGCCGGAAGTCCCACTTGAGGTCGGGGTGCAAGAACGGCATCACGAAGCCGCCGCTGGCCGCGTCGACGTGCACCGGCACATCCACCCCGCCGCCCGCCGCCAGCTGGTCCAACGCGGTGCAGATCTGCGCGATCGGTTCGAGCTCGCCGGTGTAGGTGGTGCCCAGGATCGCCACCACGCCGATGGTGTCCTCGTCGACGGCGTCGACGACCTGCTCGGGGGTGATGACGTAGCGGCCCTCCTCCATCGGCAGGTAGCGGGGTTCGACGTCGAAGTAGCGGCAGAACTTCTCCCACACCACCTGCACGTTGGAGCCCATCACCAGGTTCGGGGTGCGGCCCTTCCAGGCCCCTTTTTTGCCGCCGACCCGTTGGCGCCAGCGCCACTTCAGCGCCAGCCCGCCCAGCATCACCGCCTCGCTCGACCCGATCGTCGACACCCCGACCGCGCTGCCCGGGTCGTCGTCGCGCAGGCCCTCGGCGTGGAACAGGTCGGCCACCATGCACACACAGCGCTGCTCGATGGCCGCGGTCGCCGGGTATTCGTCCTTGTCGATCATGTTCTTGTCGAACGTCTCAGCCATCAGCCTGCCGGCCTGGGGATCCATCCAGGTCGTCACGAACGTCGCCAGGTTCAGCCGGGAACTGCCGTCGAGCATCAGCTCGTCGTGGATGAAGCGGTAGGCGGCCTCGGGGTCCATCGACTGGTCGGGCATCCGCAGCGCGGGCACCGGCGCGGTGAACAGGCGGCCGGTGTAGGCCGGGCCGATCGAGTTCGCGGGTACGGACGGATGACTGCGGGACATGGCGGATCCTTTCGTGGGTGAGGTCTTATCGGCTGGCCAGGGCGGTGCGGATGTGGCCGACGATGCGCGACGCGGAGGTGGGGGCGTCGCCCGGGCCGGGGTCGCCGGCCGCCAGCGCGGCGGCGCGGGCATGCACGAACGCCGCCGCGGCGGCCGCCTCGCCGGCCGGCAGACCGGCGGCCAGCAGCGCGCCGATCATGCCGGACAGCACGTCGCCGGAGCCGGCGGTGGCCGCCCAGGACTGACCGGCCGGGTTGAGGTGGACCGGGCCACCGGGGTCGACGATGACGGTGACGTTGCCTTTCAGCAGCACGGTGGCGCCGAGGGTGTCGGCGAGCTTGCGGGCGGCGCCGACGCGGTCGTCGCCGGGCGGGGCGCCGGCCAGGCGGGCGAACTCGCCGGCGTGCGGGGTCAGCACGGTCGGCGCCTGTCGCGACCTGACGAGGTCGGGGTGGGCGGCCAGGATGGTCAGCGCGTCGGCGTCGACGAGCACCGGCAGGCCGGTGCCCAGCGCGAACCACAGCGCGGCGGCCGCGTCCTCGCCGGTGCCCAGGCCCGGCCCCACGACCCAGGACTGCACCCGCCCGGCCGCCGCGGGACTGGGCGCGGCGATGACTTCCGGCCAGTGTGCGAGCACCTCGGCGGAGGCGCTGCCGGCGTAGCGGACCATGCCGGAGGTGGCTGCCACCGCGGCACCCGTGCACAACACCGCGGCGCCCGGATACGTCGACGAGCCCGCCAGGATGCCGGTGACACCCTGGGTGTACTTGTCGTCGGTCGGCCCGGGCACCGGCCAGCGCGCCGCGACGTCGGCGGCCTCGAAGCCGTGGAGGTCGGTGTCGGGCAGGTCCAGCCCGATGTCGACCAGCCGGACCCGGCCGCAGTCGGCGAGCGCGTGCACGGGTTTGAGGCCGCCGAAGGTGACGGTCAGCGCGGCGTGCACGGCCGGGCCGGTGATCGCGCCGGTCGCCACGTCGATCCCGCTGGGGATGTCGACGGCCACCACCGGGATCGCGGCCGCGGCGGCGAACACGTCCGCCGCGGCCGGCCGCAGCGGCCCGTGACCCGAGATGCCCACCACACCGTCGATAACCAGATCGGTCGCCGCCGAAACCTGGTCGACGACGCGCCCGCCGGCCCGGCGGAACGCCGCCAGCGCTGCGCGGTGGGTGCGCTCCGGGTTGAGCAGCACCGCGTCGGCGGCCGCGCCGCGGCGGCGCAGGAAGCTCGCCGCCCACAGCGCGTCGCCACCGTTGTCGCCGGAGCCGACGACGGCGCACACCCGCCGGCCGGCCACACCGCCGGTGCGGGCGGTCAACTCGCCGACGATCGCGGTGGCCAGCCCGAAGGCGGCCCGTCTCATCAGCGCACCCTCGGGCAGGCCGGCCAACAGCGGCGCCTCGGCCGCACGGATCGCGTCGACCGAGTAGTAGTGCCGCACCCAGTCAGGATGGCACGCTCAGTGCATCCGCCGCCGCCCGCACTGCGCAGGCGCCTGCTCCTACCGGTCGGGCCTTACGGGGTCAGCGCCGACAGCACGTCGGGCACCGCGGATCCGGGGTTCACGCCGACGTCGGCGCCGCGGCTACTCGACGGTGACCGACTTGGCAAGGTTGCGCGGCTTGTCGATGTCGTAACCGCGCGCCCGCGCCACCGACGCGGCGAACACCTGCAGCGGGATGGTCGACAGCAGCGGCTGGAAAAGTGTCGACACCGCCGGGATTTCGATCAGGTGATCGGCGTAGGGGCGCACCGTGTCGTCGCCCTCCTCGGCGATGACGATGGTGACCGCGCCGCGGGTCTGGATCTCGCGGATGTTGGACAGCAGCTTCGCGTGCAGGGTGGCCGAGTTCTTCGGTGACGGCATCACGACGATCACCGGCAGGCCGTCTTCGATCAGCGCGATCGGGCCGTGCTTGAGCTCGCCGGCGGCAAAACCCTCGGCGTGCATGTAGGCCAGCTCCTTGAGTTTCAGCGCGCCCTCCAGCGCCACCGGGTAGCCGACATGGCGACCCAGGAACAGCACCGTCTGCGACGCGGCGAACCGGCGCCCCAGCTCGGCGACCGGATCGACGCCGGCCAGCACCCGCGCCACCAGCTCCGGCATCGACTCCAGCTCGCGGTACTCGCGTTCCACCTCGTCGGGGTATTTCGTGCCGCGGGCCTGCGCCAACGCCAGCCCGACCAGGCAGTTGGCGGCGATCTGGGCCAGGAACGTCTTGGTCGAGGCCACCCCGATCTCCGGGCCGGCGCGGGTGTAGAGCACCGCGTCGCATTCCCGCGGGATCTGGCTGCCGTTGGTGTTGCAGACCGCCAGCACCTTGGCCTTCTGTTCCTTGGCGTGGCGCACCGCCTCGAGCGTGTCGGCGGTCTCCCCGGATTGGCTGATCGCCACCACCAGCGTGCTGCGGTCCAGCACCGGGTCCCGGTACCGGAATTCACTGGCGAGCTCCACCTCGACGGGCAGCCGGGTCCAGTGCTCGATCGCGTACTTGGCCAGCAGCCCCGAGTGATACGCGGTGCCGCAGGCCACCACGAACACCTTGTCGATCTCGCGCAGTTCCTGGTCGGACAGCCGCTGCTCGTCGAGCACGATCCGGCCGTCGGCGAAGTGCCCGAGCAGCGTGTCGCCGACCGCGGCGGGCTGCTCGGCGATCTCCTTGAGCATGAAGTACTCGTAGCCGCTCTTCTCAGCGGCGGCCAGGTCCCAGTCGATGTGAAACCTCCGGGCGTCGGCGGTCATATCGGTGCCGCGAAAGTCGGTGATCGCGTAGCCTTCGGCGGTGATCACCACGGCCTGGTCCTGGCCCAGCTCGACCGCCTCGCGGGTGTGCTCGATGAACGCGGCCACATCCGAGCCGACGAACATCTCCGCGTGGCCGATCCCGACCACCAGCGGCGTGGACCGCCGGGCAGCCACGATGGTGCCGGGCTCGTCGGCGTTGGCGAACACCAGCGTGAAGTGGCCCTCCAGCCGGCGCAGCACGGCCAGCACCGACGCGACGAAGTCACCGGCGGTGTCGCCGTGGCGGTAGGCCTGCGCCACCAGATGGACCGCGACCTCGGTGTCGGTGTCGCTGGCGAACTCCACGCCTTCGGCTTCCAGCTCGCGGCGCAGCATCGCGAAGTTCTCGATGATGCCGTTGTGGACGACAGCGACCTTTCCGGCCGCGTCGCGGTGCGGATGGGCGTTGCGGTCGGTGGGGCGCCCGTGGGTGGCCCAGCGGGTGTGCCCGAGGCCGGTGCCGCCGATCAGCGCCTCCGGATCGGTCTCGCCCAGCGCCTTCTCCAGGTTGGCCAACCGGCCGGCGCGGCGGCGCACGGTGAGTCTGCCTCGGCCGTCGAGCAGGGCGATGCCGGCCGAATCGTAGCCGCGGTACTCCATCCGGCGCAGCGCGTCGACCACGACGTCGCAGGCAGGCCGAGGCCCGACGTAGCCGACGATTCCGCACATAGCTGACCAGGGTAGTGCAGCCGCCCACGTCGGGACGGCTGCAGTATCATCGTCCGACTATGGCCGGCGACGCCCTGCACGGAATCCCGCGCGTGGACCCGCACGCGCGCCCTGCCACGTGGAAACGTGTGATCCAGCGGCTGGCCGCCACGCGGGCCGGCGCCGCGGCACACCGCACGCTCGCCGCGCCGCTGGACGCGTCGATCATGCGGGCGACGCGTGGACGCGTGAGCCTCTCCATGGGCGCACTGCCCGTCGTTGTCTTGACGTCGACCGGTGCACGCAGCGGCCAGCCGCGCGAGACACCGCTGGTGTATTTCACCGACGGCGACGACGTCATCCTGATCGCGTCGAACTACGGCGGCGCACGGCACCCGAACTGGTCCTACAACCTGCTCGCCCACCCCGACTGCGAGTTGCACATCGGCGAGCACGGCGGGCGGTTCGTGGCCCGCGAGGTGACCGGCGCGCAGCGCGACCGGCTGTTCGCGCTCGGCGGCGAGCTCTACCACGGCTACGTAGACTATGCGAATCGGACCGACGGCGTGCGGACGATCCGGGTTTTCCGGCTGACGCCCGCCGCTTAGGCGGCCGGGGAGAGCCGCACAGGAGAGCACTGTGGCCCAGCACGGATTTCATCCCGATTTGCCGCCGAACGGCGCGGCGGTCCGTAACCGCGTGCATCACGTCCGCGGCTCGGATCTTGATGACGACACCGCGCAAAGCGCGGGCATGCGCCGCTTCGCCGCGATCAGCGGACGCGCGGTCGGCTCGGAGAAGCTGTGGATGGGCGAAGCCCATGTCGAGCCGCGTACGGCGTCGGCGAACCACCACCACGGCGAGGCCGAGACGGCACTCTTCGTGCGCAGCGGGCACCCCGACTTCGTCTTCCACGACGGCGAAAAAGAGGTCCGCATCTCGACCAGCCCGGGCGATTACGTATTCATCCCGCCATATCTGCCGCACCGCGAAGAGAATCCCAGTCCGGACGAGCCCGCGGTGGTGGTGATCGCGCGCAGCACGCAGGAGGCGATCGTCGTCAACCTGCCCGAGCTCTACGCGCCGTAGGCCGACGCAGCGCCCGACTTTCGAAGTAGTCTCGCCGGTAAGGTCGTCGGGGGAGATCACCCGCCGCGCACCGTGAGGCGTCACCGCGACACCGGTTCTGCGGTGCTGACTCACGAGGCAGGTGTGACCAGTGCGGCGTGCGGTCCGACCGCGCCCACCCCACGCTCACCGAACGTGAAACTGTGGTGAAATTCGGCCCTGATTTTCGCAATGGCTTCACGTTCGGTGCGCGGGCCCGTCACCCCAGGGGACTTACCCAGGGCGACAACCCCCGACGGCCGTGCCAGCGCGACCACTGAGCAGTGCGCTACCGTCGACCGGTGGCCAGCGCCCGCACACTCGTCGCCGCCCTGACCCGGCGCGGCCCGCACCGCGTCCTGCGCGGCGACCTGGCGTTCGCCGGCCTGCCCGGTGCGGTGTACACACCCGAATCCGGGCGCAACCTGCCCGCTGTGGCGTTCGGCCACGACTGGCTCACCGGCGTGGGCCGCTACTCGCGCCTGTTGGAACACCTGGCGTCGTGGGGGATCGTGGCGGCAGCCCCCGACACCGAATGCGGACTGGTGCCGTCGGTGCGCAACCTGGCCTTCGATCTGCGCACCGCGCTCGACATCGCCGCGGGGGTGCGGCTCGGTCCGGGCACGATCAGCGTCCACCCGGCCAAACTCGGCGTGGCCGGCCACGGCTTCGGCGGCTCGGCCGCGGTGCTCGCGGCGGCGGAAATGTCCGCCAAACCCACAGCGGTGGCGGCGATTTTCCCGTCGGTCACCGCACCGCCGGCCGAGCAACCGGCCGCCACCCTGCCGGTACCCGGTGTGGTGTTCGCTGCTCCCGGAGATGCGAAAACGTTGCGTTCCAACGCTATTGCGCTCAGCCACGCCTGGGACGCGGCAACGCTGCGGGTGGTCAGCAAAGCCCAGCCGGGTGGATTGCCCGAAGGGCGCAGGTTGGCGACGGTGTTCGGGTTACCGGGTGCGCACCGCAAGACGCAGAAGGCGATTCGCGCGCTGCTGACCGGCTACCTGCTCGCCACGCTCGCCGGCGACAAAACCTATCGGGTGTTCGCCGACCCCGACGTGCAGCTACCCAAGACCGACCCGGTGGACGACACGGCGACGCCGGTGAGCCCCGAGCAGAAGATCGCCGCGCTGCTGAAACACTGAGCGGGCTGAACTGGCCAACCAACACTGACCAACCAACACTGGCCAACCAACACTGACCAACCAACACTGACCAACCAACACTGACCAACCAACACTGACCAACCAACTGGTTGGGTGTTATAAAGTCACGATGCGAATCGGCATCGTCCTGGACTACTCCGGCGGGTTTCACGAGGCCGCCGACCGCGTCGTCGACCTGGAGAAGGACGGCATCGACGTCGCCGTGGTGGCGGAGGCGTATTCCTACGATGCGGTCAGCCAGTTGGGATACCTGGCGGCCAAGACCTCCAGCGTCGAGTTGGCGTCTGGCATCTTGCCGATCTACACGCGCACCCCGGCACTGCTGGCGATGACCGCGGCGGGGCTGGACTTCGTGTCCGACGGCCGGTTCCGGCTGGGCATCGGCACGTCGGGGCCGCAGGTGATCGAGGGCTTTCACGGGGTGGTGTTCGACGCCCCGGTCGGCCGCACCCGCGAGGTGGTCGAGATCTGCCGGCAGGTGTGGCGCCGTGAACGCGTCGACTACTCGGGCAGGCACTATCAGATTCCGCTGCCGGCCGATCGCGGAACGGGGCTGGGAAAAGCTCTGCATATCATCAATCACCCTGTGCGGGAACGCGTTCCCATCTCGATCGCGGCGCTCGGACCCAAGAATGTCGAGCTCACCGCGGAGATCGCCGAAGGCTGGCAGCCGGTCTTCTTCTATCCGGAGAAAGCCGCGTCGGTGTGGGGTGACGCCCTCAAAGCCGGTGCGGCCAAGCGGGATCCGGCGCTGGGTCCGCTGGACGTGATGGTGGGCGCTCCGCTGGCCATCGGCGACGACGCCGACGACCGGCTGGCGTGGGCCAAACCGCAGCTCGCTCTCTACATCGGCGGCATGGGCGCCAAGAGCCGCAACTTCTACCACAACCTGGCCACCCGCTACGGGTTCGGCGAGGTCGCCGACCGGATCCAGGAGCTGTATCTGGGCGGCCGGAAAAAGGACGCCATCGACGCGGTGCCCGACGACTTGGTGCGACACATCTCGCTGATCGGCCCGCGCGGCTTCGTCTCCGAACGGGTGTCCGCCTTCGCCGAAGCCGGGGTCACCACCCTGCTGGCAACCCCGGTGAGCACCGACCGCGCCGAAGGCCGCGGCTACGTCGAGGCACTGCTGCAGCTGCTGCCGTGACGCCGGTGCACGCCCGAGCCGGCCGCGGGTGCTCATTGGCCGGCCTGCGGTAGTTCGTCGGCGGCGATCTCGCAGGGCGTCTGCCCGTCCGACGCCGGGCCGGGCGGCGATTGTCCAGGGGCGACGGCCGGCGGCGGCTCATCCACGGCCGGCGTGGCCGTCGGACCCCCCGTCGCACCGGCGGCAGCCGGCGGATCCCCGCCGGGAGACTCGGCGTTGCCGTCGCCGGACGCTTCGCCCGTGCCGCCGGACCGGGCAGCCGCCTCCTCGGCGTCACCGGCCAGCTCTTCGCCCTCGGGAGCTGCGTCGTCCCCGCCGTCAGCGGCCGCCTCCGCGTCGTCGTCGGCTCTGTCGGGGTCGTCGATCGTGTCGTGGACCCCGTCGAGCGCATCGGTAATGGCTGGCGGATCGTCGAACAGTGCGCCGCCGGTTTCCGACGCAGTGGCCGGCCCGTCGACCAGGGACCCCACCAGGGCGCCGATCGCGTCGACGATCCGGCCCGCGAGCCCGCCCAGGCCGGCCAACCCACCCAGGCCGGCGGGACCGCCGGCGGCGGACAGACCGGACGCATCCCCCAGCGCGGCGTCCGCGCCGGGCAGCGGCGGCGTCAGCGGCACGGTGCCGGCCATGCCCATCGGATCCGGCGGTGCGGCCGCCGGCGGCTCGTCGGCGGGGACTTCCGCGGCGTGCGACACGGCGCCGTCGACAGGTGCAGCCAAAGCGGCCGGCGTGACCGGAGCCGACTGCGCCACGGCGCTTCCTGCAGGCGCATCAGGTGGGCCCGGACAAGCGGAACCGAGAACTGCGGGAACCCCAAACTGCACCACCGGCGCCGCGGCCAGCCGGTCGATGCAGTCCTGGTAAGCCGCCGCCACCGCGTCGGTTGTCGAGCGCATCGCGGTGAGCCAGTCGGCGCGAATGTCGTCGTCGACGTAAGGCATGACCTGCTGGTCCACCACGTCGGCCGCCTCCGACGCCTGGCCGGATGTCCCCGCCGTCACAGTGTGCGCCGCGGCCAGCCACTCCGAGCGCTGCGCCTGGCTGCGATCGTCGACGGCAACGGCCGTCGCGGCCTTGGCGTCGACCAGGTGCCACAGGTTGTCCCGCAGCACGCCGCAGCCGGCCGCCGCCGCGCGCAGCTGCTCTGCCACCGCGGCGGCGGTGTCGGCGTGCCGCCGCAGGAACGCGGCCGCGGCGTCGGCGCCCGGCCCGCGCCACGCCGCCTCCAGCTCGCCGAGCCGCCCACGCTGCAGGTCCAGCGCCTCCTCCGCCGCGTCGACCGCGGCCCGCAGCGCCGCGCAGTCGTCGTCGAGGACCCGCAGGTCCAGACCGTCCTCGGTGTCGTACCACTGGTAGACCTGCGAGTGGTGCGCGGTCAGGTCGGGGTGCTGATAACCGGTCGCATGACACGCCCGCACATAGGTCTGGGTGTGCTCCACCGCGGACCGGCCTTCGGCCAGTCGCGCCGCGACGTCCAGATGGCGGGCCTGGTCATAAGCGCCGCTCCTCCTCATCCCTTCGTCCCCAGCTTCGCGGGGGCCCACTGCATCATCGCCGGCGCGGCTCAGCCGATCCGGGCTGCGGCGCACCGGTCCGTCTCGGCGTAGCGGGTGGCGGCGGCGCGTAACGTCGCGGCGATCTCCCGGTCCGCGCGCGCCCACCCCGCGAGCACGGCGGCCAGCCGGCCCAGCGCGGCCCGCAGCGCCTCACCGCGGGCACCGTGTCCCTGCCCGGCGACCGGCCCCCCGAAGGCGAGCCGGCCCAGGTGGGTGTGCGCCGCGGCGTCGACGAGCTCGGCGGCCGCGTCGAAGTGCCGGGCGAGCGCGTGTACCGCCGCGGCGTCGACGAACGCCTGTCCTCGGGCTGTGCCGGATCCCATACCGGCTATGACGCGCCGTGACCGGCGGCGGTTCCGCCGTCAGCGCCGGGCGCCGACAGATTCCGCGACACGGCTGGCGACGCGACGGGCGACGTCCTCGTCGGCGGCTTCCACCATGACCCGGATCAGCTGTTCGGTTCCCGAGGGGCGCAACAGGATCCGGCCGGTGTCGCCGAGCTCGGCCTCGGCCCGGGTGAGCGCGGCCCGCACCGCGGGAGCTGCGACGGCGGTGGTTTTGTCGGCCACTTCGACGTTGATCAGCACCTGCGGCAACGGGCGCATCGCCGCCGCCAGCGCCGCCAACGGCCTGCCGGTCTGCGCCATCCGGGACATCAGCCGCAGGCCGGTGAGGATTCCGTCGCCGGTGGTCGCCAACCCCGGCAGCACGATGTGGCCGGACTGCTCGCCGCCCAGGCTGTACGCACCGGCCCGCAGCTCTTCGAGCACGTACCGGTCGCCGACGTCGGCGGTGCGCACGGTGATGCCGGCCGCCCGCATCGCGCGGTGCAGGCCGAGATTGCTCATCACGGTGGCCACCAGCGTGTCGCCGGCCAGTTCGCCGGCCTCGTGCATGGCCAGCGCCAGCACGACCATGATGTGGTCGCCGTCGACGACATCGCCGTGGGCGTCGACGGCCAGGCACCGGTCCGCGTCGCCGTCGTGCGCCAGGCCCAGGTCGGCGCCGTGGGCACGGACCGCGGCACGCAGCGGATCCAGATGGGTCGACCCGCAGCGGTGGTTGATGTTGACCCCGTCGGGTTCGGCGTTGATGGCGGCGACGCGTGCGCCGGCCGCCCGGTAGGCGCGCGGCGCCGCCACCGACGCCGCGCCATTGGCGCAGTCGACGACCACCGTCAGGCCATCCAGCGCGACCGTGCTGCCCTTGCCCAGCTGGCGAAGGTAGCGGTCCAGCGCATCCCCGGCGTCGACCACCCGGCCGATGCCCGGGCCGACCGGGCGCGGTCGGGGACCGGCCGCGAGCAGCTGTTCGATCTGGTCCTCGGTAGCGTCGTCGAGTTTGTGCCCTCCCGGCCCGAAGACCTTGATGCCGTTGTCGGGCATCGGGTTGTGCGACGCCGAGATCATGATCCCGAAGTCGGCGTCGTAGGCGCCGGTCAGATACGCCACCGCCGGGGTCGGCAGCACCCCGGCCCGCAGCGCGTCGACACCCTCGCCGGTCAGCCCGGCGACGACCGCGGCTTCCAGCATCTCGCCGCTGGCCCGCGGATCACGGCCGACCACGGCGATCGGCCGGTGGTCGCGGCCCCGGCCCGCCAGCCGCCGAGCCGCCGCGCCGCCCAGGGCCAGCGCGAGCTCGGCGGTCAGCTCCCGATTGGCGACCCCGCGCACACCGTCGGTGCCGAACAGTCGACCCATAAGTCTCCTTTACGCCGCGAGCGTGGGTGTTTGTACACCGACACGCCGCACAACGCGTACATCGGTGCACGCTCGCGGCCACAAAGCGACCGCGCCGGTCAGCGCTTGCTGTACTGCGGCGCCTTGCGCGCCTTCTTCAGGCCGTACTTCTTGCGCTCGGTGGCACGCGGGTCGCGGGTGAGGAACCCGGCCTTCTTCAGCGCGGGCCGGTCCTCCGGGGCAACCAGGATCAGGGCCCGGGCGATGGCCAGGCGCAACGCGCCGGCCTGCCCGGAGGGGCCGCCACCACGCAGGTGGGCGAAGATGTCGAAGCTGTCGACGTGCTCGACGGTGACCAGCGGAGCCTTGATGAGCTGCTGGTGCAGCTTGTTGGGGAAGTAGTCCTCCAGGGTGCGCCCGTCCAGGTCGAACTTGCCGGTGCCGGGAACCAGGCGCACCCGCACGATGGCCTCCTTGCGCCGCCCGACGGTCTGGATCGGCCCCTCGGTCACGAAGGACGGGGCGGGTGCCCGCTCGGCGGCGATCCCCTCGGCGGCGATCCCCTCGGCTGCGGCGATCCCCTCGGCGGCGATCCCCTCGGCTGCGGTGGTCCCCTCGGCTGCGGTGGTCCCCGTCATTGCCTCACCTGCTTGATCTCGAACGGAACCGGCTGCTGGGCGCTGTGCGGGTGCTCCGGCCCGGCGTAGACGCGCAGTTTGCGCTTGATCTGGCGGCTCAGCTTGTTCTTGGGGAGCATGCCCACAACCGCCTTCTCTACGACGCGGTCGGGGTGGCGTTGCATCAGCTCGCCGATGGTGCGCGTGCGCAGGCCGCCGGGATACCCCGAGTGGCGGTAGGCGAGTTTGTTCTGCAGTTTGTCGCCGCCGATGGCGACTTTGTCGGCGTTGACGATGATGACGAAATCGCCGCCGTCGACGTTGGGCGTGAATGTCGGCTTGTGCTTGCCGCGCAGCAGGGTGGCTGCCGCGACGGCCAGGCGACCGAGCACTACGTCCGTGGCGTCGATGACGTACCACGCCCGCGTGGTGTCACCCGCCTTCGGCGTGTATGTAGGCACAGCGCTTACCTTCTCTTCCCTGCGAGCCGGTTTCCCGGGAACTGGATCCCGGTGTGACCCGGGTGCCGGTCAGGCGTCTGCGGACGAGGTTGGTCTCGGCGACCGACGTAGACCCGAGCCCCGGCGTACCACACGCCGACACCGCAGCTTACCGGCGGGCATCCGCGCAGGTCAAAACGCCCTACAGCGGCGGTGGCCGGCTGTGCACCCGGACCTGACCCGGCACATCACCTGACCCGGCACATCACCTGACCCGGCACATCAC
>NZ_JAVKSH010000013.1:0-16423 GCF_039583805.1 Mycobacterium sp. | reverse complement strand
TCACTGCGCGGTCCCGCCGGTCTCTCCCCTCCGTCGGGACCGCGCAGAGTCTTCGCGGCCGGGGCGTTGCTACCGCAGCCAGAGGCCGGCCGCCCGCTGATCGGCGGCGGCGACGTCGTCGGCGCCGTCGCGGACGGCGTTTCCCAGCGCCACGAGCATGTCGTTGAGCGCGGTGGCGGCCTGGTGCCACGCGGCCTGCTCGACGCGGTACGCCTCGGCCGACGCCCTGGTCCACAGGTGCTGCAGCGGGGCGACCTGCGACCGCAGCTCGTGCAGTGCGGCGTTGAAGCGGGCCGACGTGGTGTGGATCTCCTGGCGGACGGTGTGCTCGATCTCGTCGAAGTTGTACGACAGCACCGGGTCCACCGTCAGCTCAGCTTCCCGCCGGCAGCGGCGATGTGGCGTTCATGGCCGTCGGCGGCCTCCCGCAGCGCGGCCTCGCTGGAGCGAATGGTCTCCGCGATGTCGCGCAGCGCCCGGTGCAGCTTCAGCGACTCGACGTTCCAGCGGTCCACCACGTCCTTGAACCGGGCCGCCGCGACGCCGCCCCACACCGACGCCGGCACGCTGCCCATCCGGCCGATGAAGGCGGCCAGCATCGCCCGGATCTCCTCGTTGCGGGCGTCGGTGGCGGCTGCGACGGACCGCATCAGGTCGAAGTCGGTGCTCAGCGTGGTGGTGTGCGCGGGTCTGCTCATGTCGGTAGGACGCCGCCGGCGCGGCCCGGGTTCCCCGATCTCACCGGATCGCGCGGGCCGAGCGCACCGCGCGCTCGCACACCTCGTCTACGGCGTCGTGACGGCCCGGCGGACTCTGACACCCGATGCTGATCCGCACGACGCGGTCCAGCAGGACGCTCCAGCGGATGTCGTGTGCGGGCCGGATTTCGCGGTAGGTGACCGCCGGCCGGCCCGCGCTGTGCGCCGACGGGTCGAAGTCGACGAAGACGCCGGCCGGCTCCGCGTCGATCGCGTGTTTGAGCGTCTCGGCGGTGCCGGTCAGCGTCTCTCCGGCAACGCGCGACTGCGTCACGTGCAACGCCACCTGCGGGTCGACCGGCGAGGTGACCTGCACGCGCGCCGAGCCGGGTCCGGCGGTTACCCGCTGCACCGGCCATTGCGCTGGAACTTCCAGCGCGACAACACCTTCCACCAGAAAGGTCGTCGCCGTCCCGCCGCCCGCCGACGGGTGGCCGCGGCTGAGCACACTCGACCCCGCCACCGCCGTGATCAGCACCAGGGCGGCCGCGACCATCCAGCGGCGCCCGCCGCGAGCGGCATCGGGAGCCGGCGGCCGGTCATCGGCCTGGTCCTGCGACAGCGCGGCCGCGGCAAGTCGCCGCACCCCGGCGTCGTCGACGCGAACTACGCAGCGGCCGCTCCGCGCCGACAGCGCCTCGGCGATCAGCGTCGCCAGTGTGTCGGCCTCGTCCACCGCGGCGGGCGCGTCGATCACCACCGGGCCGTCGGGTTCGGCGATGACGCCGGCAACCGTCGCGGCGACGTCCCGCGGCTCACCCAGGCGGGGTTCGGCCACCACCGCGGCGCCGGTGACGACGACGATCCGCTCGGCGATTTCGACGACTACGGCCGGGTGCGGCGAGCCGCGCGGGACGGCTCGGGCCAGCAGCCACGACCGCGGTCGCAGCTGCGCCTCGCCGGCGGCGGCGCGGAGCCGCTCGACCCGGGTGGGAGCCCACCACGATGGATGGACGACGACGACGCGCCCGCGGTCCGCGCAGCGCAGCGACCGCATGACGTCTCGCCACAGCGACTCGACACCAACCGGTCCGCCCCCGACCAGAGCCACCGGGTCGTCGATACCGTCGAGCGCGGCACGGGCCGTCTCAAGGTCGGCCACCCTGGCTGTGCCACAACATAATTGACGGATCGAACCCGGTCCGGCCTCGATCAGGTGGACGGTCACGGCGGCGGACTCCACGCGACCTGTATGCGTTGGCGCCCGCCGCGGCCGTCGGTCAGGGTGCCGCGGCCGGGGGGCAGCGGCTCGGGTCGCAGCGACCCGATCAGCGGACCGTCGTCCGGGCTTGCGCTCATCATCAGCGCCTGAGCGCCCGCGTCTCGCAGCTCGGCCAGCAGCGGCTCGAACATCGCCCGCGCCGCGCCCCCGCTGCGGCGCGCCACCACCAGGTGCAGGCCGAGGTCTTTGGCGTGCGGCAGGAATTCCAGCAGCGCGCTCAGCGGATTACCGTCCGCGGTGGCCACCAGGTCGTAGTCGTCCACCACCAGATAGATGTCCGGTCCCGACCACCAGGACCTGGCCCGCAGCTGCTCCTGGGTGACGACGGCCGGCGGCATTCGCCCGCGCAGCAGGTCGAGCAGGTCCGGGAGCAACACCGCCCATCCCGACGCCGACATGGCGTAGCCGCCCAGGTGCTCGGACTCCACGACGCCCAGCAGGGTGCGCCGGAAGTCGACGACGTAGAGCTGCGCGGCCGCGGCGGTCGCGGTCCGCATGATCTCCCGGCACACGGTGCGCAACGTGGTGGTCTTGCCGCATTCCGTTTCGCCTACCACCAGCAGATGCGGGGACCGTCCGAAATCAACTGCTGCTGGCTGTAATTCGCTTTCCTCGAGTCCGAGCAGGATTGCGCGGCGGTGGGCTGCCCGCTGCAGGACGGTGTGGTGCTCGACGCGGGCGGGCAGCACCGGTATCGCCGGTGCGGCGCACGCGCCGTGCCGCCGCCGCAGCACCCTGCCGATCCGGACCGCGCTCTCGGCCAGTCCGCTGGCCGAGGCGACGCCGTCCAGTCGGGGCAATGCGATCAGCGTGTGCAATCCGTCGCGGGACAGTCCACGCCCCGGCTCGCCTTCGGGCACGTGCTGCGCCCGGCGGCGGTCCATCTCGGAGTCGGCGGGATCACCCAGCCGCAATTCGAGGCGGGTGCCGATCTGATCCTTCACCGCGGGCCGCAGCTCCGCCCAGCGCGACGCCGACACCATGACGTGTACCCCGAATGACAGTCCCTGGCAAGCAATGCCGGTGATCGACGCCTCCAGCGAGTCGAACTCGCGGCACGCTGCGGCCCAGCCGTCGACGACGAGGAAGACGTCGCCGAACCGGTCGCACACCGGGTCGCGCCGGGCCAGCAGCCGGCGATACTGCGCCATCGAGTCGATGCCGTGGTCGCCGAAGACCGCCTCCCGGGCGCGGATGACTGCCTGGATCTCGGCGACCATCCGGACAGCCAGCTGCGGTGCTGCTCGGCCGGCGACCGCCCCGACGTGCGGCCAGGACCGCAGCGCCGCCAGCGTCCCGCCGCCGAAGTCCAGGCAGTAGAACTGCACCCGGCTCGGGTCGTGGGTCGCGGCAAGGGCGGTGATCAGGGTGCGCAGCGCCGTCGACTTGCCGGACTGCGGGGCACCGACGACGGCGACATTGCCGGCGGCCCCGGACATCTCGACGGACAACGGGGTGCGGCACTGCTCGAACGGGCAGTCGACGACGCCGATGGGGACCCTCAGGTCGGCCACCGCCGCGGCGGCGTCGCCCAGCACCGTGTCCAGCGCCGGCGCCGCCCCGAGCGGCGGCAGCCACACCTCGTGCGCGGGCGGGCCGTGTCCGCGTACCCGATCCACCACCGTCTGCAACACCGTGGGCCCCAACGCGGTGCCGGTGCCCGCACCGCGGCTGAGCGGTCCGCTCGGCGCGGCGGTGAATCGCCGCACCGACGCCGGGGTGCGCGGGCGCGGGCGGACCGCACCGGCAGACCCGGCGTTCGACGGCCCGGAGACGAAGGCCGTCTGGAAACGCACCGGATCGGACGAGCCGGTGCGCAGGTAGCCCGCGCCGGGGGTGCCGGGCAGCTCGTAGGCGTCGGACGTTCCCAGCACGATCCGTGATTCGTTGGCCGACAGTGTCTTCAAGCAGACACGATAGGACAGGTGCGACTCCAGCCCACGCAGTCTGCTTTCCTCCAGCCGTTGACTGGCCAACAGCAAATGCATACCCAGCGACCGGCCGAGCCGACCGATCGCGCCGAAGACGTCGGCGAAATCCGGCTGCTGGCTGAGCAGTTCAGAGAACTCGTCGACGATGATGAACAGCGCCGGCAGAGCGGCCAGCCGGGCACCGCTTCGGCGGGCCTGCTGGTAGGCCGCCACGCTGTCGCACGTGCCTGCCGCCCTGAGCAATTCCTGACGGCGGTGTATCTCACCGGTCAGCGCGTCGCGCATCCGGGCGACCAGCGGCGCCTCCTCGGACAGGTTGGTGATGACCGCCGCGACGTGCGGTGCCGGCTCCAGGCCCAGGAACGTCGCGCCGCCCTTGAAGTCGACCAGGACCAGGTTCAGCGCGTCCGGCGGGTGGCGCGCGATCATTCCCACGGCGACGGTGCGCAGGAACTCCGACTTGCCCGACCCGGTGGCGCCGATGCACAGCCCGTGCGGGCCCACGCCGTTCTCGGCCGCCTCCTTGATGTCGAGGTCGAGCGGTGTTCCCGTGCTCGTCGTGCCGATCGGAACACGCAGCCGGCTGCGCGGCGTCACTCTGTCCCACAACGTCGTCGGTGAAAACACGGCCGGGTCGCCGATGCCCGGCAGCGCCGGCCAGCCGCCGGGTGCCGCCTCGACCGCGGCGGCGGGCCGGTACGCGGCCAGCCGGCGCGCGCACGTCACCGCCGCGGCCGGGCTCATCTGGTCCGCGTCGGCCGTCGCTTCGCCGTCGGCGTGGATCACCGCGAGCCTGCCGCACGTCACCTGCACCCGCGCGGTACCTGCGGGCGGGGTCCTGTCGGCGGGGTCGCCGATCCGAAGCACCGTGACACCGTCGGCCGCGACGCCGGCGTGCCCGTCGTGTTCGTCGCCGTCGGCGACGATCACCACGTGATCCGCGTGCAACGCCGACAACGCGTAACGCGCCCGGGCCAGCGTCGGGTACACCATCCGCAGCGCACCGGCGTCGTCGCTGTCACGCGGATGCTGGTTGTGCGGCAACCACTTCAGCCAGCCCCAGTGCGCCGCGCAACGCTGGTCGATCGCGCCGACGATGCGCAGTCGGGTCGGGCTGTGCAGCACCGCGAGTTGGCAGACCAGCGCGCGCACCAGCCCGCGCGCCTCGGCCGCGTCACCGCTAACGGTCACATCCGAAAGCCCGCGCAACGACACCGTGACCGGCGCGGCCGGGATTGTCGAGTGAGTATGCAGGAAGCGGCGTAACGCCGACGCGGTCACCGGGTCGGTTCGGTCGGCCGGTCCGCGGGGCGGCGGCACCGGGCGCATCGCCAGCGGCACGGTCCCGGTCCCGACGCGCGTCACGCAGAAGTCGGGATCGCCCGCTCGCCGTTCCCACATCCGGCGGCCACCGATCAGCGTCCACAACGCGTCGGGGTCCGGATGACACCATAGCAGCGACGAACGTTGCGCAACAGCGGCTTTGGTCACATCGTCACGCAGGTCAGCGAGATAGGCAAGGTAGTCGGCGCGCTCGGTGCCGACCTCGCGGCCGCGGCGATTCGTGACCGCCGCCGCGGCCGTCGACAGCAGCATCAGCAGCGGGAACACCACGAACATCGGGGTGCGCACGGTGCCCGACCGGGCGGACACCATCGCCGCGAACATGCCGGCGGTCACGACCGCCACCACCACCGGCAGCAGCCGCACCATCGGGCTGCCCGGCTCGCGCCGCGCCGCGGCGGGTGGTGGCGCGACGGCAACGTCGGCGTGATCGAACGGCGGCGGCGTCAGTCGAGGTGCGAGGAGGAACTCCACAGTCGCGCAACCATCGTCGGACACGTCCACCTCGGTCCTCCCCCACGGCAGCGATGTCGTACGGCGACGGTAGCCGTCGCCCTCGCCGCAGCCAAGTCGGCTGTGGATCGCCGCACACCGTCGGCGCGGCGGTGCGCTAACGTGCGCGGGGCAGCACGCTCATCGGCGCGGGGAGGTCGCAGATGCCCGACGGTGACCTGTGCCGGGTGTCGTTGTGCCACGGCGCCGTCCAGGTCGACCTGGCGCTGCCGATAGCCGTGCCGGTGGTGTCGCTGATCCCGGCGATCATGGACATGCTGACGGCCGGCACCGGCCACGGCGATGACCCGGTCGCTGCCGGCTACCAGCTGTCCCGCCCTGGCGGCAGTACGCTCGAGGCGTCGCAGACACTGGGCCAGAACGGAATCCGCGACGGCGAGGTGCTGCTGGTGACGCGGTCGCAGGCACAGTTGCCGGCGCCGGGTTTCGACGACCCGGCCGAGGCGGTGTCGATGTCGCTGGCCGCGGCGCGGCCGTGGACCGGCCGGGGCGCGCGGCTCACCACCGTCGTCACCGCGAGCTGGCCGGCCGGCGCGGCGGCGGCGACGCTGATGCAGGCAGGGCTGCGCAGCGGCGACGCCCATCGGGTCGCGGCCGCGGCGATCGCCGCGGGCATCGCGGGCGTGGCTCTGGCCGCGGCGGCGTTCTCGCACCGCGGGTGTCGCGACGCCGTTGCGGGGCGGATGCCGGCCCTGTTCGCGGTCGGGTTCGCGGCGGTCGCCGGTCTTCTCGCGGTCCCCGGCGCCCCGGGCGTTCCGCACGCGCTGCTGGCCGCGACGGCTGCAGGCGTCGCGTCCGTCATCGTGCTGCAGGTACTCGACCGGAGCGCCACGCTGTTCGTCGTGATTGCCGTCGTGGCGTCGCTGGTCGCGGCCGCGGCGTTGGTGGGCACCCTCACCGCCGCGCCGCTGCAGGCCGTCGCCGCGGTGGTCACCGTGATATCGCTGGGCCTGCTGGAAGCATCGGCGCCGGTGTCGATCCTGCTGTCTGGCCTGTCCCCCCGGCTCGGCGACGACGATTCGCCATCGGCGCGTGAGCTGCTGCGCGCCAACGCGATTCGCGCCGACGTCCGGTTGACCGCGCTGGTCGGTGCGTCGTCGGTGTCAGCGGCGCTCGGAGCCGCCGGCGCAGCATTCGGCGCGGGCCGGGACGGTGCGTCGCACCCGCGCGGGGTGGCGCTGAGTGTCCTGACCGGCGTGCTGCTGCTGCTGCGCGCTCGCGCGCACCGTGACCCGACACGATCCGCGTCGCTCCTCGTGACCGGAATGGGCGCGCTGAGCTGTGCGTTCGGCGCGGCGGGCATGGCCTACCCGGCGCAGACGCCGCTGATCGCCACCACGGCGGCAGCGCTGGCGCTGGCCCTGACCCTTCCGGGCAGGCGCCGTTCTCCGATCGCGCTGTCCGCCCCGGCGCGACGCGGCGTCGCGGTGCTGGAGTACGCCGCGCTGGCCGGAGTCGTGCCGCTGGCGTGCTGGATCTGCGGGCTTTTCGGCGCTGCCCGGGGTATGCAGCTGTGACGCCGTCCCGGGCGCTGGCGTACCCGGTGGTCGCGGTGCTGGCGGTGCTGTCCGCGTCTGCAGCACCCGCGGCGCGCGCGATTGCGCCACCGCCCATCGACCACACGCTGCTGCCCCGGCCGGCGCCACCTGCGCCGCCGCAGCCGACCGTGCAACGCGACATCTGCGCCGCGCCGTCGAGAACCCCCGACGCCGGCAGCCCCAGCACGTCGCGCCAACTCGCCGGACTCGACCTGACACCGGTGTGGCGGCTCAGCCGCGGCTCCGGGCAGCGGGTGGCGGTCATCGACACCGGCGTCGCGCCGCACCCGCGGCTGCCCCAGACCGCCGCCGGGGGCGACTACGTGTTCACCGGCGACGGCTTACAGGACTGCGACGGCCACGGCACCGCGGTGGCCGGAATCATCGCCGCCGCAGCCGATCCCGCTCACCGCGACGGATTCGGCGGCGTCGCCCCGGATGTCCGGCTGATCAGCATCCGACAGTCCAGCGTCAAGTTCGCCGCGGCGGCCGATCCATCCGGCACCGGATTCGGCGACGTCGACACCATGGCCCGCGCCGTTCGCGCCGCCGCCGACCTGGGCGCCTCGGTGATCAACATCTCCGCGGTCGCGTGCGTCCCGGTCGGGACGACCCTCGACGACCGAGCCCTGGGAGCTGCGCTGGCCTACGCCGTCGACGCAAAGAACGCCGTCGTCGTCGCGGCTGCCGGGAACACCGGCGGACCCGGGAACTGCCCGGCTCAGCGGCCCGAGACAAGCTGGGACACCGCGACGGTCGCGGTCAGCCCGGCCTGGTACGACGATTACGTGCTCACCGTGGGTTCGGTGAACCCACGCGGCGCGCCGTCGTCGTTCACACTGGCCGGCCCCTGGGTGGATGTCGCCGCACCCGGCGAGTCGGCCGTATCGCTGAGCCCGTCGGGCGACGGCACCGTCGATACCCTGGGCGGACAGCCGCTGTCGGGCACCAGTTACGCCGCACCGGTGGTGAGCGGCCTGGCGGCCCTGATCCGGTCGCGCTTTCCGGCCATGACGGCCCGTCAGGTGATGCAGCGCATCGAAGCCACCGCGCATCACCCGCCCGGCGGATGGAATCCGCTCGTCGGCAACGGCCTGGTCGATTTCCTGGCGGCGGTCAGCACCGACGCCCCGTCGGACGGCGGTGCCGCCACGCCGACGCCACCCGTCGCGGTGCACCCCCCGGCAGCATCCCGGCCGGCCGGCCCGACCGCGCGTCGTACGGCGTTCACCGGGGCCGCGATCTGCCTTGCGGTGGCGGCTTTGGTGGCAGCCGCCGGCTCGGTGACGGCGCGGCTACGGCGGACCCGGGCGCACCCGGACCCCGGCGGCGGCCAGGCTGTCCCGGGCGACTGACGCGTCCGACCGGGACAACTCCGGTCCCGACGGCAGCGCGGCCAGCACCGGCCACGGCGCCGGGAGTGCCGTTGCCGGCAAACCGAGATCACCGGCGGAGCCGTCGTCGCGGATGCCGAAGCACACACCGGTGTCGATGATCAGGTGGCGGGTGCCGCCGTCGGCGTCGGACCCGGAAAGGCCGGTCGCGCGCACGTAGGCGGCGCGGCCGGGCGGCAGGTATACCGCGTCGAGCGCCGGGCCGGTACCGTCGGCCTGCGCTAGGGTCACCGCCGCGTGTCCGGCCGGGATCGGGAGCCCGCCGACGAGCACCGAGGTCGCGGCGCTGCCCGGCTCGACGGCCGCCCAGATCACACACAGCGCGGCGCCGTCGCCGACCCGCAGGGTGGCCACCTGGTCGGGAAACGTCGACACCGCAAGTTCGTCGACCGTCGGCGTGGCGCGGATCAGGTCCGGCGCCACCGCGACGATCGTGCGCGTGCCGCGCGAGTCGGTGAAGCGAATGAGGTCCGCGGCCGCGTGGCCGACCCGCTGGACGCCGTCGCCGAGCACGACGTAGTACTCGTCACCGTCGGCACGTGTCAGCCGCAGCACGCTGCCGACCGGGAATCCGGGCAGCGTGGCCGGCCCGCGGCCGCCGGCACCGGAAATCCGCGGCGGTGCTATCGGCGGCGCCTCCGGAATGGCGTTCAGCAATATCCGCGACACCGGCTGTGGGACAGCATTTTCCAGTCGCAGGGCATGCACAACCGCGGGCTCGGCAAGGTCGACGACCGCGCGTCGACCGTCGTAGACAAGGTAGGTCGATCCGCCGGAGTCCGGCGTCACCAGCAGCGCCTGGGCAGGGGTCAGTCGATGCGATGACGGCGTGTCAACCGGGTCCACCACCGCCGTGGTGCCCGGCGCGGCGGCGTCGCACACCGCCCAGCGGTCGTCCCCGGCGGCCAACGGCTCGGGCAGGGACTGCGGAGCGCCCGGGATGCCGAGCAGCGGGCCCCGTTTGGTGGCGCGCAGTTCGGACTCGGCCACCGGCCGCGGGTCGCTGTCCGACTGCACGATCAGCCGCGCCGAGGCCAGGTTCAACACCGGGTGCAGGGTGTCACCCAGCCGGACGTAGAGCGCGCCGGATTCTCGGGCCATGACGATCGGCGCGTCGCCGAGGGACCCGTGCGGCCGCAGCACCGCCAGCACCGCACACCCCGCCGCCAGGACCGTCGTCAGCGCCAAACCGGCCAGCAGCGACCAAGCCGGTGCGTGGACCGGGTCGTCGCCGGCGGGGACTTCCCTGCGCAACAGCGCCCGCTCCACGCGCCGCAGCACAAACAGATACCCGCTGACATCCAGCCGCGATGTCCGTTGCCGTGCCATAGGCCCCCCGAGTGCGTGGCGATCAGCATAGGCGACCCTGGCAGCACCACCATTACGCCGATCCACAGCGGCCGGGTCGCCGTCGTCGAACTGGGCACCTGTGCGGCCCGGCCGGTAATATCGGCGTGTGAGCACAACCGGCGTAACCCCGTCGACGGCCCGTTTCCGCTGGCCGCGGCGCCGCGCTGGGCTGGGCTGGGCTGGGCTGGGCGCCGCCGCCGTGCTGGCCGCGGGCGCGCTGCTGGTCACATCGAGCATCACGCCGCGCGGGGTGCCGTCAGCCGCCGCCACGGACTGCCCCGACGTCGAGGTGATCTTCGCCCGCGGCACCAGTGAGCCGCCCGGCCTGGGTCCGATCGGCCAGGCGCTGGTCGACTCGCTGCGCGCCGACACCGGCTTGAACATCGACGCCTACGGCGTGAACTATCGGGCGGGTCGACTGCAACTCGGCGGAGGCGACGGCGCCAAAGACACCATCTCCCGGGTCAAGAACGTGGTGCGCGAATGTCCGGACACCAAGATCGTGCTGGGTGGCTTCTCGCAGGGCGCGTCGGTGATGGACATCGTGGCCGGCGTCCCGGTCGGCGGAATCACCTTCGGTAGTCCGCTGCCCACCGAGTACGTCGACAACATCACGGCCCTGGCCACGTTCGGAAACATCGCTGATCGTGCGGGCACCCCGATTTCCCAACAAAGTACGCTGCTGGGCTCGAAGGCCATCGACCTGTGCAGCGCCGGCGACCCGATCTGTCACGCCGGCCCCGGCAATGAGTTCAGTTTTCACGTCGACGGCTACGTGCCCGGCTTGACCAATCAGGCGGCCAGGTTCATCGCGGCCCGCCTCGCCGCCTCCGCAGTTGCGGGTGAGCAACCCGAAGCGCATCTCAGTTAGCTGGACTAATATCGTGCTGTGCGCACACCGTCAGCGAGCCCGCGGCCGCGGGGATGCCTCGGCTGCCGGGTGCCGACCACCCACCGGTCGGCTATTCGTCCGGTGGCCGCGCTGCTCGCGGTAGCGGTGATCGCGCTCGCAGTGGTGCCCACACCAACGGCTTCGGCGGCGTCGTGTCCGGACGCGCAACTGGTGTTCGCCCGGGGCCGACTTGAGCCGCCCGGCGCCGGCCAGATCGGCACAGCGCTTCTCGGTGCGCTGCGATCCCGGGTTCCCGGCAAAAACATCGGCCTGTACGCCGTCAACTACGAAGCGGACACCGATGTTCAGCGCGGCGCCGACGACATGAGCGGCCACCTTGCGCAGATGGCCGACAACTGTCCCGGCACCCGGCTCGTCGCGGGTGGGTACTCGCTCGGTGCGGCCGTCACTGACGTGGTGCTCGCAGTGCCTACCGCGATCTTCGGCTTCAACAACCCGCTGCCGCCGGGCATCGACGACCATATCGCCGCGGTCGCGCTGTTCGGCAACGGGACGCAATGGGTGGGACCGATCACCGCCTTCAATCCGACGTACGCTGACCGGACCATCGAGTTGTGTCATGGCGCCGATCCGATCTGCAACCCGGCCGACCCCAACACCTGGCAAAACAATTGGCCTGAGCACCTGGCCGGCGCCTATCTCAACTCCGACATGGTCGGGCAGGCCGCCGACTTCGTGGCGGCCAGGCTCCGGTAGCCGACCGCGGGCCCGGCCGGCTCAGTCAGGCGAACGCAGGCCGCGGGTGATGATGGTCCGCGCCGCCAGTTCGCCCTCGGGTGGGTAGTCCACCCCGATCAGCGTCAGCCCCCGCGCCGGCGCGGCCGTCAAGTCGCTGGATCGCTGTGTGGCGGTGAGCAGCTCCTGGCACCAGGCCGCGCTGCGCCGGTGTTCTCCGACCGCCAGCAACGCCCCGACCAACGATCGCACCATCGACCAGCAGAATGCGTCGGCGCTGAGGTGCGCGGTGACCAGTTCGCCGTCGCGCGACCACTCCAGTCGCTGCAGGTCGCGAATGGTGGTGGCGCCCTTGCGGTGACGGCAGAAGGCGGCAAAGTCGTGCAACCCCAACAAAGCTTGTGACGCCGCCGCCATCGCGTCCACGTCCAGGCCGCGCGGCCAGGCGGTGACGTAGCGCGCCTCCTGCGGAGTGGCCCCGAAGGGCGCCGTCGACAGCCGGTAGGCGTAATGCCGGCGCAGGGCCGAGAATCGAGCGTCGAAACCCGCTGGTGCCCGGTCGATCTGGCGAACCCGGACGTCGCTGGGCAGTAACCGGGCGAGGCGCCGCACCAGCGGTAGGAATTCCGATTCAGCCGGCCGCGGTGAGCGCGGGTAGGCGTTGGGCAGCGCACCGACCGGGACATCGGCATGCGCCACCTGCCCGGCGGCGTGCACGCCGGTGTCGGTGCGCGCGGCCGTGCGTAGCCTTACCGGTGCCCGAAACACCGTGGACAGCGCATCGTCGAGAACTCCCGCCACCGTGCGTTGACCCGGCTGTGCTGCCCAGCCGGCGAAATCCGTTCCATCGTAGGCGATATCGACGCGAAGACGAACGTGCCCGCCACCGGCGTCGGTGGCGGGCACGTTCACGGTGTCCTCAGGACTCGTCGGACTCGGCCTCGGCGGGTTCGTCGTCGGCAGGCGACTCGTCGGACTCGGCCTCGACCGTGGCGTCGACGGCCGGGTCCGGGGCGACGGCCGGCTCCGGGGCAGCTTTGGGGGCGGCCGCCGACTTGGTGCCGGCGGCCCGGCGGGCCCGGTCGGCCTCCGACGTCACCGTCTTCTCCCGCACCAGCTCGATCACCGCCATCGGGGCGTTGTCGCCTTTGCGCGCCTCGACTTTGACGATGCGGGTGTAGCCGCCGACGCGGTCGGCGAAGAACGGCCCGATCTCGGCGAACAGGCTGTGCACCACATCTTTGTCGCGGATCTTCTTGAGCACCTCACGCCGGTTGTGCAGCGTGCCCTTCTTGGCGTGGGTGATCAGCTTTTCCGCGTAGGGCCGCAACGCCCGCGCCTTGGGCTCGGTGGTCGTGATCCGGCCATGCTCGAACAGCGACGTCGCCAGGTTGGCCAGAATCGCCTTTTGATGCGACGACGACCCGCCGAGGCGACGGCCTTTGGTGGGCTTGGGCATTGCTGAGGCTCCTGTCTTGAATGGCTGCCGTTACAGCTGTTCGGTTTCGGCGTAGTCGTGGTCGTCGTAACCGGTGTCGTTGGACCACGTGCCGGTGGCGGCGTCGTAGCCCACGACCTGCGACGGGTCGAAGTGAGCGGGACTGTCCTTGAGTGAAAGCCCCAGCTGGTGCAGCTTGACCTTCACCTCGTCGATCGACTTCTGCCCGAAGTTGCGGATGTCGAGCAGGTCGGACTCGGTCCGCGAAACCAGCTCGCCGACCGTGTGC
This sequence comes from Mycobacterium sp., assembly GCF_039583805.1. Lineage (GTDB taxonomy): Bacteria > Actinomycetota > Actinomycetes > Mycobacteriales > Mycobacteriaceae > Mycobacterium. Next base: position 3,058 of record NZ_JAVKSH010000013.1, on the reverse strand, counting down.
ACACCCTCACGCTTGAGGCAGTTGTAGGACCGTACGGTCAGGTCCAGGTCGTCGATCGGCAGGGCGAAGGACGCGATGTGGTCGGCCTCGGCCGGCGACGGCCCGATCTCGATACCTTCCGCGTCGACGTTCAGTTCGCGTGCCAGGCCGAACAATTCGACCAGCGTCCTGCCCGCCGACGCCAGTGCGTCACGCGGCGCGATCGAACTCTTGGTCTCCACGTCGAGGATCAGCTTGTCGAAGTCGGTGCGCTGCTCGACCCGCGTGGCGTCCACCTTGTAGGTGACCTTGAGCACCGGCGAGTAGATGGAATCCACTGGAATGCGGCCGATTTCGGCGCCCGACGCCTTGTTCTGCACAGCCGGGACGTAGCCCCGGCCACGCTCGACGACGAGCTCGACCTCGAGTTTGCCCTTGTCGTTCAGCGTCGCGATGTGCATGTCGGGGTTGTGCACCGTGACACCGGCCGGCGGCACGATGTCGCCGGCGGTGACCTCACCCGGGCCCTGCTTGCGCAGATACATCGTCACCGGCTCGTCCTCCTCGGAGGACACCACCAGACCCTTGAGGTTCAAGATGATGTCGGTGACGTCTTCCTTGACGCCGGGCACGGTGGTGAACTCGTGCAGCACGCCGTCGATACGGATGCTGGTAACCGCCGCGCCGGGAATCGACGAAAGCAAGGTCCGGCGCAGCGAATTCCCCAGAGTGTAGCCGAATCCGGGCTCCAACGGCTCGATGACGAACTGCGAGCGGCTGTCGCCGACAACCTCTTCGGACAAGGTGGGTCGCTGTGAGATCAGCATGGTGTTTGTTGTTCCTTTCGACGTCCGCCATATGACGTCTTTGGGGGTACTCGGGGGCCGGTTCTCCTTCGAGCCCCCGAGGGTCTACTTCGAGTAAAACTCGACGATGAGCTGCTCGGTGAGTGGGACGTCGATCTGCGTCCGCTCCGGCAGCTGGTGAATCAGGATGCGTTGGCGCTCCCCGGCCACCTGCAGCCAGCTCGGGATCGGGCGGTCACCGGAGGTCTCCCGCGCGATCTGGAACGGCACGCTGTTCAGCGATTTGTCCCGCACGTCGACGATGTCGTACTGCGACACCCGGTAGCTCGGGACGTTCACCTTCACTCCGTTGACGGTGAAGTGGCCGTGGCTGACCAGCTGACGGGCCATCCGGCGGGTCCGGGCCAGCCCCGCGCGGTAGACCACATTGTCGAGCCTGCTCTCCAAAATCTGCAGCAGCTGCTCACCGGTCTTGCCGGGACGGCGCACCGCCTCCTCGTAGTAGCGACGGAACTGCTTCTCCATCACGCCGTAGGTGAAGCGCGCCTTCTGCTTCTCCTGCAGCTGCTGACGGTATTCGCTCTCCTTGATCCGCGCGCGGCCATGCTGCCCGGGCGGGTAAGGGCGCTTCTCGAAAGACTGATCGCCGCCGACCAGGTCGACGCCCAGCCTGCGCGATTTGCGGGTGACGGGTCCGGTGTACCGAGCCATGGATTGTTCTCCTCCCTCGACCCTGACTAGACCCGACGCCGTTTGGGTGGGCGGCAACCGTTGTGCGGCTGGGGTGTGACGTCGGAGATCGCGCCGACCTCCAGGCCCGCGGCCTGCAGCGAGCGGATCGCCGTCTCCCGGCCCGAGCCCGGGCCCTTCACGAACACGTCGACCTTGCGCACCCCGTGCTCCTGGGCTTTGCGCGCCGCATTCTCGGCGGCCAGCTGCGCGGCAAACGGCGTCGACTTGCGGGAACCCTTGAAGCCGACATGCCCCGACGACGCCCACGCGATCACGTTGCCCTGCGGGTCGGTGATCGTGACGATCGTGTTGTTGAACGTGCTCTTGATGTGCGCGGCGCCGTGCGGGATGTTTTTCTTCTCCCGCCGCCGGGTCTTCTGGCCCTTCTTGGGCGCTTTGGACGTCGCCGTCGCCTTCTTCGGTGGCATGGGGTTACCTGGCCTTCTTCTTGCCCGCGATGGTGCGCTTGGGGCCCTTGCGGGTCCGCGCGTTCGTCTTGGTCCGCTGGCCGCGCACCGGCAGGCCGCGGCGGTGCCGCAGACCCTGGTAGCAGCCGATCTCGATCTTGCGGCGAATGTCGGACTGCACCTCGCGCCGCAGGTCGCCCTCCACCTTCACATTGGCTTCGATGTAGTCGCGCAGGTGGGTCAGCTGGTCGTCGGTGAGGTCCTTGGTGCGCAGATCCTTGTCGATGCCGGTAGCGGCCAGAATCTCGCTGGACCGGGTCCGGCCGATGCCGAAGATGTAGGTCAACGCGACCTCCATGCGCTTGTCGCGCGGCAGGTCGACGCCCACAAGTCGAGCCATGGGTGGCATTCCCTCTCTATGCGGAGGTCTGATCCCAGCCCGTTCCCGGCCGAGTGCTCCGGGGTCCGGCCTCCGTTCCGGACGTCGATGAGCGGTCCATCTGGAAAATATTCCATCCGCTCACTGGTACTGGGAGGTCTGTATTCAGTTGTGCCGCGGAAGCCTTGACTAACCCTGTCTCTGCTTGTGGCGCGGATCGGAGCAGATCACCATGACCCGCCCGTGCCGGCGGATCACCCTGCACTTGTCGCACATCGGCTTGACACTCGGGTTGACCTTCACGGCGTGTTCGATCCTGTCTTCTCGCTGGCTGGCGCGGTTCGGGCGGTCGGCTACTTGTACCGGTACACGATGCGGCCCCGGGACAGGTCGTAGGGAGACAACTCCACCACCACCCGGTCCTCGGGCAGGATGCGGATGTAGTGCTGCCGCATCTTGCCGCTGATGTGGGCGAGCACCTTGTGGCCGTTTTCCAGCTCAATGCGAAACATCGCGTTGGGCAGCGGCTCGACCACCCGGCCCTCCACCTCGATGGCACCGTCCTTTTTGGCCATTGCTGTGCCGCGATCCTCCGTGTCCTCGTCAACCCGCCCGGTTCGGTGCAGCACCGGCCGGCTGCATGACGTGAACCGATGATCGGAAGTAATTCCAAGACTGGGCACACAAGAAGCCGACACATATGCTGCGCCGTTACCCCACAATACCCGCATCGCCGGAACGCGCCAAAACGGGCC